>JAEURA010000232.1 GCA_016789005.1 Anaerolineae bacterium
GATGACCTCTCGCCAGCGGATGCTCACCGCCCTGCAGGGCGGCATCCCAGACCGACTGCCGGTGACCACGCATCATGTGATGCTCTCCTTCCTGGAAAAATACTTCGGCGGAATTCCTTACCACGAGTTCTTTGACCGCTATGGGCTGGACGCCTACGTCTGGACGGTCCCCTACAAGCCGGACACCGCCAGGGGCGAATACTTCGACCCCAATCAGACTACTCTCCACCCGCTCGATCACACCCACCGCGTCGTCTCCGACCATTGGCGCATCGAGGCGGAAGACATCCCCGATCCGGAATACCGGACGACGCGCTACCACTTCGTGACGCCCGATGGGACTCTGAACATGCTGCTTCAGGGCAACCAGTACACCGACTGGGTGGTCGAGCCGCTGATCAAAGAGAAGCGCGACATCGATCTGATCGCCAAGTGGGTCACCCACCCCAAGATCGACGTGGACGCCGTCAACCGCACCGCCGAGGCATTCGGCGAACGAGGGCTGGTGCGCGGGCACATCTGCTACTTCGACATCTACGGGCAGCCGGGCTGCTGGCAGGACGCCGTCGAGCTGGTCGGCACGGAGCGGTTGATCCTGGAGACCTACGATGACCCGGAATGGGTTCATGAGCTGATCAAAATCCTGCAGGAACGCAAGAAGACGTTCATCCGCTCACTGAAGGGTGCGCGCTACGATCTGCTGGAACTCGGCGGCGGGGCGGCGTCCTCGACGGTCATCTCGCCGAAGCTGTTCGACGAATTTGTCGCGCCTTATGACAGCGAACTGATCGCTATGGCGCACGAAGTCGGGCAGCGCATCGTCTATCACACCTGCGGCGGCATGATGCCCATCCTGGAACGCCTCGCCGACATGGAGCCGGACGCGATGGAGACCTTCACCCCTGCGGATATGGGCGGCGACGTGCGGCTGGCGGAAGCCAAGCAGCGCATCGGCGACCGCGTCTGCATGATCGGCGGGTTCGACCAGTTCCACTACTACGTCGGCTGCACGCCGGAAGAGACGCGCGCCGAGGTGCGCCGCTGTTTCGAGGCGGCAGGACCAGGCGGCGGCTACATCCTCAGCCCGTCGGATCACTTCTTCGAGGCGGACCTGCCGCTCCTCGAAGCCTTCGCCGATGAGGCGCGGCGGTGTACCTATGGCTGAGCCGATCATCGAGATCAACGTGCCCTACGAGGAGATCGAAGCGCGCCGGGAGCGCGTCACCCGCGCCAAGCGCTTCGAGACGCCCGACCGCGTCCCGGTCATTCCCGCCATCGCCCACCGCTTCCTGGTCCCCAAAGCCGGCGTCTCTTTTGCCGACTACTACCGTGACCCGGAGACGATGCTGCGCGCCCAGATCATGGGGCAGAAATGGCTGATGGAGAACGTCCGCACCGACGCCTATTCGATCACCGGGGCGTGGGTCGGGGCGTGGACGGACTTCCAGAACACCTTTGAAGCCGGCAGCCTGGGCTGCGAAGTCGTCTTCCAGGACGACGACATCCCCTGGGTCGGTCCGGGATGGGTGAAGACCGACGACGATCTGAAGCAGCTGGAAGCGATGGATTTCGTGCGCGGCGGCATCAACGGCAGGCAGATCGCCTACCGCCGCGCCATGATCGAGGTGGCGGAGAAATACCCGGTGCGCTTCCTGGGCGGTCCGGTCTTCTACCCCGGCGCGAACCCCGCCCTGACCCACACATCCGATGGACCATTCGGCGTGGCAGGCGACGTAATGGGGCAGGTCGAGCTGTTCCTGGGAGTCTACGAGCGGCCCGACTTCGTGCGCGAGCTGCTGCGCATCGTCACCGACAAGCTGATCGCCTGGCTGGATTTCTGCTGGCAAGAGGAGCATCTGCCGACGCCGAAGGATTTCGCCTGGACGGACGATCTGGCGGTGTCGCTTTCCGCCGAGACCTACCGCGACCTGGTGCTGCCCTTCGAACAGCGCCTGCGCTTCAATTTCGACGGCTATCTGAGCCTGCACATGTGCGGGAAATCAGACCACCTGCTGGAGATCTTCCGCGACGATCTGAAGATCAATGAACTTCAGGGCTTCGGCTACCAGGTCAGCCTTGACCGCATCGCCTCGGTCCTCGCCGGGCGGGTGGTGCTGATCGGCAACATCAACCCCATGCTCATCCACGATGGCACACCGGAGCAGGTGCGGCAGGCGGCGCGCCAGGTCATCGAAAAGCTTGCGCCCTCTCGCGGACTGATCCTCCAGGATGGTAACAATATCCCGCCCGGTTCGCCGCTGGAGAACATCAACGCCATGATGGAAGCAGCGGAGACATACGGGCGATACGGCTGATCGGCGCATCTGCCAGGGTTCGCGCACCGGCTCATCTCACGAAAGGACACCCTCGACGCAATTGGATGCGCAGCAGAAGATCGAACAGAGCAAAGCCTTCCTCCAGCGGCTCTGGGCACTGGATAACGATGAACGCCCCGGATTCATGATCGGCTACGTCGGTCCAAAGGTGAAGAACGGCAAGCCGGTTCCAAGCGCCCTGTTTTCGACGGAAGGACCGGACACCGTGCGCGACCGCCTGCAGGACCCGGCGAAATTCCTGAAGGCGCAGATCGTCGAGATCGACGCGCAGATGGAGCAGGAGGGCGATTTCGTCCCCTCGCTCTGCCCGACGCTGGGGCTGGTCGGCATCCCGTCGGCATTCGGCTGCGAAGTCGTCTGGTGGGAAAACGATCTGCCCGCCGTCCGCCCCGCCATCGGCGACGACGCGGAAGCGGTCTATGCCCTGCCGACGCCGACCGTCCGCGACGGCGAACTGGGGCGAATGCTGGATTACACCCGCTACTTCATCGAACACAGCGGCAGAGGCTATCCCATCCGCATGAGCGACATTCAGGGACCCTTAGACAGCGCAGCGCTGATCATGGGGCACAACAACTTCCTGCTGGCGATGCTTACGAACCCGGCGGCGGTGCATCATCTGCTGCAAAAAGTCACCGATCTGACCATCGCCTTCGTGGGGGCGCAGCGTGACCTCGCCCGCAGCCTGGGCTGCGAGTTCGTGCCGAGCATGTTCCAGCCCTGGATGCCGGATGGCTGCGGCGTGTCGATCTCCAACGATGAGTGCGTGATGATCTCGGCGGCGATGCACGACGAATTCCACGTGCCCTACCTCAATCAGCTCTCCGACGCCTTCGGCGGCGTCTACCTGCACTCCTGCGGCAGATGGACCCACCAGTTCCCCAGCCTCGCCAGGGTTCACAACCTGCGCGGGCACGAGTTCGGCGCGAGCGAAGCGACTTTCGAACCGGTGCTGGACCATTTCGGGGGGAAGATCGCCCTTGCCTGCCGGGTCGGGCTGCACCGCGATCTGAAATTCACCGGCATGGCAGATTTCGTCCGCCGGGTCAAAGCCGCCAGCCGGACCTATCGCGGGCTGTTCATCAACGTGGACATCACCAACGGCTTGATCGACGAGACGTGGCAGGAGACCGATCTGCTGGAGATTTACGACCTGTTCCGGGAATAACCTCGCCGCAGCCCGCGAATCGAACAGATCGCGGGCTGCGGGGCTGCTCTAGAGGAGAGCGTGTCTGCAAACCCAGTTTTCACACAACCTCACTCCCTGCCCCTCTCCAAGTGGAGAGGGGCGGTTGAGCGCAGCGAAACGGGGTGAGGTGAGCAGTTTGCAGACAGAGCCTAATACGACTGCGCGTCGCCGCTGGGTGCGCTGTCAGCCTGGTGCGCGGCAATCGCCATCTTCTGCTGCATCCTGACGGGCGTGTTTTCCATCAGCCAGGCTTCGGTGCGCGCGGCGATCTCCGCCGGCGTCTCCTTGTAACCGTAAGTCTCCAGCAGGACCGGCGTCCACTTCTTGCCCCAGCGGATGTGGAAGTTCTCGTCGCTCCAGTCATAGCTGACCGCCGCCGCCGAGATGTCGTCTTCGATCTCTTCCCAGTGTTCGCGGTTGGCGGCTTTTTCCGGCATGCCGTTCGGCTCGATCACGGTGGTCAGCAGTGCGTACTGATCGACGGCGGGCAGGGTCATCATCACGTCGTAGATCTGCACCACCTGCGGCACGTCTTCAACCTTCAGCCCGAGCTGCTGAATGCGCACCATGCCCAGCTGGCTGTGGCGGATTTCATCCCAGCAGTGGCGCGCCACGTTGTTCTGGTATTCCCAGGGCATCTCCGGCGTCATCCACAGGATCGACCCCAGCGTCTCCGCCGCCGTCATCTCGTTCAGATAGTGCTTGAAGCGCCACAGACGGTGGGCTTCCGGCTCGGCTTTGCGATCCGGCTCGACATCCACCGAGGGATCGAAGACGAGCCAGCCCTTCATGCGCTGACACTTCTTCCAGGGCAGCAGCAGCGGGTGTTCCGCCGGCTCCGGCGGTTCGGCGCGCGGCGTTTCCATGCCGGTGACGCCGCCATCCGCCGCCAGCAGCCCGGCGACGTAATCGCGCCATGCCTCCCAGCCGGGATAACGCGCCGCCACTTCGGGGAAGAACTGTTCCGCCCAGGCGACCTGCCGTTCGAGCGCCGGCAGCACCATCTCCGTCACCTTGACGGTTGGACGGTCGAAGTCGCTCCAGGTCACCTCCGGGTGCGAACGATAGGCTTCAAGAAGCTGCTTCTTGACCACCAGATAGACCCCGGCGATCAGCTCGGCGCTGTTCTGCGCCCGGTCGAGCGCACGCGCCAGCCGGAGCAGCCGCTCGCTGAGGTTGCGTTCCGGCTGATACGAGCGCAGCTCGCGCAAGCGCTGGTACAGCTTATCCGCCGAGTCGGCGCTTTCCCACAGGTGCAAGCCGATCTCGTTCTTTGCTTCCCATTCCGGCACGCCCGGCAGCCACCCGGAGAGGGTGCGCATGCACACCTTTTCCAGGAAGGCATAGCGCTTCAGGATTTCGGTATTCTGCTCAATTGTGATGTGGGTCGGTGCGCTGCTCATCGTCCTCATCTGCTCCACAGAACTCGTTTCGTCTCTCTTGCGTCGTTTTCTCTCAATTTCACTTCAGCGCTCCGCGCGCCAAGCCAGAGATGATCATCCGCTGTCCAAACAGGATGATCAGCAGCACAGGCACGATCATGAACACGCTCAGCGCGCTCATCTGATCCCAGGGCTTGGTGTAGGTTGAACCGGGATCGGTCAGCTCTGTCAGACCGACGCTCAGGGTCTTGGTATCGACATTATGCGCGAAGACCAGCGGATACAGCAACTCGTTCCAGCTGATGATGAAATTGATCAGAAACATGGTGAACAATGCCGGACGGATCAGCGGCAGCACGACGCGCAGAATGATCTGAGCGGTGTTCGCGCCGTCGATGTAGGCGGCTTCTTCGATCTCTGCCGGAACCTGATTGATGAAGGAGACCAGGGTCATGATGGTGAAGGGCAGCATCAGGCTGCTCATCATGATGATCAACCCATGATGGGTGTTGACCAGTTTGAAGCTGTTGAAGGTCTGATACATCGGAACCAGCACGGCGATCTGCGGCAGCGCCACCGACAGGATCAGCGCCAGATAGATGATGTTGCTGCCCGGAAAGCGGATGCGCGCCAGCGCGTATGCTGCCATACCCGCCGCGATCACCGAGACTGCCGACGAGCCGATGCCGAAGATCAGCGAGTTGCGGAAGTAGGTCAGAAACGGGATCGACTCCGTCATCTTCAGGTAGTTTTCCAGCGTCGGCGCACTGGGCAGGTACGTCGGCGGAATGTTGAACAGTTCCGACGAGGGCGTGATCGACGAGATGAAGATGAAGTAGAACGGCAGCCCGATCACCACAGCGAAGATGATGAAGCAGGCATAGACGAGGACGCTGCCGCCGAAACGGGTGAAGCGCGCCATCATCTGCCCTGGATGATTCCCCTGGGCGGGCTGCGCCGATCTGGCGGTAAGCGAGGTGGACATCAGCACAGCCCTTTCATGCCGAAACGTCGAAGCGGCGGAACAGATACAGCCCGACGACGCCGACCAGCGCAACGATGCCGACCAGCACCATGCTGATCGACGCCGCATAGCCGTAATTGAGCGAATTGCTTTCCAGGTAAATTTTCTGGGCGATCACCGTCGTGGAAAAGCCGGGTCCGCCGCCGGTCATCAGAAACGGCAAGTCGAACACCGCCAGCTGCCAGACGATCATGAACATGCCGGTGGTGATCAGGATAGGCATCAGCATGGGGATGGTGATGTAAAACAGGCACGTCCAGGCGTTCGCGCCATCGACGCGCGCCGCCTCGTACAGATCGCGTCCGATGCCCTGTAAGCCGGCGAGCAGCACCAGCGCCACGAACGGCGTACTCTTCCAGACGGCGACAGAGACCACTGCCAGCTTGGAGTTGTTCGGGTCGATCAGCCAGCGCGCCTGCACACCAAAGATCGTCCGCAGCAGGTCGGGGATGATGCCGAACTGATCGTCGAACATCCAGCGGAAGCCGAGCGCCGCCACCGCCATCGGAATCGCCCAGGGGATGAGCACCAGGGCGCGCGCCAGATAGCGCAGCCGGAAAGCGGCATTGAGCAAATGGGCGACCGCCAGCCCCAGGGTCAGTTGAAAGAAAGTCGCGCCCACCACAAACAGGATGGTGAAGCCGATGCTGGCTTGCACCACCGGGTCGGAACCAATACGCGCGAAGTTATTCAGCCCGACGAACACGGGACCGTTATGATCGAACGCCGGGTTGTACTTGTGCAAACTGAGGTATGCCGTCTGCAAAAAGGGGTAGAACGCCGTGAAGACGCGCAGCGCCACCGCCGGCAGCAGCAGCAGAATCGCCACAATGTAGAAGCGCTGCCGCAGCGTCAGCCGGGAAAACCGTCCTGGCGGATGGGCGGCGCGTGATTGAGCAGCCATAGGGCGTAGTTTTCGGACTCGCGAAACGCAGGACGAACGCACGCTGACAGGGGGCAAACCGTCGGCTTACCCCCTGCATCAATCAGTCAGAACTGCTTTACTGGTCCAGGGCGGCGATCAGCTGCTTGCCCTGCTCCAGCACCTCAGACAGGCTCGCCTGTTTGGTCAGGAAGAGCGACGCCATGTCGTCCACGACGGTCTGCGCTTCGGCGACGCGCGGGTGGAAGGCGCGCGGCGCGAACACATCGTTTTCGGCGTACATCCCCATCGCGGCGATCAGCTCGTCGTCCGTATCCGCCATCGCCTCCAGGATCGAGTAGCGCGGCGTGAGCAGGAAGCCCTGCTGCGCAGCCAACTGCGACGCGACGGCATTGGAGGTGAGATACTGGATGAGCGCCGCTGCGCCATCGGGGTTCGGCGCATAGGTCGGGATCGAATAGCCCCAACCGCCGATCCAGCTCTTGCTCCCCAGCGGACCCGCCGGCGGCAGGGAGATGACCAGTTTCTCCGGCGCATACCACTCGGCATTGTCCTCGGCGACGCCCTGGAAGAAGGGCCACTGCCGCATGAACCACACCTTGTCGCTCATGTACAGCGCGTTCTGAGCGGTGTAATCCTGGTTCAGCGATTCTTCCGGGAAGATCTTGTGGGTGTGAATCATGTCGTACAGGAACTGCAGCGCCTGCGCCGTGCCGTCGTCGAACTCGAAGACCTTGCCGCCCGCCTGCACCGCCAGATAGGCGACGTAGACGTACAGCAGCGCCGGCTTGATCAGCGCGTCGGTGGTCGCCCACACGCCGTTCGCGGAGTCGGTGACTTCCTTACCGACCTCGACCAGTTCGTCCCAGGTCGTCGGAACCGTCAGACCGCGCTCGGAGAGCCAATCCTGGCGGGAGAAGAAGTAGCCAACGGCGAATTCATGTGGGATGCGGTAGGGCACGTCATCGATGCTGAGGAAGCCGCGAATGTGATCCTGCATGCTGGGCGGGAAGTCGTCCCAGGTCTCCTGCGGGATGATCTCGTTGAGCGGTTTGACCCAACCCGCCCCCATGAAGGTCGGCGAGCTGTCGTCGGCGTCGCTGAACAGATCGACCGGGCTGGTTCCAGAGGCAAACGCCGGGCTGTAGCTGGTCAGCATCTCGTTCCCGGTGACCGGACCGCCTTCAAGCTGAACGGTCAAGCCGGTATCCGCCTCAAACTGGGGCAGCACCGACTGAATGGCTTCGTGTGCGAAGGTCTGAATGGCGAAAATGACGGTGTTGTTCTGGCGAATGAGCCGGGGCGCGAACATGCCCTGGGTCATAAATTTACCGGGACCGCTCGCCGCCAGCGCACCGGCGATGCTGCCCGCCGTCCCTCTCAGGAACATGCGGCGCGAGATTCCCCGCTTGACACCCTTCGACTGCTCATCTTTTCCCATAAGCTTAGCCTTTCCTGCTAATGTCGATGGATAAATCTTGGCGATGCTGCGAACAGTGGTATAATCGTATTTGTCTAAACAACCAATTTCAAATATATAGTCAACATGCCCCTTTGTCAAACAGGTAGAGGCTGTACTCATGGCTCGATTTCATGCAACGATGGTCAGTCATACTCACTGGGATCGCGCATGGTACTGTACCTTTCAGGAATTCCGCCTTCGTTTGGTACAGTTGGTCGATAACCTCCTGAAGATTCTGGATTCCGACCCGAATTTTCGCTGCTTCATGCTTGACGGGCAGATGAGCGTTATCGAAGATTATCTGGAAGCCCGTCCGGGGCAGGCGGAGGCGCTGCGCGCGCACTGCCGTTCAGGGCGAATCCAGGTCGGTCCCTGGTTCGTACTGGCTGACGAGTTCCTGGTCAGCCCGGAATCCCTCATCCGCAACCTGCGTCTGGGACACCGCATGGGCGAAGCTTACGGCGGCGTGGTCAAGATCGGCTACGTGCCGGATGGGTTTGGACACATCGCCCAGATGCCGCAGATTCTGCGCGGCTTCGGCATCGACAACGCTTTCTTCTGGCGCGGCATGGGCGGGGAGGGCGAGCGCCTGGGCACCGAATTTCACTGGGAAGCGCTCGACGGTTCCGCCGTGACGACGATCCTCATGCCCTGGGGTTACCACAACGTCACCAACCTCGGCTATGGCATCCACTGGGGTGACACCTCGCAGATGTCATTCGATATGGAACTGGCGCTGGACAAGATCGAACGCGCCGTCAACAAGCTCACGCCGATGGCGAACACCGACGCGCTGCTGCTCATGAACGGAATCGATCACGCCGAGCCGGAACCCCGTGTCCCGGCGATCATCGCCCAGGCGAACAAGCACCTGGAAACGGCGGAGATCGTCCAGGGCACGCTTGCCGAACATCTGGCGCGGGTGCGCGCTTCCGGCGTGACACTGCCCCGCTTCAGCGGCGAATTCCGATGGGGACGCTATTCCGAGATTCTTCAGGGAGTCTATTCCACCCGCATCCACCTCAAACAGGCGAACCACGGCGGAGAAACCCTGCTGGAGCGCTATGCCGAGCCGCTGTCGGCGCTGTCCTGGCTGGCGGGCGCAGCCGTCCCACCAGGCGTGCCGGACATGCTCGACCTCGCCTGGCACTGGCTCCTCCTCAATCACCCGCACGACGATATTTATGGAAGCGGCATCGACGAAGTGCATCACGAGATGGCGTTCCGCTTCAGCCAGTCCAAACAGATCGCCGATGCGCTGGTGCGGGACAGTCTGCGCCGCCTCGCCCGGCAGGTCGATTTCAGCGCGCATCCCGGCGTGCCGGTCATCGCCTTCAACCCGCTGGGATGGGAACGCCGCGAGATCGTCGAGGCAGAGATCGACTTCGAGTTCGACGACCCCAACGCCGGATCATTCCAGGTGGTAGATTCAGCCGGCGCAGTCCTGCCGCATCAGGTGATCAGCGACGAGACGCTCTTCTGGATGGAAGTGCTCAAACCCAATCGCAAACGCCGGGTGAAAGTCCTCTTTCCCGCAACGACGCCCGCCTGCGGTTATGCTTCGTTCTACATCCAGCCGCGCGCCGTTCAGCCGCCTGCAGTCGATCTTTCCGTCGCCGAGCGGGGTGCGGAGAACACCTACATCGCCCTTCAGATTGCCGACGACGGCGGCATGACGCTGACCGACAAGGTCACTGGGCGCACTTACAGCGGCGTCGGACACCTGGTGGATGTCGCCGATGCGGGCGACGAATATACCTTCTGCCCGCTCAAGAGCGATCAACCGGTCACCACCGCCGGCGCGCCGGCGCAGATCACCCGCACCGAAGCAGGTCCCTGCCGCGCCGCCTTCCAAATCACGCGCACGCTGACGCTTCCAGCCCGGCTGAGCGCTGACCGTCAGAGCCGCAGCGCCGAAACGGTCGATATGCCCATCGTCACCGACGTGGTGGTCTATGCCGGACAGCCCGGCGTCTACATCACAACCCGCATCGTCAACCACGCGCACGATCACAAACTGACCGCCGTCTTTCCCAGCGGAATCCAGGCGGAAATGGCGCACGTCGATGAATCCTTCATGATCGCCGAGCGCGCCCTGCGCCTGCCCGATTCCAGCGGATGGGTAGAGGACCCGACCGCGCTCATGCATCAGCGCACCTTTGCCGATCTCAGCGACGGGGAGCGCGGGCTGGCGGTGCTCAATCGCGGGCTGCCCTCGGTTGAAGTTCACCAGGACGGCACGATTGCCCTCACCCTGCTGCGCAGCGTCGGCTGGCTCTCGCGCGATGATCTGTGGGTGCGGCGCATCGCCGCTGGACCGCTGGTTCCCACCCCCGGGGCGCAGTGTCTCGGCGAATATACCTACGAATATGCCGTCCTGGCGCACCCCAGCGACTGGCGCAGCGTCTATCAGGCTGCCCACAACTACAACGCTCCGGTGATGGCGCGGCGCGCCGACACGCACCCCGGTCTGGAACTGCGCGAGATGAACATCACGCGCGACAACCCCGATCTCGTACGCAAAATCCCCTGGCAGCGGGGCGGGTCTTTACCGGCGGCGCACAGCTTCGTACAGATCGAACCGGCAGCGCTGATCCTGAGTGCCGTCTATCGCAGCGGGGAGGCGCTGATCGTGCGCTTCTACAATCCCACCCGCGACGCCGTCAGTGGCTCGGTGGTCTTCGGGCTGCCGCTGGCGCGCGCCGAGCAGGTGCGCATGGATGAAACGCTGGTGGCGCCGCTCCTATACGCTGCCAATGGACGTATTCCGCTCGATGTACGCGCCGGAGAAGTCTTCACCCTGCGGCTGATCCCCGCCAAGCCAGCAGAAGCGCCGACGCAGTGAGGGGATTTGACAACGGATTCGATGTGTTGTAGAGTAACAGGTATAGACCTTTTCACTCATCATTGTACAAGTTGGGACCTATGCCAATCCTTCTTGATCGAACGCCAGATGCGCCCCACCTGCACGTACAGGTCGCCGCCATCCTCAAGAAGCGCATCCATAATGGGACCTGGAGCAACGGCAGCAGCATCCCGTCGGAGAAAGAACTGTGCGCTGAATTCGACGTGGCGCGCGGGACAGTGCGTCAGGCATTGGCGAGCCTGGAGGCGGAAGGCTATCTGAGCCGCGAACAGGGGCGGGGAACCTTCGTTCAGTGGCACGAATTCAGCGCCAACCGCAGCCGATCCCAACGCCTGGCGTTCGTCGTCCCCTACGTGCGCGACTCATCCGTTCCGACCATCCTGGTTGGCTTCCAGCAGGTCGCCGAACAAGCCAACTACTCGGTCATCTTCAACCACGTCAACAACGATCTTCAGCAGCAGGAACGGGTGATCCTCAAACTGATCGACGAGAATGTGGCGGGGATCGCCCTCTACCCCATCAACTCGGAAACCCTGCCGATCATCGAAAACCTGTATAACGCTCGATTCCCGCTGGTGCTGATCGACCGCTACGTGCGCACCTTCTCGACCGACTACGTGATGACCGATCACTTCGGCGGCGCGATTCGCGGCACACACTATCTGTTCAACCTGGGACACACCCGTGTAGGCTTCGTCACCTGGCTCTCGCCGGCGGTCAGCATGGAACACCGTTTCCTGGGTTACAGCCAGGCGGTCGCTGAACGCGGGCTGCGGCTCAGCGACCGGATGATCTGCCGCGTCGAGGGCTATCCGATGATCGACCGCACGCCGCTGAACGAGTATCTGTCTGGACCTGACCGCCCCACCGCTGTATTCGCCGCCAATGACCAGATCGCCATCGCCATCTATCGTGCCGCGATCAGCCTGGGACTGTCGATCCCCGGCGATCTCTCGGTCCTGGGATTCGATGATCTGGACGTTTCGGCGCATCTCGATCCACCGCTGACAACCATCGCCCAGCCCTTCATGCAGATCGGCAGGACCGCTGCCGAACTCCTGTTGCGGCGAATCAGCGGAGAACGCGGTAATCTTGAGCAGATTGCGCTTCAGGCAACGATCTCCCTGCGCGAATCGTGCCGGGCGCTGGTGTCCGAAGAATCAACAGCGATGGCGATATAGCCGCCAGCAGGGGTCAATAGAGCACGTTCACAGCAACTGCGTTTGATATTTATTGGGCGCGTCGCGCATCCTGCGCAGCGCGCCCTGATGATGCACCAACCTGTATTCGCGTTATCCGTGCAGCTGGGAGAAAACATGTCCCTGATAGAGGAAATCCGAGAGGGAATCATCCAGGGTCAGGCAAACATCGTCGTAGATAAAGTCAGGCAAGCCCTTGAAGCCGGTGAGTCGGCAGAGGTCATCCTCAACCAGGGATTGATCAGCGGTATGCAGCGGGTGGGCGAAATGTTCGAAGAAGGCACGGTCTTCGTACCGGAAATGCTGATCGCCGCCCGCGCGATGGACAAAGCCCTGACGCTGCTGCGCCCGCATCTCGTCGAAGCCGGGGTGCAGCCCATCGCCAAGGTCGCCATCGGCACCGTGAAGGGCGACCTGCATGACATCGGCAAGAAGCTGGTGGCGATGATGCTGGAAGGCTCAGGGTTCGAGATCATGGACCTGGGCATCAACGTGCCGCCGGAGAAGTTCGTCGACGCCGTGCGCCAGGGCGCGCAGGTCGTCGCCCTCTCCGCCCTGCTGACCACCACCATGCCCAATATGAAAGATGTGGTTGATGCCCTCGACCAGGCGGGACTGCGCGGGCAGACGCGGGTGATCATCGGCGGCGCGCCGGTCAACCAGAACTACGCCGACCAGATCGGCGCAGATGGCTTCGCGCCGGATGCCTCCAGCGCGGTTCGCAAGGTTCGCGAACTTATTGGCGTCTGAGCGGGGTGCGATGCATCACCGGCTGATTCTGATGCCCTCCGGGCGGCAAGGCGAAGTCGCCGACGGCGCTACTTTGCTGGATGCTGCCCGCCAGCTCGGCGTCGAGCTGGAAGCCATCTGCGGCGGCAGGCAAACCTGCGGTAAGTGCCTGGTGGCGCTGGAACAGGGGCAGTTCCTCAAGCACAGCATCACTTCTACGGCAGATCATCTGACGCCGCCGGGCGAAAATGAGCGCGCCTATGCCGCCGCGCACGGGCTGAATCTTGAGACGTGGCGCATGGCGTGTGCCGCCTGCATCTCCGGCGATGTCCTGCTGCACATCCCGGAAACCAGCCTGGCGCGCAAACAGGTCATCCTCAAAGCCGCCCGCGACATGGTGATCGAGGTCGCTCCTGCCGTGCGCCTCGTCTACGTCGAAGTCGAACCGGCATCACTGGGCGGCGCAGGCGACTGGCAGCGGCTGCAAAAGGCGCTGGCGGAACAGTGGCAGCTCGACGGCATGGAGATCGATGTGTCGCTGCTGCGGCGGCTGCAGGCGGCGCTGCGCGCCGGCGGGTGGAAAGTCACCATTACTCTGTGGGACGAGCGCCAGGTGATCCGCGTCGAACCGGGCTACGTAGAAAGCCTGTACGGGCTGGCGGTCGATGTCGGATCGACCACCATCGTCTGCCACCTCTGCGATCTGCTCACCGGTCAGGTGATCGCTACCGAAGCCATGATGAATCCTCAGGTGCGCTACGGCGAGGACCTGATGAGCCGGGTCTCTTACGCCACCGGCGAAGCAGGGGGGCTGGGGCGGCTGCACCACGCCGCCGTCAAAGCCGTCAACGATCTGGCAGACCGCGCCGCCGGGACCGCCGGCATCGACACCGCCGCCATCACCGACATCATCCTGGTCGGCAACACCATCATGCATCATCTGCTGCTCGGCATCGACCCGGTAGAACTGGGACAGGTCCCCTTTGCGCTGGCGACCGAAGCTGCCGTCGATCTGCGAGCGCGCGAGCTGGGTCTGAACGTTCTGCACCCCGGCGCGCAGGCGCACCTGCTGCCCTGCATCGCCGGCTACGTCGGCGCAGACTGCGTGGCGGCGCTGCTGGCGAGCCTGCCCTTCCCGCAAGACGAGGTCCTGCTGATCCTGGACATCGGCACCAACGCCGAGATCATGCTGGTGGCGGGGTCGCGCATCCTGGTCACTTCCAGTCCGACTGGTCCCGCCTTCGAAGGCGCGCAGATCCGTCATGGTCAGCGCGCCGCCTTCGGGGCAATCGAGCGCTTTCGCCTGGATGGCACATCAGGAACCGCCCGCTACCGCGTCATCGGCGATGAGCGCTGGAGCGATCAGCTTCAGCCGGGGCACTCGCTGACGCCGACCGGCATCTGCGGGTCGGGCATCATCGAGATCGTCGCCGAGCTGTTCAGCGCGGGCTACGTCGCTCCCAGCGGCTACTTTCCGCCGACCGGGAATCACCCGCGCATTCGCGCCGCCGGGAAATCGACGGAGTTCGTCCTCGCCGAAGCCGATGAAACCAGCGGCTCGCGCGAGATCGTCGTCACCCAGTTCGACATTCGCGCCGTGCAGCTCGCCAAAGCCGCGCTGTACGCCGGGGCGCGCCTGCTCATGGACCATCTGGGTGTCGAACGGGTGGACCGCATACACCTCGCCGGCGCGTTCGGCAGCTACATCGACCCGGTCTACGCCATGACCATCGGGATGATCCCCGACTGCGACCTCAGCCGGGTGATCGCCGTCGGCAATGCTGCCGGCGATGGCGCAAGGCTGGCGCTGCTCAATGCCGCCGCCCGCCGGCAGGCAGCCGAACTGGCGCGGCGCGCCGAATTCGTGGAGACCGCTGCTCACCCACGCTTCCAGGACCTGTTCGTGGAAGCGATGGCGCTGCCCCACGCCAGCGATTCCTTTCCGCACCTTGCCGATCTCAAGCCGTGAGTTCCGAAATCAGCCCGTGAAGGAGGTTGCCATATGACCGCCAGCCTTGCTCAGCTTCTTGAATCACAGGCGACCCTAGTCGCCGACGGCGGCATGGGGACAATGCTCTTCGCCGCCGGTCTGGCGCGCGGCAGCGCGCCGGAACTGTGGAACGTCGAGCGCCCTGAAGCCGTGCGCAAGATTCACGCCGATTACATCGCCGCCGGGGCGCAGATCATCCTGACCAACAGCTTCGGCGGCAGCCGGGCGCGCCTGAGCATGCACGGACTGGCGGATCGGGCAGCAGAGTTGAACCGCGCCGCCGCGCAAATCGCCCGTTCCGCCGCTCAGGATGCCCGGCATCCGGTGGTGGTCGCCGGCTCTATCGGACCCACCGGGCAGATGCTTGCGCCGTACGGCAACCTGGAACCGGACGATGCGGCGGAGATGTTCGCCGAACAGGCGGCGGCATTGGTCGAGGGCGGCGTCGATGTGCTGTGGATCGAGACGATGGCGGACATGAACGAGGTGCGCGCCGCCGTCGAAGGCTGCCGCCGCGCCGCGCCGGGCGTGCCGCTGGTCGCCACGCTGACTTATGACACGCGCGGGCGCACGATGATGGGCGAAACGCCGGAGCACGCCGCCGAGACTCTTGAAGGGTTGGGGCTGCTGGCGCATGGCGCGAACTGCGGCAACGGTCCCGACGAGCTGCTGACCGCCATCAACCGCATGCATCACGCTCAGCCCCAGGCGCGCCTGATCGCCAAAGCTAACGCCGGACTACCCCGCATGATCGATGACCGCACGGTCTACGACGCCGGTCCCGAAGTCATGGCAGCGTATGCCCGGCAGGCGCGCGCCAACGGAGCGCGCATCATCGGCGCATGCTGCGGCAGCACCCCGGAACACGTGCGCGCCATCGCCGAAGCGCTGCGCCAGGAGGATTCGATCCCATGACCCACTACATCGCGCTGACCTGTTCCGCCCTGGCGCGCAGCGTCTACGCGGCGGCGGCGGTCGTCGAACCCGTCGTCTCGGTGCGGCTGTTCGATCAAGGACTACACAACGCGCCGCGGGGACTGCGCGGTCGGCTGCAAGCGGCGGTCGATGCCGTCACGCCCGGCGAATGCGACGCCATCCTGCTCGCCTACGGGATTTGCGGCACAGCGACCATCGGGCTGACTGCCCACCACACGCCGCTGGTCA
>JAEURA010000254.1 GCA_016789005.1 Anaerolineae bacterium
ATCGAGCGTCGTCTTGCCATAGACCTCCGGTTCGCGCGTGCCCAGCAGGTTCAGGTTTGGACCATGCAGCAGTAGGACTTTTTTTGACATCTTCGCCTCTTCCTCAGGTATGATCATCGGCGATCAGCCATGTCCGCGCAACTCAGTCAGGACCGCAAGGACATCCTGCACATCCACATCGGCAGCAATCTGCGGTTGGGCGATGCCGCTCAGCAAAACGAAACGGAGCTTACCCGCTTTCTTCTTCTTGTCGGACCTCATGAAGTCGTACACCACTTCCGGATCGAGCGCGCCCATGCGAGTGGGCAGCCCTACCAGTGTGACCAACCGGCGCACTTCATCGACGAGTCCAGCATCAATCATCCCCAACCGCGCGGAAAGCAGAGCAGCGGCGACCAAGCCGATTCCGACCGCCTCTCCATGCGCAAGAGCGTATCCGGACGCCTGTTCAATGGCGTGCCCGAAGGTGTGTCCCAGGTTGAGGTACGCCCGGATGCCCTGCTCATAGGGGTCCTGCTGCACCACATCGATTTTGACCTGCACCGCCCGGCGAATCAACTCGGCGTCGTGTTCCAGGCTGGCGCGCCGCGAGATCAGATCGAGCAGGATCGGATCGGCAATCAGCCCATGTTTGATGATCTCCGCCATGCCGCAGGCGCGTTCACGCGCAGGAAGCGTAGCGAGCAGCGCCGGATCGATCAGGACGACCTCCGGTTGCTTGAAGGCACCGACCAGGTTTTTCCCCTGCGGAAGGTCAACCCCTACTTTGCCGCCCACGCTCGAATCGACCATTGAGAGCAGGCTGGTCGGAACCTGCACCAGGCTCACCCCACGCATGTAGGTCGCGGCGGCAAATCCCGCCATGTCGCCGACGACCCCGCCGCCGAAAGCAACGACTGTCGACTGGCGATCCAGCCCGCCATCGACCATTTCGGCGTACATCTGCGCTACCGTCGCCAGGGTCTTGTGGGCTTCGCCATCGGGCACGGCGATGATCAGCGCCTCCGGCAGCGCCAGCCGCAGCAGGTCGCCATACAAGCGTTGAAGCGTGACGTTGGTGATGACCGCCAGCCGCCCATCGGAGCGAAAGTGATCGGCGAGGTTGGCTCCTGCGAACAAACCAGCCTCTATCACGATGTCGTAATGAGTGTCGGGCGCGGCTACTCTGAGTCGTTCTGCCACAGCGCGATGATCTCCTGCGCGATGATCTCCGGCGTCTTCCCTTCGGTGTTGACGTGCAGCGGAATCGCCGCGTATGCCGCTCGGCGCTTGTCGAGCAGCGCCGCCCAGTCCCCGGCGAGCGGGCGATCCTGTGACGCCGCCAACCGCGCTCCAATAACCTCTTTAGGTGCATCCAGGCACACCACCATCCCGGACGCCAGCATCCGCCGGCGATTTTCAGGATCGACCAGCATTCCACCCCCGGTCGCGATCACCTTGCCTCGTTCAGATGCCAGATCGTAGCAGACCTCGCGCTCCAGGGCGCGGAAGCCGGCTTCGCCATCGCGCTCGAAAATCTGCGGAATCGACATGCCAGCTCGGCGGATGATGGCTTCGTCCGCATCCACAAATGGGCGGTTCATCAGCGTTGCCACCGTCTGCCCGACAGTAGTTTTTCCGGTCGCCATGAATCCGGTCAATACGACGTTGCGGTCGTTTTCAGCGGTCATAACCGAACCGCCAGACCGCGTTATCCATCGGCAGATCGTCCAGGCGGGAACGCCGGAGCGCCGCAAAGCGCGGCATCATCTCGTCAATGCTGTCGCCGCCCAGCTTCTCCAGCAGCGCATCGGCGATCACGAATGCCATCATCGCCTCCAGGATCGGCACGGCTCGAGGAGTGGCGCAGTGATCACTGCGTTCGTAGGTCGTCTGTTCCGGTTCGCCCGACGCCAGGTTGACCGAGGCAAGCGACTTCATGACGGTTGAGATCGGTTTCATCGCCACCCGACAGAGGATCGGCTCACCGGTCGTAATGCCGCCCTCCAGCCCGCCCGCCCTATTCGTCGGACGTGTCAGCGCGCCATCTTCGCGGCGCAAAATGACATCGTGTACCTCCGAGCCGCGTCTTCCGGCATTTTCGAAGGCGCTGCCGATCTCCGCACCCTTCATGGCATGAACGCTGACCATCGCCGCCACGATGCGACCGTCCAACCGGCGGTCGTAGTGCACATGCGACCCCAGACCGGGCGGAGCGTTCAGGACGACCACTTCGATAACTCCGCCGAGCGTGTCTTTGTCGATCTTTGCCTGCCGAATTTCCTCGTGCATCCTCTCAGCCGCCGCCGAGTCGGGGCAGCGCACGTCGCTCTGTTCGGCGGCAGCAAAACGATCCTCGTATGGCAGATTCGGATCGATGTCGGCGGTGATCCCGCCAATCTGAACGACGTAGCCGCCGATCTGAATATCAAATGTCTCCAGTAGACGGCGGCAGATCGCGCCGACGGCGACGCGCATTGTCGTCTCGCGGGCGCTGGCGCGTTCCAGCGCCACCCGCAGATCGCGGTAACCGTATTTGACTGCCCCGGTCAGATCGGCATGCCCTGGGCGCGGCGTGGTCATCGGTGTGATATCCTTCTCGCGCCAGTTCTTGTAATCGCGATTTTCGACCACCAACGCGATTGGCGCTCCGGTAGTAACGCCATTCATCACGCCACTGGTGATCTGTGCCGTATCCCGCTCGATGTTCATACGTCCGCCGGAACCATATCCGGTCTGGCGGCGCAGCAGCTCCCGGTCGATATCTTCGTTCTGTAGAGGCAGCCCGGCGGGCATCCCTTCTATGATCGTTGTGAGCGACGGACCGTGACTCTCGCCAGCGGTAAGGAATCGCAGCATAACACCTCCGGTGGTCGGCGGTTCAGCCAACCGCAATATCAGGATAATCTGCCTACCCTCAGCAGGCGTTCACGATCTTTCTGCGAGAGCAGCGCGCGCCGCTTGCAGCATGACTTCGACCGGCGCAGCGACACCCGTCCATAAGGTGAACGCCGCCGCCCCCTGGCGCGCCAGCATCCCCAAACCGCCAATTGCGACTCCGCCCGCTGCTTCCACCTGCGCCATCAGGCGTGTGCGCGCCGGTCGGTAGATCATATCGTAAAGGACGACATTCGCGGATAGGGCAGCGTCGTCTGGAAGCGGCGAAGCATCGACGTGCGGCGACATGCCGACCGGCGTCGCGTTGACGATCAGGTCGGCGTCGCCCAGATTTTCCAACAGGGCGAGGTCGGCATTCACCCCCATCTCGTTGATGAGCTGGATGGCGTTTTCCGGCGACCGGTTCAGAATTGCTACATGCGCTCCCACCTGCGCCAGCCCATAGACCGCCGCTCTCGCCGCACCGCCCGCCCCCAGGACGATGGCGCGCATCCCGCGCGCCGCGACTCCGTTCGCTGTCAGGTCATCCATGAATCCGGCGACATCGGTATTGGTGCCGATGTTGGTGCGGAAGTCGATGGTATTGACCGCGCCGACCGCCCGCGCCTGGGCATCGCACCTGACAAAAGGCATCACCGCCCGCTTATGGGGAATTGTCACATTGATGCCGATCAAGCCGTGATTGCGGAACTCGTTCAGACTGTGACGCAGAACATCGGGGGGGACCGCCATCTTCTCATAACGCCAGTTCGTGAGCCCAAGGGCAGCGAAAGCGGCGTTATGCATCGCTGGGCTGAGCGAATGCTCGATGGGCCAGCCAATGGCTCCGACGATATGGTCGGTCATCCCAGCGCCTCGACGCGCACCGCCGCGCCCAGCGACGCCATCGTCTCTGCATAGCCAGGGAAAGAATCGGCAGCGCACCTGGCGTCGTGCACGTGGGTGACGCCTTCGGCAGCCAGTCCCGCCACGACCATGCTCATGGCGACCCGGTGATCATCGTGACCGTCGACGACCGCCCCGCGCAGCCGCTGTGGTCCGACGACGCGGAAACCGTCCGGCAGCTCTTCGATCTGTGCGCCCAGCTTGCGCAGCTCTCCCGCCATGACGGCGATGCGATCGGTCTCCTTCACCCGCAGCTCCTGCGCGTCACGCACGATGGTCTCGCCTTCGGCAAGCAGCGCAGCCACCATGAAGACCGGGAACTCATCGATCATGCGGACGACCACTTCCCCGCCGACTTCGACGCCGCGCAGGATGCTGTGCCGCACGGTGATCGTCCCGACCGGGTCGCCGGCGGCGGTTCCAGTCTCTTCGACGGCAACATCACCCCCCATTGCTTGCAGCACATCGAAGATACCGGTGCGCGTTGGATTCAGGTTGATGTTAGTGAGGCGGATGGCGCTCTCCGGCACGATCAGCGCCGCGACGGTCGGGAACGCCGCCGAGGAGGCATCGCCCGGCACGGTGAAATTGAGCGGATGCAGCCTTGCTCCTGACCGGACATGCACGGCGCTCCCACTGTTGTCGCTGGTCAGGTTCGCTCCCATCGACATCAGCATGCGCTCGGTGTGATCGCGTGCCGGACCGGGCTGAGTGATGACCGTTTCGCCGTTGGCAAACAGCGCCGCCAGGATCAAGGCGCTCTTCACCTGGGCGCTGGCGACAGGCATGTCGTAGCGAATCCCCCGCAGGGCAGCGGGACGCACATAGAGCGGAGCATAGCCAGCCGTGCCTTCGATATCCGCGCCCATCTCGCGCAGCGGATTGATGATCCGGTTCATCGGTCGACGGCGCAGCTGCGCGCTGCCATCCAGGATGCTGGGGAAAGGCTGACCGACCATGATCCCAGTCAGCAGGCGGATGCCCGTGCCGGCGTTAACCAGATCGAGCGGCGCGGCTGGCTGGCGGAACGTCCCGCCGTGAAGCGTCAGTTCGTTCCTGCCATGCCGTTCCACCGCTACGCCAAGCGTTTGCACCGCGCGCAGTGACGCTTCAGTGTCGCCAGCCGCCAGCCACCCGCGCACGTGCGTCTCGCCCTGCGCCAGCGCGCCAAAGAGAACGGCGCGATGCGATATGGATTTATCGCCCGGGACGGTGGTTTCATGGTGAAGCGCCTGCCCCGGTTGTACGATGAATTGGTCAGCTGCCACGTTTGATCTTCTCCTGTCGATGCGCCCAAGCCAGGCGCGCCTGACGCACCGGGCGGAGCATGTCCGTTAGCGTTCCGTTCTCCTGAGCGATCAACGCCGCTTCCATCATAGCGAGCTGCATGCGAAACTGCGCCAGCAGTGTCGCCACCGCACGGGTGTTGGTGCTCAAGATATCGCCCATCATGCTCAGGTCCTGGGCAGCCAGGCGCGACATATCGCGAAATCCGCCGGCAGCCAGCCCCCACACGGCATCATCCTTTTCGCCTTCCTTGCTCACCGTCGCCACCAGCGCAGCGCTCAGCAGATAAGGCAGGTGGCTGATGGCGGCGACCACACGGTCATGCCGAGCAGCGTCCATCTCGATGGGAACAGCGCCGAGTGCATCGACCAGCGCAAGGGCACGATCGCGCGCTGCCGGCGTAGTCCGCCGCGAAGGACACAGCACAAACGGACGATCCCGGTACAGGTTGGCGTCGCTGTGGTCGATCCCTGGAGACTCCTTCCCGGTCATAGGATGACCGCCTATCGCCTGAATGCCGATCGGCAGTTCTCGCATCGCCTCACAGATATCCGCCTTGGTGCTGCCAATATCCACGACCAGTGTGTTCGACCGCAGATATGCGCCCAGCCTGCCATGAATCATACTGATGATCACCTTGACCGGTGCGGCAAGCAGGACGACATCCGCCTCGGCGACTCCGGCGCGCAGATCGTCGGTCGCCTGGTCGACGATGTGGTGCGCCAGCGCGTAGTCGCGCGCTTCGGCGCTCATATCCACGCCAGAGATGGTCTGCGCTTTTTCGCGCAGGGCGAGCGCCAGCGATCCTCCCATCAACCCCATGCCGACGACCGCCAGATGTCGGGCAAAGAAACTGCTCAAGCGAGCCTCCTTACGGCTTCCGCCTCATGCAGGCGCATCCCGCTGCTCCCCGCGCGCCTCTTCACGACTCCTGAACGTGCAGGTCGGGGCGCAGATGCACAGCATCACGCAGGAAGACATGTTTCAGTTCATGGTTCGACTTCGGCGTGTTCCAGTGAATCAGCACGCGGATGCAGCGCGGCAGCCCGCCAGGGACCTGCATCTCCTGACAGCCGATCAACGCCACCTGCGTCCAGCCGAGATCGCGCGCCGCCCTGGCGGGATAGATCGCAGTCAGATCGGGCGTCGTCGTGAAAATCGCGCTGGCGACATCTTCCTCACGGATCCCATTCGCCTCGATCAGGGCGGTCAGCAGCTCGCGCGTCGCCGAAAGGATCGCCTCTACACTATCTTCGTCAATGGTAATCGCGCCGCGCACGCCCCTGAAACTCATTCCTATTCTCCTTACCGCCGCCGGATTGATGACCGCAGATCACAAAAAAGGCGCGGAGCGGGTCGCTCTGCGCCTTTCGGTCTCACTCACCTAAGAAGGTCAGTTCAGACGTGGCAGCACGCGATCCGCCGGGTTCTCGCCGCTATAGTAATAACCAGAATAGGTGCGAAAACTGTACCGACGGTGAAACGCGCGCATATGCCAGAACTCCTTCAGCGCAGAGGATAGCATGAGCGCAGAGACCTTGTCAACGCAGTGTCTTCACCTCCGATGAAAGCAAAAAGCATGTGGCAGAACCACGAACAGAGCACTCAGCAATCCGAGGATTTCCCGAATTTCGCAAACCAGATTGCTCAGCGGGCTTTCTTTCCATCATCCGCAAGATCGAGCACCGCGCGCAGGTCGTGCGCCAGCGACGCCACCGCCTCAACTCCCTGCGCGCCTGCCCGCACCAGCGCGCTTCCCACGATAAACCCATCCACCAAGCCGCTAACCCGACGAGCGTGTTCAGGCGTGCTGATGCCAAAGCCCATCACCAACGGCACATCAGCGCTGTGCGCCCGAACGCGGGCGATGAACGTCTCCAGTTCCGCCGAGAGATGGTTACGTTCACCCGTGACGCCCGTCAGAGAAACTACATAGATGAACCCGCGCGTGCGTTCCGCGACCAGGGGGATCCGCTCCGGTCGGCTGGTCGGAGCCAAGAAGAAGATCAACCCCATGCTGTGCCGGTCGCAGGCGGCAGAAAGCTCCGCCGCTTCTTCCGGCGGCAGGTCGGGGATAATCACGCCGTCTGCGCCGGCGGCTTTGGCGTCTTCAATGAAGCGATCGGCGCCGTATGCCAGGATCGGGTTCAGATACCCCATCATGAGCATCGGCTGTGCAACGCCCTGGTCGCGCAGCGTCCGCACCGCCTCCAGGCATTTGCGCACGGTGACGCCGTTCTCCAGCGCGCGCTGCGTTGCCGCCTGAATGACCGGACCATCTGCCAGCGGGTCGCTGAAGGGCATGCCGATCTCGAAACCATCGACGCCTGCCGAAGCCATCGCGCGGATCGCTTCCAGGGACGCCTCGTAGTCCGGGTAGCCAATCGGGTAGTAGGGCAGAAAAGCCGCTCGCCCCTGCGCTCTTGATACCGCAAACATAGATCGGAGCGCGTCCAGTCCTGCAATGGTCCTGACGGTCATGTTTTTGCCTCGCAGATACTCATCGAAGAGGCGGTGCAGCACCGGCGTCTTGCCAAAGCCGAGCGTCATGGTCTTCGCCTTCGCCTCATCCACCAGCGCCATGCCCTGCCCTTCATGCAGCGTCAGCGACTCGATCGGTCGTGTGAGGTCGCCGACGTAGACATGAACCAGCACATCGAGTTCACCGGGGATGCTGCGCACTGGACAGACATAGGTGTGCCAGTAGCGCAGCGGCATCTCCAGTTCAAGTTCTTCTATCAGTTCGCGGCGTATCGCCTCGTCGGGCGTCTCGTCCGCTTCAACCGCCCCGCCGAAGATCGTCCACGCGCCGGGATAAGCAATGCCGGGGGCGTGATCGCGCTGCTGAAGCAGAACTTCTCCCGTCGGCGTCACCGGCAGCGCGCAGACCATGTGTTTCTGATTCACGCCAGCGCTCCGATGACAGTGTTCAGGTCCTTGTCACCGCGCCCCGACAGGTTGACCAGCATGATCGAGTCTTTCGGCAGGGTCGGCGCGCGCTTGATCGCCTCCGCGACCGCATGAGCGCTCTCTAGTGCCGGGATGATGCCCTCCATGCGGCTCAGCGTTTGCAGCGCCGTCAACGCTTCTTCGTCGGTGGCGAAAGTGTAATAGGCGCGCTCCTGCTGCCGAAGGTAGGCATGCTCCGGTCCGACCGACGCATAGTCCAGCCCCGCCGAAATACTGTGGGTGTTCATGATCTGCCCGTCGGCGTTCTGCATGACGAAGGAGCGTGTCCCATGCAGCACTCCCGGTCGACTGATCGAGAGGTCGGCAAAGCGCGCAGCATGCTCACCGCCGGCGATGCCGTGTCCGCCCGCCTCGACGCCGATCAGCTCGACCTGTTCATCGTCGCGAAAAGCGTGGAACAAACCGATGGCATTGCTGCCACCGCCCACGCAGGCGATGCAGACGTCCGGCAGGCGTCCTGTCCGGTCGAGCATCTGCCCTCGCGCCTCGATGCCGATCACGCTCTGGAAGTCGCGCACCATCATCGGGTAGGGATGAGGTCCCAACGCCGAACCCAGCAGATAGAACGTCGCGTTGACGTTCGTCACCCAGTCTCGGATCGCCTCGTTGATGGCGTCCTTCAGCGTTTTGCTGCCGCTCTCCACCGGGATCACTTCCGCGCCGAGCAGCTTCATGCGAAAGACATTCGGCTCCTGACGCGCCATATCGACACTGCCCATATAAACGTGGCACTCCAAGCCGAGCAGCGCTGAGACCGTCGCGCTGGCGACGCCGTGCTGCCCCGCCCCGGTTTCGGCAACCACGCGGCGCTTGCCCATCCGCTGCGCCAGAAGCGCCTGCCCCAGGGCATTATTGATCTTGTGCGCGCCGGTGTGCGCCAGGTCTTCTCGCTTCAGATAGATGCGCGCACCGCCGAGATGTTCGCTCAGCCGTTCGGCGTAGGTGATGGGCGTCGGGCGTCCGGTATAGTTCTTTTGCAGATCGGCGAGTCTCCCCTGAAACGCCGGGTCTGCCATCGCCTCACGATAGGCGATCACCAGGTCGTCCAGGGCTGGAATCAACGTCTCTGGCACGTAGCGCCCGCCGAAATCGCCGTAGTAGCCGCGTTCATCCGGCACATTGGTCGTGTGTGTGGGGATGTATCCCCCAGATTGAGTCACGCTCACCTCGGTTTGTTCAACAGGATTCCACAGGATGCCCACATCACAGCGTCTTCACCGCAGCGACGAACGCACGAACCTTGGCAGCATCTTTGCGTCCGGGGGTGTCCCCTTCGACGCCGCTGGCAACGTCGACACCCCATGGTTGGATCACAGCCGCTCGCGCTATGATGTTCTCCGGCGTCAGCCCGCCCGCCAGCATCAAACGAGAGGTCTGTGCCTTGACCGCCAGGGCAACATCTTCGGCGGCGGTTTCGCCAGTTCCACCGTACAGAGCCGGGTTATAGGCATCGAGCAGGAGCGACGGAATTCGCTCGCTCGCTGATGTGCCTGAAAGGAAATAGCGCGCATCGTCGAGCGCTTCCGCCTGACTTCGCGGACGGATCGCCTTGAAGGCGATCCCTCGCAGCTCGCGCAGCATCTCGACCGACTCGTCTCCGCTGAGTTGGGCGAAATCCAGCCCAACGTCATCCATTGTCATCGAGATGTGACTGACGATCTCGTTGACGAATACGCCGACGAACAGCGGACAGCGCGCGCCAAACTCCGCACGAAGTGTCGTGCATAGGTCACGCGCAGCATCGTTCGCGATGACACGCGGGCTTTTCTTGTAGAAGTTCAATCCGATCAAGTCCGCGCCGACTTCAGCGCAGACGCGGGCGTCATCCAGGGTGGTGATTCCGCAAATCTTGACACGCATCATCCATCAATCCTGTCGCGCGGCACGTCGATGACCGCTGAAGGCGCGCACCTGCGCCGCCATGTCGTTCGCCTTCAGCAGCCCCTCCCCCACCAGCACCGCGTTCACGCCCAGCAACCCCATCTTCACCACATCTTCCGGCGACCGCATGGCGCTTTCAGCCACCAGTAGCACACCTTCTTCACCGCTCAGATGCGCAGCGACGCGGGCGGTCGTGCCGAAGTCCTCCTGGAAGGTGCGCAGATCACGGTTGTTGACCCCGATCAGCGTCGCCTCGGCGCGCAGCGCCCTCTCCAGTTCGGTTTCGTTGTGCACCTCAACCAGCGCTGCCATGCCCAACTCGCGTATCAAATCGTGCAGATCAGCGAGCTGGCTGTCTTCCAGCGCCATGACGATCAACAGAACGGCGTCGGCTCCGGCGGCACGCGCCTGGTAGACCTGCGCGGCGTCGATGACGAAATCCTTGCGCAGCACCGGCAGCGGAACTGCTGCACGCACCGCCCGCAGATGATCGAGATGTCCCAGGAAGAAGTCCTCATCCGTGAGGATCGAGAGCGCCGCCGCTCCGTTCGCCGCGTACACCTGTGCAATCCTGACCGGATCGAAATCGGCGATCAACACCCCTTTGCTCGGCGAGGCACGCTTCACTTCAGCGATCAGCGCCACCGTTTCACGTCTCAGCACCCCGGTAAAATCGCGGGGTGACGGCGCAGATTCGGCGGCAGTACGCAGTTCCGGCAGGGCTGGCATCAAGCGTGCGACTTCCTCCAACTTGCGAGCGAGGATGCGGTCCAGGATGGTCTCAGTGCGAACGAAGCTCGTCACGCCGCGCTCTCCGCCGCCAGCTTCCGTGAACAGGCGATCAGCGCTTCCATCTTTTGCAGCGCTGCCCCGCTTTCAATCGTCTCTGCCGCCAGCGCGACGCCCGCTGAGAAACCATCCACCCTGCCTCCGGCGATCAGCGCGGCAGCCGCATTCAGAAGAACGACATCGCGCTTGGCGTCGCGGATCTCACCGCTCAGCACGCCGCGCAGGATCGCCGCATTCACTGGCGCATCGCCTCCAAGCAGTTCGTGAATATTCGCCCCTTTGAAGCCCAGCGACTCCGGCTCCAGGTCATAGGTTCTGACCGCTCCATCCTTGAGCTGGCTGATCTGGTTGATGCCCGTCGTCGTCAGTTCGTCCAGCCCGCCGTAACCGCTGACCACCAGCGCCGAAAGCGTCCCCAATTCAGCCAGGACGTGCGCCAGCATCGAGGTCAGATCGCCGGCAAAAACGCCCATCAGCTGACGGCGCGCGCCCGCCGGGTTGGTCAGCGGTCCGAGGATGTTGAAAATCGTGCGAACGGCGATCTGGCGTCGAGGCTGGATGGCATGTTTCATCGCCGGGTGCAGCTTCGCCGCGAACAGGAAACCGATCCCGACTTCGTCAATGCAGCGACCGACCTGGTCCGGTGTCAAGTCGAGATTGACGCCCAGTTCGCCCAGGACATCTGCGCTGCCACACTTGCTGGAGGCGGCTCGGTTGCCGTGTTTGGCGACGCGCATCCCTGCTCCAGCAGCAACGAAAGCGACGGTGGTGCTGATGTTGAACGTGCCGGACTTGTCGCCACCGGTACCGCAGGTATCCAGCAGGTTCGCGCCGTCGAAGCCGGTCGGCACTTTTTCGGCGTTATCGCGCATCGCCCGCGCGCTGCCGACGATCTCATCCTGCGTCTCACCCTTCATGCGCAGCGCCATCAGATAGGCGCCGATCTGCGCATCTGTCGCTCCGCCGCTCATGATCTGGTTCATCACCGCCTCAGCTTCCTCATGCTGCAAGTGCCCGAAGCGGCTCAGTACATCAATCGCTTTCTGAATGTCCATCATCTCACACCGTGACCGGGACGCCGACCTGAAGGAAGTTGCCCAATATCTGTGCGCCGCAGTCCGTCAGGATGCTTTCCGGATGGAACTGCACGCCGAAAACCGGGTGCGCGCGGTGCTGAAGCCCCATGATCTCGCCGTCGGCGGTGCGCGCCGTGATCAGCAGTTCAGCAGGAAGAGTTGCCTCATCGACGATCAGGCTGTGATAGCGGGTCGCCTCAAACGGGCTGGGAACGCCCGCGAAGATTCCTTCGCGCGCGTGATAGATCGGGCTGGTCTTGCCGTGCATCAGACGCGGTGCGCGCAACACGACCCCACCGTAAGCCTGCCCGATAGCTTGATGTCCCAGGCAGACTCCCAGGATCGGCGTAGCAGCGCCAAACGTGCGGATCACCTCCAACGACACGCCGGCCTCATCCGGGTCGCCTGGACCAGGCGAGATAACGATGTGGCTGGGGTTCAGCGCGCCAATCGCCTCGAGCGTGATCTGATCATTGCGATAAATCTGCAAATCTGCGCCCATTGTGCCCAGCAGCTGGACGAGGTTATAGGTGAAGCTGTCGTAGTTGTCGATCACCAGGATCATCTTTTGTGCGCCTCAATTTCGCCCACTGAGCGGGCGTCTAGCCCTTCGAGATGCATTTGATCGTTCACTGCGGCGAGTTCCCACACGCCTTCCTTGCGGTGGATCGTCGTCACCGAAGTGTTGTCCAGTTCGACGTAGAGCGGGTCATAACTGGGGACCAGCGCCGCCAGCATGATCTTGATCGCCGTCGTATGCGAGAGGATGCCGACGGTCTCGACCACGGCGGTGGTAAGAATGTCTTCCAGCGCCTCCATGACGCGCTTGCGCACGTCATTGCGCGACTCACCGCCAGGCGGGCGAAAACCGTCGATGTCGCCCAGCATCACCGCATATTCCTCGGAGTACCAGGCGACCATCTCGTCGATGGTCAACCCTTGCCACAAGCCGATGTTACGTTCGCGCAGCCGGGCGTCCAGGATCGGCTCACAGCCCAGCGGATGTCCCAGCATCTCAGCCGTCTCGATAGCGCGGCGAAGATCGCTGGAATAGAGCGCCCCCATGCCGATATTACGGACGAATTTCGCCAGCGACGCAGCCTGCTGCCGCCCGTGCGCGTTGAGAGGCGCCGCAACCCAACCCTGCCAGCGCCCGTGTTGGTTCCAGTCGGTCTCGCCGGGACGGAGGAAAATGATGCGCCGAACGTTCATCGAAAGTACCCCTTCTGTGTGATGGTGGATTAGAGAAGTCCCTGCTCGGCGCGCTGAATGGTCACCGCCATCGCCCGCGCCTTGCTGAGCGTTTCTTCATATTCAGTGGCGGGGACGCTGTCTGCGACGATGCCCGCGCCCGACTGAATATACACCTTTCCACCGCGAATGAGGGCGGATCGAATTGTGATGCAGGTATCCATCGATCCATCGAAGCTGAAGTAACCCACCGCGCCGCCATAGGTCCCGCGCCGCGTCCCTTCCAGTTCCTCGATGATCTCCATCGCCCTAACCTTAGGAGCGCCGCTGAGCGTGCCCGCGGGAAACGTTGCCCGCAGCAGGTCGAAGGCATTCATGCCGGGGCGAAGCACTCCCTGGACATTGCTAACGATGTGCATGATGTGGGAATAGCGCTCGATATACATCATATCCGTGACTTTGACGGAGCCATATTCGGAGACACGCCCCAGATCATTGCGCCCAAGATCGACCAGCATGACGTGCTCGGCGCGCTCTTTAGGGTCCGCCAGAAGTTCGTCCTCCAGCGCAGCGTCCTCGGATTCATTTGCCCCACGCCGCCGCGATCCTGCGATGGGTCGAGTGGTCGCAATGCCGTCTTCCAGCCGCACCATCATTTCCGGCGATGCCCCCACCAGCGAAAAATCCTCGCCAAACCGCAGGAAGAACATGTACGGTGAGGGGTTGGTCGCTCGCAGAGCGCGGTAGATCGTCAGCGGGGAGGCGTTGGTGCGTCGGCTGAGCCGCTGCGACAGCACGATCTGAAAAGCATCACCGGCGGCGATGTATTCTTTTGCCGCCTCGACACCAGATTCGTACTGCGCCCGGGTCATGTTCGACATCAGTTCATCGTGGGCAGGTTCGGCATGTTCCGCCGGCATAACGAGCGGCTGACGCAGTGCGTCGGTGATGGCGTCGATACGTCGCACCGCGTCGTCGAAGGCTTCATCGCGGTCACCTTTGTCATGGGCATTCGCCAGCACGATCAGTTGGTGTTTGGCGTGATCGAAGATCACCAGCGTATCGACGAGCAGGAACGCCACGTCGGGTACTTCCAGCTCATCAGCAGCCGTCGCCGGAAGGCGCTCGAAATAACGGACGCAGTCGTAGGCAACGAAGCCCACCGCCCCACCGATGAAGCGCGGCAGCCCTTCGAGCTTCACCGGCGTCACCCGCTCGAATTCCGATTCGATCACCTTGAGGGGGTCTTCGCCGGCATCCAGAGGACGCGTAGTCTGTTCGCCGTGCAGCGTGCGCGTGACGATTCCGTCGCGCACGCTGATCACGCCTTTAGGATTCACGCCGAGAAACGAAAAGCGCCCGACCTGCTCGCCACCCTCGACGCTTTCCAGCAGAAACGAGACCTCGCCCAGCTGGGACAGCTTGATGTAGACCGAGACAGGCGTCTCCAGGTCTGCCAGCAGGGTGCGGTACACCGGGACCAGATCACCCTGGTCGAAAAGGCGGTTCACCTGTTCGCGGTTGGGGTGTACGGTTGTCCCTGCCGCCATCATCACAGAAACCATCGCTGAGACCTCCTTGATCAGGCTTGCAGCACAGGATCAAAAAACCCCATCTCGTTCAAGGACGAGTGGGGTTCCCGTGGTGCCACCTTGTTTGCATCCATCCCGAAGGCAGATGCCGCTTTCGAGTACGAGCAGCGCAAACTGCCGATACCCTCGCCATGATAACGGCGGCGAACCCGGCAAACGCTACCGGCATGACATCATGCGTTCGCGCCTGCGACTCGCTGGTCCATTCAGTCTTCGCGTGTGTACCACCTTCACAGCTGCCGGCGGCTCTCTGAAACACCGTTTGAAGACGTACTCGTCCAGGTCAACGTCGTTGCAGATCTCAGTTGTCCGCGCTTAGCGTAACGGGAAAACGAAGCGCTGTCAAGAGATTGCGCGCGTCACATCGGCGGGCGATTGATTCGAACCGGGCTTGTCAGCTATACTCTCTGTATGATACAGACGTTCTAAGGCAGAGGCGAGACGCCCCATGACGAATCGAGAGATCGCGGACCTGTTCGACCGCGTCGCCGACATGCTCCAGATTAAAGGCGAGATCATTCACCGGATCATGGCGTACCGTAACGCGGCGGAGGCGATCCGCGAGCAGCCTCGCGATCTGCGCGCGATGGCGGCGTCGAACGAACTGGGCACGATCCCCCACGTCGGCAAGATCATCGCCGAAAAGATCACCGAGATCCTGGAGACCGGCGAACTGCGTTTCTACAACGAGCTGGCGGAAGAGATTCCGGCGGGCGTCATCGATATGCTGAGGATCAACGGCGTGGGACCGAAAAAAGCCAAACTCTTCTGGGACGCCGCAAGAATCACCACCATCGAGTCGTTGGAAGCCGCCGCGCGCGCCGGCAAGCTGCGCGATCTGCCGGGGATGGGCGCCAAGTCCGAGGCGAAGATACTGGAAAGCATCGACGCCTTCAAGCGCCGCGCGTCGGACACGCGGATGCCCTTGGGGGTCGCCCTGCCCGCTGCCGAAGCCATCCTGTCAAGGCTGATGCAGATCCCTGGCGCGCTCAAGGGAGAGATCGCCGGCAGCATCCGTCGGGCGCGCCCGACCATCGGCGACATCGATCTGCTGATCGCCAGCCGCGACCCTCAGCCGATCATGGACGCCTTCGTCGCTGACGAGTCCGTCGCCCGCATTCTAGGGCACGGCTCCACCAAGAGCGCCGTTGAACTGCAAAATGGCTTGCAGGTCGATCTGCGCATCCTGGCACCAGAACGTTGGGGGACGGCGCTGCAATATTTCAGCGGCAGCCAGGGACACAATATTCGTGTCCGTGAGATCGCCCTGGAACACGGTCTTAGCCTGAATGAACACGCGCTGACTCCGGTGAACAAGTCCGGCGAGCCTGTAGGGGAGGAAATTCTCTGCGCCGAAGAGAACGAGGTCTATGCCCGAATAGGTCTGCCCTGGATCCCGCCTGAACTCCGTGAAGACCAGGGCGAAATCGAAGCCGCCCGACTGGGCAAGCTGCCGACGCTCATTCAGTTAGGCGATCTGCACGCCGACCTGCACATGCATACCGTGTGGAGCGACGGCAAAGGGACGGTCCGCGAGATGGCAGCCGCCGCGCGGGCACGGGGACGACGCTGGATCGTCATCACCGATCACTCGCGCAGCGCCGCCGTCGCCAACGGGCTGAGCATCGAACGCCTGATGGCGCAGCAGCAGGAAATCCGCCAGGTCGACGCAGAGTTCGCGCCTGACTTTCGCATCTTTCACGGCAGCGAAGTCGAGATCAAGGCGGACGGCGACCTAGACTTTCCTGATGAAGTGCTGGCACAACTCGATTTTGTGATCGCCTCGCTACACGTCAGCCTGCGCCAACCGCGCGAACAGATCACTGAGCGGCTGATCCGAGCGATTCGCAACCCCTACATCGATCTGATCGGACACCCGCGCGGGCAGCTCATCCCGGAGCGTGACGGGGCGGACCTGGATATGGACGCGGTCTTCGAGGCGGCGGCGGCATCCGGCATCGCCCTGGAGATCAATGCCAATCCGGAGCGGCTTGATCTGGAAGCGCGCTACGCCAGGCGGGCGGCGCAGTTGGGAATCCCGTTGGCAATAGACTCCGATGCTCACAGCATCCACAATATGGACCTGCTGCGCTACGGTGTGATGACGGCCCGGCGCGGTTGGATTGAACCGCAGCAGGTGATCAACACATGGTCACTGGAACAGTTCATGGACTGGGTGAAGCGACGAGGGTAAATCATGAAGGAATCCCGCCTGGATGACACGCGCGATCTTTCCGGGACACAGCCAATGCGCGCAGCCGATCCCCGACGCACCGGCACAAATGCTTCTGCAGGCTCAAAGCGCGAGGAGCGGCGCAAGTCCAAACGCGAGGAGCGCCGGCAGAATCCTCTCTATTTCCCTGCCTGGTCCGTCGCGCTGATGCTCCTGATGGTCTTCGGCATCGCGGCAGGAATCGTCTCGCTGGTCCTGATGCTCGGCGGTCAGACCGCGCCGGGCGGTGAACCTCGCGTGATTATCGTCACCGCCGAACCAACGGCGACCAGCGCGATCAGCGGACCGCCAACATCCGCCCCAGCTGTCAATGCCGACAACGGCTCCGTTCCGGTACTGCCCCTGCCGACGTTCGCCTTGGAAGGTCCTACCCTACCCCCTGTCATCCTTTCACCAACACCGCTGGTCGTCAGCATTGGCGTGGCGGTGCTGGTGAATACTGAAGGCTTGAATGTCCGCCCATCCGCCGGGTTGGAAAACACGCCGCTCTTCACCGCTGCGCTTGGCGAAGGCTTCAACGTCGTCGGCGGTCCAACCCAATCCTCGGGCTTGACCTGGTGGGAAATCCAGAGTCCGGATGATCCCACCCGCCGAGGATGGGCAGCCGCCGACTACCTCGACGTCTTTTCGCCTTGACACACTTCAATCCAGATGGAGGCTGACGATGGTCGATGCGTTACAGCGCGCGGCGCAGCTCCGCGCGCTTCTCAGCACCTACAGCTATCATTACTACGTCCTGAGCCAGCCTCTCGCCAGCGATGCCGAATTCGACGCGCTGTACAACGAACTTCGAGCGCTCGAAGTTGAGCATCCGGAGCTGATCACGCCGGATTCGCCCACGCAGCGCGCTGGCAGTGATCTCACTGAAGAATGGCAGAAGGTGCGCCATGCTGCGCCGATCCTCAGCCTGTCCAATGCCTACAGTGAAGAGGACCTCCATGCCTGGGAGGAGCGAAATCTGCGGCTTCTGCCCAGTGGGACGCAGCTCGACTACACGCTGGAGCCGAAATTTGACGGTCTCACCATCGTGCTTACCTATGAGAACGGCATCCTGACCCAGGCAGCAACACGCGGCAATGGCGAAGTCGGCGATGAAGTGACGCCCAATATCCGCACCATCCGCACCATCCCTCTGCGCATCCCCGTCCATCCAGAGTCTCCGCCGCCCCCGGCGCGGCTTGTGGTGCGCGGCGAAATCCTGTATCTGAAGCGGGATTTCGAGGCGCTCAACCAGCGTCAGATCGAGCAGGAACAGCCGGTCTTCATCAACGCCCGCAATGCTGCCTCAGGGGCGCTCAAGCAGAAGGATTCTCGCATCACTGCCGCGCGTCCACTTTCGGCGTTCATTTACAGCGTCGTCGATGGCGAAGGGCTGACGCTGGATAGGCAGTGGGATATGTTGGAAATGCTGCGGGATATGGGATTCCCCACCGCGCGAGAGGCGGCGCACTTTCCAACGTTATCCGACATTATCCAGCAGATACCCATGTGGGAATCGCGTAGAAATGCGTTGGACTACGAGATCGATGGCGTGGTGATCAAGGTCAATGACCTGAGCATGGTTCGGGAGCTGGGGGTTGTCGGCAAGGACCCACGCGGCGCTGTCGCCTACAAGTTTCCAGCGCAGGAGGCAGCGACTCGGCTGCTGGATGTTGTTGTGAGTGTCGGGCGCACCGGGCGCATCGTCCCCTCAGCTTCGCTTGATCCGGTCTTCCTTGGCGGGGTGACAGTCAGCAGCGCTACGCTGCATAATTATGACTATGTGAAAGCGCTGGACATTCGCATCGGCGATCAGGTGATCGTGAAGCGCGCCGGCGATGTCATTCCAAACGTCGTCGGTCCTCTGCTGGCGGCGCGGACCGGAGAGGAACGCGCCATCGAACCGCCGGCACGCTGTCCATTCTGCGATACGCCAGTCGTGCGCCCCGAAGGCGCTGTCGATGTCTTCTGTGACAACGTCTATTGCCCGGAGCGCGTCTATCGCCAGGTCGAGTTCTTCGTATCGCGCGGCGCGCTGGATATTGAGGGGTTCGGTTCGCAAACGGTCAAAACGTTGATCGACAAGGGATTGATCAAGGATGAGGCGGACATCTTCTCGCTGACCGCCGACCAGCTTCTGCCGCTCGATGGCTTCGCGGAAAAAAAGGTCCAGAAACTGCTGGATGCCATCGCGACGGCGAAGAGCCGTCCGCTGGAGCGCGTCCTGACCGCGCTGGGGATCGACGGCGTCGGCTCGACGATTGCGACGGCGCTGGCAAACGCCCTGCCCTCGGTGGATCTGCTGGAAAACGCCGAACCAGAGACGCTGAGCAGCATCGAGGGCGTCGGTGAGATCCTGGCACAGAGCATCTACGCCTGGTTTCGCGATCCTTACCATCTACAGGTGCTCGACAAGCTGCGCTCCGCCGGCGTGACCACCCAGGGGATGGCGCGCGAAAAATCCAGCGATGCGCTGGCAGGGCTAACTTTCGTTCTGACCGGGACCCTGCCGACGCTGTCCCGCGATGAAGCCGGTGCGCTCATCGAATCGCACGGGGGGAAAGTCACCGGAAGCGTCAGTAAGAAGACGTCCTATGTGCTGGTGGGCGATTCGCCCGGCAGCAAAGCTGAAAAGGCAGCGCAGTTGAATGTACCCATCATCAGTGAAAGTGACTTGCTCGGCATGTTGGAAAACCGATGATTCCCGCCGATAACCCTACCGGAGCTATCGTCGTCGCCCCTGGGCGTGAAAAGCCGATTCAGAACAAGCATCCCTGGATATTCAGCGGAGCGATCACCGAACTGCGCGGAAATCCCACGCCGGGCGATGTCGTCGATGTGCAGACGCAGAGCGGGCGGTTTCTGGCGCGCGGCTACTGGAATCCACGCTCGCAGATTCAGGTACGCATCCTCACCTGGCGCGAAGAGCCGATTGACGAGACGTGGTGGAGGCTCAGGCTTCAGCGCGCTGTCGAGGCACGCCGGCTGCTGAGGGTGAGTGGAGGTCTGCCGATGTCCCGGCTGGTGCACGCGGAAAGCGATTTCCTGCCCGGCTTGATCGTTGACCGCTACGGAGAATGGCTGGTGCTGCAGGCTTTGACGCTCGGCATCGATCAACGCAAGGCGATGCTCGCCGCCCTGCTCACCGATCTCACTCGGGTGCGCGGCGTTTATGAACGCAGCGACGTAGATGTGCGGGGCAAGGAAGGACTGCGCGACTCTGTCGGCGGCTTGCAGGGCGAAGAACCTCCGGACCTGATTCAACTCAGCGGCGACAGGCAGGTCCGGCTGATCGATCTGCGCAGAGGGCATAAGACGGGCTACTATCTCGATCAGCTTCCAAACCAGGGACTCCTTGCCGACATCCTCAACGGAGGTATTGCCAGCGACGCGCCCCGTCTGCTCAACTTGTTCAGCTACACTGGGGGCTTTGGTCTATCCAACCCCGGTGCAGTCGTGAATGTAGACGCCTCGCGCGAGGTGCTGGAACTTGCCGAGGAGACATATCGACTGAACGGCTTCGACGAGGCGCATGCTGAATTCATCCAGGGTGATGTGTTCGATTTCATCCGTGATCAGGCTGCCGCGCACGAACTGTACGACGTGGTCGTCTGTGATCCCCCGAAGTTCGCCCACAACGCCGGGCAGGTGGACAAAGCGGCGCGGGGTTACAAAGACCTCAATCTGCACAGCTTCAAACTGGTGAAACCGGGCGGTCTCCTGCTGACGTTTTCCTGTTCAGGAGCGATCTCGCGCGATCTGTTTCAGAAGATCGTCTTTGGCGCGCTCGCCGACAGCGGGCGTGACGCACAGATCCTGCGTCATCTGGCGGCAGGAGAGGATCACCCGGTCGCCCTGACCTTCCCTGAAGGCGAATATCTGAAAGGGTTTCTGCTGCGGGTCTGTTGAATGAGACTGTGCCGCCTCAAAGCTGTGCGGGATAATACTTGACGGCGAGCTGCTTGATCTTGCCGAGCGTTTCCAACCAGCTGATTTCGCTCAAACCAAGGCGTTCGCGAATGGAATTGGGATCCAACTCTGCCAGGAATGCGCGGACGCCGTACATCCACCGCAGCATCTCGAACGAGATCTTGCTGGGAATCCCTACGTCTTTGCCCAGATCTTCCAGGATGTACTCCAGGTTGCGCGCGGTACAGGTGAATAACCTCGTCTGCGGGGAATACTGCGACAGGTAGGCGTCGAGCGCCGGCTTAATCGTGCTCTCAAGCGGCAGAAAGCGCTCGCGGTAGCGGTCTTTCGCCCCCTCATGGCGGATGAATACCTGCCAGCCACCTGCCGTGTCCGCCTGAATGTCATCCGGAATCAGGCGGACCGCCTCGCTCTTCTTGATGCCAGTACTCAGGATGAGGCGAAACAGCAGTTCGGGGCGGGCGTCCGGCTTGTCGCCGAAGCGAAGGCTGCGAGCATGCGCCATCACCGACTCAGTTTCATCCGAAGTCAGGATCACCGCCAGCGGAGCAGGACCTGAACGCTGGAGCAGCGCATTTGCCGGATCATGCGGAATTGCTTCGATCTCTTTCAGCCACCTGAACAGGACTTTGAGCGTCGTCACGCGGCGTGCGTAGGTCTTACGACTGCACGGGACCCCCCGCCTCTCTTCCATCCAGACTAGAAAATCGTTGAGGCGGCTGGTCGTATACCAGCCAAGGCTCTGCGCATCCCCGTGATACTCCGTCAGCAGTTCCAGATCAGCGGTGAAGGCATCGATGGTGTGCTGGGTTTTTCCCTGGCTGTGCAGATGTACCTGAAAGAACGGAATCGCGTCGACCAGCCGGGTGTGAATGCTCAGGTCAGCGACAGTCGTCGGCTGTGATGCGAACAAGGGCAGCTGGCGCTGATCGGACATCATAATTCCTCATTACCGAGTGAATGAGGCAAACGTAGCACAATCCGCTTTACCCTGTCAAGCGAAACGACGAAACCTGTATAATCGTCCAACTGAATAACAGGATACTGCAAACAAGATCGTGAAAATAAGGCTGCAAAAGATCCTTGCCCAGGCGAACGCCGCGACTTCGCGCCGGGCGGCGGAAGAACTGATCGAACGAGGGCGCGTTTTCATCAACGGCGACAAAGCCCACCTCGGCGACAAAGCCGATCCTGAGGTCGATGTCATCACTGTCGATGGCGCACGGCTGAAACTGGATCTCGGCAAGAAGATCTTCATCGCCCTCAACAAGCCGAAGCATGTGCTGACGACGCGCGAACCGCATCAGGGAGATCGGCGTCCCACCGTATACGATCTGATTGATGTGTCGGAAAACCTCTTCCCGATCGGTCGGCTTGACGCCGACAGTGAGGGTCTGATCGTCCTGACCAACGACGGCGCAGCGGCACAGCGGCTCACCCATCCTCGCTACCAGCACAGCAAAACCTACAAGGTGGAGGTCGTTGGGCTGCCCGGTCTCGATGTATTGGACAAGTGGCGCAACGGCCTCATCCTGGACGAAGATGAGCATACCTCCCCCTGTATCGTCACATTGTTACAGGGGGACAACCGCCTCTCGACGCTGCGCATCATCATGGCTGAAGGCAAAAAACGGCAGATCCGCCGCGTTGGCATGAAGCTGGGTCATCAAGTGCGCAGGTTGGTTCGCACGCATATTGGACTGCTTTCGCTCGGCGAGCTGCGTCCCGGTGAGTGGAAAGAGCTGACCGCAAGCGAGATCAAGCTTTTGATGACGCCTGCGCCAGAACTCCGTCGTCTGAAAACCGCGCGGCGCAGTCACCCGATCGGACGGCGGAGCGCCCAAGGCAGTGATGCATCAGCCCGCCCCATGCGTCGCCCGCGCCCGGACGAAGCAGACTTCGAAGAGGATACACCCCGTCCCCGACGCCCACACCGTGAAAGCGCCGACTTCAGTGACGATGCCCCCCGCCCACGCCGTCCGCGTCCTGCGGGTGAATCGCGTGATGAGGCTCCGCGTCCACCGCGCCGCCCGCGCCCTGAGAGTGCCGACTTCAGCCAGGATGCGCCCCGCCCTCGACGCCCGCGTCCTGCCGGCGAATCGCGCGATGACGCTCCACGTCCACCGCGCCACCCGCGCCGCGACAGTGCCGACTTCAGCCAAGATGCGCCTCGTCCTCGACGCCCGCGTCCTGCCGGTGAATCCCGCAGCGACGATACGCAGCGCCCACGCCGTCCGCGTCCTGCCGGTGAATCCCGCAGTGACGATACGCAGCGCCCGCGCCGCCCGCGTCCTGACAGTGCCGACTTCAGCCAAGATGCGCCCCGCCCTCGACGCCCACGCCCTGCCGGCGAATCCCGCGATGACGCTCCGCGTCCACCGCGCCATCCCCGTCCTGACAGTGCCGACTTCAGCCAAGATGCGCCCCGCCCTCGACGCCCACGTCCTGCCGGCGAATCCCGCGATGACGCTCCACATCCACCGCGCCGTCCCCGTCCTGCTGGTGGGAATCAGGAGCGGGATGAGGATTCTCGCCCGCAGCGCCGGCGCGCACCCGATGCGCCTAAAGGCAGACCGGGCAGACCTTCTGCGCCATCTACTGCACGCCGCGATGAACCCTCTAAGCCACCTCGTCGCAAGGGACCTGGTTCTGGCTCGCGACCGGCGCGCGGCGGCAGGAAGAAAGAGGAGTAGAAAGGACCGCCCATGAGCATGAGCCTCTCAGTACAGGATTACGTCGCAATGCAGCCGCGCTTCGCCTGGCGGCGGCGGATCATGCGGGCGTTCGCGCGCTTTGTGTTTCGACTGGTGCTTCGCCTGGAGTTTCGCGGAGTCGAAAACGTCCCGGCAAACGGCGGCGCAGTCCTAATGATGAATCACATCTCGCTGCTCGATCCAATTCTATGCATCGCCGCGGTGACCCATCGCTTCGTCGTGCCGATGTCGAAGATTGAGAATCTCCATAACCCGGTCGTCGGACCGCTGGTTCGGGCGTGGGGCGCCTTCACTGTCAACCGCGACGAAGTCGACCGGAAGGCGCTCATGAACTCGATTGAGCTGCTCAAGAGCGGCGAACTGATCTTGATTGCACCCGAAGGGACGCGCCAGGAGCATGGTCTGGCGCGCCCCAAAGAGGGTTTTGCCTATGTCGTCACTAAAGCGGATGCCGTCATCGTCCCGGCGGCGATTTCTGGCGCAAAAGATTGGCAGAAGAGCCTCCTTCGTTTGCAGCGTCCGCACATCGTCGTCAACTTCGGCAAGCCGTTCAAGTTCAGAGCAGACGGGCGTGTATCGCGCGACTTGCTGCCGGTCCTCATGGATGAGGCGATGTATCAGCTTTCGGAAGCGGTCGTCGACGAGACCATGCGGGGCGTGTACAGCGATCTGAGTCAGGCGTCGGTCGCACATCTGGAGTTCGTGCAGGCTTGACGGTTCGCTCGGCAGCGGTTAGGATCGCGCCGAGTGGTGAAGCCATGAAAAGGAGGTGCAGCGCCGGAATCGCCGGGGGCGAGAGAGCGCATGGACTTGCGCGCGGCTAATAACAAACGAACGAGCCGCCCACAAGTTGACGAGGTGACGGTTGCACATGTCGAAGTGTGCTTAAGCCTGCACAGCAGGACGCGGGCGAAAATCGAGAGATCAGCGGATGCCGTCAGAGGCGATCCACCGCCTCAGTCTAGTCCCCCACCCAACAATTCAAGCGCACCGTGAAACCGCCGGGCGACCGGGCGAACAGCCGTTGCGCGTGTGGAGCTTCGTCTGGCACAGCTCTGCTGAGCCGGATGGTGTATGTCTGCGTCCTGATGACCTTTGGGAGAATTGATCGTGTGCGGAATCGTCGGTTACATCGGCAGCGGCAACGCCACCCCTATCATCGTTGAAGGACTCGCCCGGCTTGAATACCGAGGCTATGACTCGGCGGGCGTCGCCGTCATTCGCGAAGGCAAGGTCGACGTCCGGCGCGATGTCGGCAAGCTGAGCAACCTGCGTGCCAGGCTGGAAACAGACCCCATCGCCGGGCACATCGGCATCGGGCACACCCGTTGGGCAACTCACGGCGTGCCCGCCGAGCACAACGCCCATCCTCACATCAGCATGGATGGCGAATTCGTCGTCGTCCACAACGGCATCGTCGAGAACTACCTCGAACTGCGCGACGAACTCAGCGCGGAAGGCGTTGTCTTCAGTTCAGAGACCGATACCGAGGTGATCGTGCAGCTGGTCGCTCGTTTCGCCCAGGACGGCGCGCATGGCGATGTCGCCGAAGCGACGCGCCTGGCGGTTCGCCACCTGCGCGGCGCGCACGCCATCGTCGTGATGAGCCGTCGTCAGCCGGATCGACTGGTGGCGGTGCGCATCGGCAATGCCGGTGGCGTTGCCCTGGGACTGGGCGAAGGTGAGATGTATATCGCCTCAGACATTCCTGCTATCCTCGAACACACCCGCAGGATGGTCTTTCTGGAAAGCCGCCAGATGGCGATCCTGACCGCCGAGGCTTATCACATCCAGGACCTCGACGGAACCCCCGCGCAAACCTCGATCCATGATATTCCGTACGACCCGGTCAGCGCGGCAAAGGGTGAGTTTCGCCACTTCATGCAAAAGGAGATCTTCGAACAGGCACGCAGCATCACCGACACACTACGCGGGCGTGTCGATTTCGACCACGAAATGGTGCGCCTGCCGGACCTCAATCTGACCGAAGAGCGCGCCAAGGCACTGCGCCGCTTGGTCACCGTTGCCTGCGGCACGAGCTTCTACAGCGGGCTGGTCGGCAAGTTCTTCATCGAACAGATCGCACGGCTCAATGTTGAGGTCGATTACGGCAGCGAATACCGCTACCGCCGTCCAATCCTCGATGAGCATACGGCAGTTCTGGCGATCACGCAGAGCGGCGAAACCGTCGATACGCTCGCGGCGGTAGAAGAGGCGCGCGAACAGCGGGCGACCGTCTGGAGCATCGTCAACGCCATCGGCAGCCAGGCGATGCGCGTCTCTGACGGGTACATCACCATGAATGCCGGACCAGAGATCGGCGTCGCCTCGACCAAAGCCTTCACCGCCAGCATCGTTGATCAATATCTGCTGGCGGTCTACCTGGGACAGCTGCGCGGCACGCTCAGCGACGCTGAGCGCCGCGAACACGTCCATATGCTGGCGCGCCTGCCGGACCTGGTCGGGCATGTCCTGGACCGCGAAGCCGAAGTACGCGAACTGGCGCACCACGTTCACCAGTACACGAATTTCCTCTTCCTCGGACGCGGGATCAACTACCCCATTGCCCTGGAAGGCGCGCTAAAGCTCAAGGAAATCAGCTACATTCACGCCGAAGGCTATCCGGCGGGCGAGATGAAGCATGGACCGATTGCGCTGATCGACGAGAAGATGCCTGTGCTGACCATCGCCCTGAAAGATGCTCTCTACGAGAAGATGATCAGTCAGATCGAGCAGGCAAAGGCGCGCGGCGGGTTGGTCATTGCGCTGGCGACCGAAGGCGACCAGTTCATCGCTACGAAAGCGGATCACGTCCTCTACATCCCGGAAGCCCCCTGGTCGCTGACTCCGATCCTTTCGGTGATCCCGCTCCAGCTGCTTGCCTATTCGGTCGCCGTCCTGCGCGGCGCCGATGTCGATCAACCGCGCAACCTGGCGAAGAGCGTCACCGTCGAGTAAGAAATGTCTGCCTCCTCACTCTGGCGATGGATCGCCGGAGTGAGGGCAGCACGGCAAGGTCAGTTCTTGCGCGTCACACGGAACTGCAGGGGCACACCCATCAGCAGCCGGGTCTGCGCCTGAATGGTTGGCAGCGAGACAAAAATCACCGTCATCACAGGCAGCAGAGGAAAGCTGATCAGCGTGTAGACCCGCTCCATGAACGTTTGTGGGCGGGTTCGCGGCGGACGTACGACCACATCCTGCGCCCAGAAGACGATGCCCAGGATTGACACCAGTCCGAAGGCGATTTGCAGCAGCAGGAAGATCCAGCGATCTTCGCCACTGGTGATCTGCTGCAACAGCGGCGGATTCAGCAGCAGCGGGAGCTGCGATCCGAGCGTGATGATCACCCACCCTGCCCCCGCCAGGAAAATGTCGTGCGAGATGCGAAAGAACAGGCGAAACCCGCGCAGGAATTCGATCTCCGGGTGTTCCAGCAGTTTTGCCAGGGTGAAGCCGACTTCTTTGGTTCCCCAGGCGTGGCGCAGCGTCTGCTGATACCGGTTGCGCGCCGCCTCCCACAGATTTTCTCCGGTCGTCGCCTGCGCCAGAAACGGCAGGAAAACGCGCTCCAGCTTTACGCTGCCATCACGCAAAAAGAAGGACTTGATGAACATGTGCCATTCGTCGGCGATCACGTCCGTGTCCCAGAAGCCGCTCGATTCCAGAAGCCGCAGGCTAAGCGAGTAAGACGACATGGGCATTGGCATCATCCAGGGGGCGGCAAGATACGCCAGCTCCAGGGCGCTGGAGTAGGCGTTGATCAGCCGCATGAGCGGGTTGATCTCCCAGATGTTCCCGTGATAGCGAATCGGACTCTGCCAGAAGCGCAGGTAGCGATCAGGGTTGACCGCGAAGAGATGGGTGAGCGCGTAAAAGTGCTGCGGATGCCACAGCGTATCGGCATCCATCGTGGTCACCAGAATGTGATCCAGGCAGTAGCCCAATTCGTCGACCAGCCTCCGCTTCACCCAGCGCGCCGCCCATGCCTGATTGGCAGATTTGCACTGCATCTCGCTGGGAAGCCCGCGCGGATGCACCGTGTAGTAGATGTGCGCGAAGGCGTGGGTGTAGTCGGCAACCAGCGTCTCCGCCTTGGCAATCGAGGTATCTTCAGCCGCTTCCATCGCCAGGACGATGGTCATGCGCTGCCCCGCTTCGTGCTGCGCGGCAAGGCAGTCCAGCGTCCGCCGCAGCACAGCTTCCGGTTCTTTGTAGTTCGGAATGATCACCACATGGTGAACATCATCCCATGCCAGGGCATCCGGCGGCGCGGACTGACGATAGGTCTCGCGCCAGTTCGTCGCCTCCCACCGCCTGATCTTACGCAGTCCCAGAACGTTGGCAAAGCCGGCAACAGCGAAACGCAGCGCCGAATACAGGGTAAAGGCGACGGCGATCAGCAGCAGCAGACGCGGGAATGCCACCGCCCCCACTACCGAGAGCAGCAGCGACAGCCAGGTGATGCACCCGGGGAGACCATCGAAGACACGTTCCGGGATTGCTGTCGGCGCGCTGCCCGTCCAGATGGATTGCCCCACTCCAAGTTGAACGTTGTTCCGGCGCACGCCGCTGGTTTGATACGGCACAACCGATCTTCCTCAAGCTAACGCTGCTACTTCTTCATCCCCTTGAGTCCCCGCTCAGCCGTGAGCGCGACCAGGCTTGTCTGGTAATTATACGTGTTGCGGCGCTTTTCGGCGTAGGCATCGCGCGCCACCTGAACGAGACGGTCGACCAGCGCCGACTGAGACAAGCCGGTCTCCCTCCACAGGTAGAAGGACAGCGACCCCGGCATGGTGTTAATCTCGTTCAGAAAGATCACTCCGGCATCCGGTTGGACCAGGAAATCGATTCGGGCGATCCCTCTTCCACCGATGGCGCGGAAGGCGCTCAGCGCAAGCTGCTGGACATGCTCGGTCAATGCAGGCGTGAGCGGCGCAGGGATGATCCGCTCGGCGCTCTTCATGCCCTCGCCGCCGCGCAGGTATTTCTCTTCGTAAGTGAGGAATTCCTGCCACGAGACCGGTTGTTCCAGGACGGACGCCTGCATGTCGGAACCCATGCCGAGGACCGAGCAGTTGATCTCGACCGCATTTTCAACGGCGCTTTCCGCCAGCAGGTGTTCATCAAAACCAGCGGCAAGATCGATGTAGGCGCGCAGCATGGCATCGTCGGCAGCGCGTCCGATACCGATGCTGGAGCCGAGCGTCGCGGGTTTGACGAAGAGCGGGTACTGGAGTGCCGAACGTACTCTGGCGATCACCTCTTCCGGGTTCGCCAGCCATTCCGAGCGCGTGAAGTTTACGGAGTCGACGACGGGAATGCCGGAACCGCGCAGTACGGTCTTGGTCATGGCTTTGTGGTTGGCGATGGCAGATGCCAGCACGCCGCAGCCAACGTACGGAATATCTGCCAGTTCCAACAGCCCCTGAAGCGTCCCGTCTTCCCCGTGAGTCCCGTGAATCGCCGGGAAGACCACGTCGATTCGCTTGACGGCGCTCTTGGCAAGCAAGCCGGACGGAGTCGGGTTGACGATCAAGCCGTGGTGCTGTACCGCCGGCGACAGCACCACCTGGACAACTCCCGCCAGGGATTGCACCTCGTTCTTGAAGGCGTTCAGCTCGAGCAGCGGCTCGCCGGTGAACCAACGCCCTTCACGGTCGATATACACCGGCGCAGCATCATAGCGGTCCTTGTCGAACGCCCGCATGATCTGATGGGCGGTGACGATACTGACATCATGTTCCACACTGCGACCGCCGAAGACGACCGCAATGGAAGTTTTGCGCTGTGCGCTCATGCAGATTCCCTAGCTTTCGAGGGCAACGAGGTCATCCCAGGATTCACGACGGCGTGCGATTCGCCATGTCTTGCCATCGGGTTCGACGACGACTTCCGGGGGACGGGGACGGGCGTTGTAGTTGCTGGACATCGCCATACCATAGGCGCCGGCAGTGAGCAGCGCCAGGTAATCGTTCGGCGCGACGGGGGGAATCTCCCTGCCGCGCGCCAGCACATCGGTCGTCTCGCAGACCGGGCCCACCACGTTGACCTGTCGGCGCGGCGCATCAGGGTTAGCTTCATAGACTGGAACGATGGCATGATAGGCGTCATACAATGCCGGACGGAGGAGATCAGTCATGCCGGCATCGACGATGACCTGTGCCGCTCCACCCTGCTCCTTGAGGTACAGCACTCGCGTCACCAGCAAACCGGCGTCGGCGATGATCGATCTGCCGGGTTCGAGCAGGACCTGATACCCCGCCAGGATAGGCGCCAGCGCCCCGGCGAAGGCGCTAACATCAGGCATCGCCGCGTCTGGTTTGTAGGCGACCGGAAAGCCGCCGCCGATGTCGATGGTGTTCACGGTGGGCAGTGCGCGCGCCAGATCAACCGCCGCCTGCGCCGCCCGGCAGGTCGCCTCGACATCACCGAGCTGGCTTCCGATGTGGATGTGCAGACCTTCGAAGCGCAGCGCCGGAAACTCCGCCCGACGGGCATACAACGCCAGGACGGCATCGGCGGTCATCCCAAACTTCGCCCCGCCATGCCCGGTGGCAATGTGCGGGTGAGTTTGCGCGTGAACTTCGGGGTTCAGGCGCACAGAGACGCGCATCGTCTTGCCCGCCGTCAGGGCGATGCTGTTGAGGAGTTCCGCTTCGCGCGCGTTTTCGAGGTTGATCCAGCCAATGTTCTGCTGGACGGCGAAGTACAGCTCATACATGGTCTTGCCGACGCCGGCGAACACGATATTCTCAGCAGAAGCGCCGGCTTTCAGCGCGAGGTAAACCTCACCGCCGCTTACCGCGTCGATCCCTGCGCCTGCGCCGACCAGCGCCCGCAGCACTGCCAGACTGCCATTCGCCTTGGCGCTGAAATGAACATGCGCATCGAGTGGTGCAAACGCCGCCCGAATGCGCTCATAGTTCTCCAGCGCTCGCTTCAGACTGTAGATATAGACCGGCGTCCCAACTTCTGCAACGATGTCTGCGACGCGGATGTCATCGCAGAACAGGTGACCTGCGGTACGACGGATGGAGGAGTTGAACATGGCGCGCGGTGAAAGAGCGCATCAGAGGCGCTCGTCCATCAGCTTCCCGGTACGCTGGAGGATCTTGGTCATCGCGCGCGTGTTCATCTCGATTGCCATCAGCAGATCGAGCAGCTGCCCGATTCCGAAGAGCAGCACCGTCCCGATGATCGCCGCCACGGCAGCGCCGCCGATTACCGGCAGCTTCGAGTCGATGGTCGGGAAACCCGTCGCGTCGATGAGGATGATGACAATCGCCCCAATCATGGCAATCAGGTTGACGATGGCGACGAGCTTGAAAGCGGCGCTTAGCAAACGCAAGGCAAAAAAGCGTCCAGACATGAACCAACCCCCAGTTGCACAGGTGTCGATTAACCTGCTGGCAATGATATAGTAGAATTCACACAGGTACAAATTCCGCACTAGCGAAGCGAGAAGCTTTTGGCGAACCCAAGCCTGGAATCGAAGCTCGCGGCAGACTATGAAGCAGTTCGACGCCGCGAATACGAACTCATCACGAGCTTGTTGGAAGTTGTCCCGCGCATCGACGGTTTGAAGGAAAACAGCGCAGCCCATCTGCGCGACGCGCTCTTCCATGCGGACCACCCGTACATGATCGTCTTCGTTGGTCCCTTCAATGCCGGAAAATCCAGCCTGATAAACGCCCTGCTGGGCGAACACGACCTGCTGCCCATCGGTCCAACGCCGACGACTGACCGGATCAGCATCCTTCGCTGGGGCGATGAGCTGACGCGCAGCCGAAGCGGCGACGTCGAGACGGTATTTTACCCATCGCCTCTGCTGCACAAGGTCAGCTTCGTCGATACGCCGGGGCTGGAATCGGTCTTTCAGAAGCACGAGGACATCACCCGCCGCTTTCTGCATCGCAGCGACACCGTTCTACTGGTCATGCTGGCGACTCAGGCGATGACCCAGGGCAACCTGGACAACCTCCAGTTCCTGAAAGAGTATGGCAAGAACGTCATCCTGGTCCTGAACCAGATCGACTTGCTCTCGGCTGACGAGATCGAGACGGTGCGGCAGTACGTGCTGGATCAAAGCCAGAGCAAATTGGGCTACAAGCCTGATCTTTGGCTGACTTCGTCGAAGGTCGCCACGTCTGCGCGCCTTCCCGATGGCAGCATCGACGAAGCCCAATGGAAAGAAAGTGGGCTGCACCAGATCGAAGCCTTCGTCGACCGACAGCTGAACGACACTGCGCGCCTGCGGCAGAAATTGCAGACGCCGCTGCAGATCATTCAGAATGTGCATCAGCAGTCGCTGATGGCGCTGAAAGCGAACCAATCCGCGCTCGACCACTACCAGAGCATCGCACAGAATATCGAGGGACAAATCGCCGTCTGCAAGCGCGAGCAGGAACGCGCCGTCCAGATGATCAGCGACGATTTGCACGGAAGGTTCGGCGCGATGGCTGACCGCGGCGGTGAAGCGCTCAGAGAGCAGTTCCACCCCGCGCGAGCCTTCGCCTCCATAGGACGCGGCATTCTGGAACTGGTCGGCTTGAGCGGCTTGGCGCGTGCGCGTTCGGGCGGCTCTTACGTTCGCGCGGCGTTCGAGAGGCACAAGGTATTCGAAGCGGTGCGCGAGATTCCCGGCGTGGCAGATCAACTTGCGCCGAGACTGGAAGGACGAGATGTCCAGGACCTGGACGATCTCGTCAAGTATGCCCGCCGGGAGGTCGATGCGCTGCCGGCGGTTATTCAGCAGAAGGTGATCGGCGTGATTCAGACGCCGGTCCGCTACGAGCGCGCCGCCCTGATCAACGTCCGCAAGGACCTGGATGCCCTCGTAGACGAAGCGAGCACGATAGAGACGGATGACGTTGAGCGCGCCCTGCGCAACACCATGCTCTACCTCGCCGCCTATGAGCTTCTTCTTCTGGTCTTCCTGGTGTTTTCGATCATCGCCTTTCCCATCGGCGAGCAGAATTCCCCCCTGCCCACTATCATCATCCTCCTGCTGGCGCTGGCGCTCTTCGGAATCGCCTTCCTGCCCCTGCGCGGTCGGCTAATCGAAAACCGCTTCCGCAAGCGCATCACAGATATCGAGTCGCGTTTTGTCGAAGCGCTGCGACAGGCGGCGAACAAGCAGATCACCTACGGTTTGCAGCTGCGCCGCGACGCGGTCGCCCCGGTGACGCGCATGCTGGAAGCGCAGACGGAAACGCAGATGGATCAGATGAAGCGGCTGCAAGCCGCCGGGCAGGAGCTGACCGCTATAGAAGGCGCGGTCGGAGCCATCGGTAAGTCTGTGCTGTCGATACTGAGAGGATAAGCTGGTGGAATCCCCTGTTCTCACGCCGGTTGAGGGTCAACTGGCAGCACTGCGCGAGCGCGAAATAACGGCTTTGGTCGAAGCTGCCGGAACCCTGGTGGAACTGGGCGATACGGCAGGAGAAGACCGCAAACGCCTGCTCGACATGGCAGAAGACCTGCGCGATCTGTTCTTTCTAGTCGTAGTCATCGGCGAGTTCAACGCCGGCAAATCGACGTTCATCAATGCACTCCTGGCGGATGAACTTCTGGCGATGGGCATCACGCCGACAACCGAAGCAATCCATATCATCAAACACGGAGACAGTGGCGCGCGCAAACCGAACATGCGCCCCGATGGGCTGTATGAATGGCGGCACCCCAACACCGGCGCGCCTGGGGTCGCCCTGGTCGATACTCCGGGGACCGGTTCGGTCTTTCAGAAACACGAACAGACCGCCAAAGCCTTCTTGCACCGCAGCGATCTCGTCATTTTCGTGATTTCAGCGAAGCGCGCCTTCGCCGAGACTGAACGCCTGTACCTGAGCATCGCCCGCGACTTCGGCAAGAAGATCATCCTTGTCGTGAACCAGTCCGATCTTCTGGAGCCGTCAGAACGGCAGCAGGTGCGGCGCTTCGTCGAGCAGCAGGTTGAGGAACTGCTCGACATCAAGCCGCTGATCTTCATGACCTCCTCGAAAGAGGCACTGCGCGCCGCCCGCGCCGGGGAATCCGATCAACAGGGGATCGAAGCCGTGCGCGCCCATCTACGCGGCATGTTCAGCGAAGCTCCGCCGGCACGGCAGAAGCTCCTCGCGCAGCTTTCCACCGCTGAACGCATCGTGAATCGGCATTACGAGGCGGTCAAGGGAAACGCCGATCTCGTCGGTGTCGACAAGAACCGGCTGGAAGATATCCAGCGGGAGATCGATCAGCAGTCGAACGGACTGTCTGGACAGCTTTCCGCCGCGCGCGCCCAGATCGACTCGGTGTTCGAGTCGATGCGCCTGCGCGGGCTGAACTTCATCACCAAGAACCTATCCATTCGCAATATGGCGCGTCCTTCCTCGCGCGAGGCGCTGCAAACCCAGTTTCAGGATGAAGTAGTCGGTCGAGCGCTGCGCGACGTCAGCGAAGCGACCGACAGCTATGTCAACGCGCTGGTAGACAGCAGTCGAGCCTACTGGCGCGACGTCATCGACCGACTCAATCAGCTTCAGCGGCTGCTGGATCAGGAGCTGAGTGGGCTGGATGCCGGTATTTACGCGGAGCAGCGCGAAGCCCTGCAAGAGGCGATACGAATCGCCGATGCAGAGCTTAAGTCATATTCGACAGGCAAGGTGATCGCCGGCATACAGGAAACGTTCAGGACCAACTTGAACGGCTTCGCCCTCGGCGGCGGCGCAGCCGTCGTTGGCTTGATCATCACCCTGCTGGGCGTTGGCGCGCCCGGTCCCTTGATCGGCGTCGGCGCGGCGGTGCTGGCGCTCCCGGCGGTGCTGGTCGGCGCACCGATCACGTTGGTAGGCGGCGTCGTCGCGGTGCGTTATCTGCGCCGTGTCTCGGAAGATTCCAAGCGCGAGCTGAACGGCAAGATCGATGCGCTGCTTGTGACCTACCATCAGGCGCTCGACGATTTGACTCGAAAGGAACGCAACCGGCTTTCGCAGTATGGCGCGCAGGTGCTCGCGCCGATCTTCAGCCGGCTGCGCGTCCTGAACGAGCGTTACCAGACCCAGATGGACCGGGTATCAAATCATCGGACAACGCTGGAGACGCTGCGCCGGGAGATCGACACCGCTACCTAACGGGACGACTCCCGCCGCTCTCGGTGGCTTCAGGGCAAACGCATCAAATTTCCAATCAGGTCATGATGGGTTAAAGCAGTCCTGTAGGGACAGCCTTCTGGCTGTCTGCCGTCTCGGACGCGCTTCTGCACGCCCCTACGATACCTTGTAACCTTTTCTGACCCATTCATCGATTATGATGCGTTTGCCCTGTCGGTGGCTTCCACCGCCCTTCAGAAACACAGGACGCTGTGTTATGCTTTGCCCTGCTTAAGCCAAACCCACGCAGGAGCGCTATTTTCCATGTTAAAGACTCATCACTGCGGCGAGCTGCGGCTCGAACATGTTGGACAGCACGTTTCCGTGGCAGGTTGGGTCCATCGCCGGCGCGACCAGGGTGGATTGATCTTCATCGACCTGCGCGACCGATCCGGCATCGTCCAGGTGCGAATCGATGAGCAGAATCAGCCTGATGCCCACGCTGCTGCCAGCAGCCTGCGGGGCGAATACGTCGTCCAGGTTGCTGGCACCGTGGTGGCGCGTCCAGAGGGAACAGCTAATCCTGAACTGCCAACCGGTGAAATCGAGGTCGTGCCGGAATCGGTCGTGGTGTTGAACGCTTCGAAGGTCCCGCCCTTCCTGATCAACCGTGAAGACGTGGTCGATGAAGAAGCGAAGATGCGCTATCGCTACCTCTATCTGCGGCGTCCTAACGTGCAGAAGAACATCATCCTGCGCCATCAGGTCGTGAAGTTCATTCGCGATTATCTGGATGAGCGCGGTTTCGTCGAGATCGAAACGCCGATCCTCTTCAAGACGACGCCGGAGGGTGCGCGCGACTTCCTCGTCCCCAGCCGCCTGAACCCCGGCACGTTCTACGCACTGCCGCAAAGCCCACAGCAGTTGAAACAGCTGCTCATGGTGGCGGGCTACGAACGCTACTTCCAGATCGCCCGCTGCTTCCGCGACGAGGACCTGCGTGGCAACCGCCAACCAGAGTTCACCCAGCTTGACCTGGAAATGAGCTTCGTTCAGCGCGGCGACGTTATGGCGCTGATCGAAGGGCTGATGACCACGATGGTGGGCAAGTTCGTTCCGGAAAAGCAGCTGCTCACCCAGCCTTTCCAGCGCCTCACCTACACCGAGGTGATGGAGAAGTATGGGTCTGACAAGCCCGACCTGCGCTATGATCTCGCGGCGGTCGATGTCACGGATATTGCCGGCAAGAGCGGTTTTCCGATCTTCGTGCAAAACGCCGGCGAGGGCAAGCCGATCAAGGCGATTCGTGTGCCGAAGATGGGCGCGATCAGCGGCATGCAGCTGCGTAAAGAGACGGCGAACCTTGAGGAACTGGTGCGCACCGTTGGCGCTAAGGGCTTGGCGTGGATGGCGATTCCCGAAAAAGAGGACGAAGAGGTCAAGGGACCGATCGGCAAGTATTTCACTGTCGATCAGAAGCTCCAACTTTTCGCGCGCGTCGGTATCCAGCCCGGCGACCTGGTGCTGTTCACTTCGGACCAGCGCGATACCGTCTATATGGTGGTCGATACGCTGCGCCGCCATCTTGCCGAAAAACTCCAGCTTGCTGATCCGAACGTCCTGGCGTTCGCCTGGGTGATCGACTTCCCCCTGTTTTTCTGGAGCGAGGAAGAGCAGCGCTGGGACCCATCGCAGCACATGTTCACCATGCCGGTTCCCGAAGACGTGCCGTATCTGGACAGCGATCCCGGCAAAGCGCGCGGCTCGCAGTATGACCTGATCTGCAATGGTCAGGAAGTGGCGGGCGGCAGCATCCGCATTCATGAGCGTGCCGTCCAGGAGAAGATCTTCCCGCTGATCGGGCAGACTATGGAGCGCGCCAAAGAGCAGTTCGGGCATATGCTGGAAGCGTTCGAATATGGCACGCCGCCGCACGGCGGGATCGCCTCCGGCATCGACCGTCTGATCATGGTGCTGAGTGGAGAAACCAACATCCGCGAGGTGATGGCGTTCCCCAAGACGCAGAACGGCGCGGATTTGATGGCTGGTGCGCCGTCTCCGGCGGAAGCACGCCAGCTTGAGGATCTCTTCATCCAGCTCGTCGATCCGTCTAGGAAAAGCTAAGCCTGCGCCTTTGTACACATGAAACAGGGGAAGTGCTCGCAGGAGCAGTTCCCCTGTTTCGATTCAGGACGTTGGTTGAAGGGATGCCGATGGAGATCTACTTGCTTTCCGCCGTCAGGATGAATCCGTGTACCAGCGCCGCTATGATAGCGCCGGCGAAAATACCCACCAGGTAGGGAATAACATAGCTGAGGTCGCCGGCAATCAGCGCCGGTCCCAGGGTGCGCGCCGGGTTCAGCGATGCACCGGTGAAGACGCCTCCGGCGAGGATGCTGGCGGCGAGCGTCAAGCCAATCGCGACGCCTGCCAGGTCGCCGCCGCGTCCGTGAACCGCGGTCTGCCATACTGCCGTCGCCAGGAAGAAAGTCAGCACCGCTTCGAACAGCGCCGCTGTCCAGACGGCACTCTCGGTCAGGCTGCCCTTGGTCTGCCCTGCCGCCACGATGTCGCTCGATAGAACTCCCGCGACAGCCGCCGCGACGACCGCGCCGAGTAACTGGGCGACGACATAGTACATCGCGCGGTCAATCTTGATTTTGCCGCCGATGAGCAGGCTCACAGTGATTGCCGGGTTGACATGCGCGCCGGAGATCTTGCCGAAACTGTAGGCGATACCCACCAGAATCAGTCCGTGTCCGAGTGCCGCCACGACCACGCCCTGCTGTCCGGCGATTCCGGCGGCAAAGATACCGACAAAGACCAGCATGAACGTCCCAATGAACTCCGCGATACTCGCCCTAAATAATTCGTTCATTGCCACCTCTCCTTGGAAAGCTCTCCCTAATTGGCTGCGGCATACTATATCGAAACGAGCATCCCGCGCCAGTTAACGTTTGGTAAAGCCGCCCACGCTCCGGGCGTTCCCCCTTTACGCCCGGCAAGTCCGCTGATATAAAAGAGGGCATCCTGCTGTGTGCGTGATGTCGCGCCAACGTTTTGAGCCAACACTCCATTAACGGGATTTGGCACTGTGGCGGCAAGGTGATAGGCACGCGCTGCCAAGACCTCAACGCTAACTCAAGTCCCACCTGCGAAAGCAGGTTCAAAACTCCGCACACACGGCACAGCAGGGATTTTTCGGGCGTGACTTCTCACCCATAGAGATCAATTCAGGCGAAGGACACGGTCGTTGCCGGGTCTTTCTTTTTTTGCGCAGCCACTCGTCAGGCATCAATCGCTTTCGGATGTCGCCTTCGGACGTCGCACTGCCGCCCCTACCAGCGAAATCGGGTGGCGCTGCGTCAGGAAATCGCGCTCAGACCGAAGCTGTTTCAGCAGGCTTTGCACCGATCTCTCCAGCATATCCAGCGTGACTTCGGTCTGTCGCTCATGCGCCGCGATCATGCGCGCGTGCAGCGCCACCTCACGCACGAATGCCCCCGGCTGATTCACCAGATCGGGCACGACGGCGGCGTGATTATCCTGCCAGTGTTCTCTCATGTAGTGCCTCAGCATCAGGATCGCCTGTTCTTCGTCCTCAATGGTGGGGATGACGAAGATGCGGTCAAGCCGCCCCGGTCGCTTGGAGATACGCTCATCTATCGCCTCTGGATAGTTAGTCGTCGCCAGCAGCAGCGCCCCCTTGGGGTTGTTCGGTGACTCGATGCCGTCCAGCACGTTCAGGACTCGCGCCTTGTCATCGCCCCGCAGATAGGCGTCGAACTCCTCGACGATCAGCAGCACCGGAAAACGCGCCGCCGCTACTGCCTGAAGCGCGCGCTGAATCTTTTCGAAGGAGGCACCGTCGCGATCTGAACCGGAGACGTAGACAACAACACGACCATGCCGAATAGCCAGGCGTGCCAGCGCCGCGCACAACATCGTCTTGCCAGTGCCGGGTACGCCGGCAAGGAGCAGTTTGCGGAACGGCGGCAGCTTCAATTGGCGATAGATATCGACACCTTCATCGAAGAACGCCTCGATATCCTCCAGGATTTTGGTCTTGAGGGCATCAGGAAGTATGACATCGGTCCATTCGACGGTTGGATCGAAGAAAGCATCGGTGCCACCGATGATGTAGACATCGCGGCGGCGGCGAATGCGTGGGCGGACGGCACGGGCGCAGGCAAGCTCGAACGCCGCCCATGCCTGAAGCCGGTTTTCCGGGACGATTGCTACGGCGCTCAACTCCTGGGCATCGTCGCTCATATACGCGCTGGCATAGACGACTTCGAAGGGAGAGTCGCCCTCAGTGAAGTGAAAGATATAGGCTCCGGCACTGGCGGTCAGCACCATCTTCCGACCGCGTGCGCCGTAGTCGCTGATCGGAACTATCAGCGGGCAGTCCAGGTGCTCCATACCGACATAACGCGCCTTCGCCCGCAGCCTGCGCCCGGCTTTCACCTGTTTCTGCGCGACTCGATTGCTGCATTCCGACGATGCCCAGATTGTCACTGCTTCGACGCCGGGGTGGCGCTTGTCCCAGACTTCGCGCGCCCAGCCCACCAGCTTCTCGTAAAACATCCTGTCCACCTTTACGCGACGCCGCGCCGGGGCGAAAAGAGTCTCCAGCTCGCGTCGCGAGGTCGCAGAACGCGGCTTTTCTTGCGCAATTCGCTTCAGGAGACTCATCAGCGGTCGTTCGTCCCATTATAATTGTTTCGATGATTCTCTATTCGAAAGTCATGTGAAGGGTCAGCGCCTCGTGTCCGTTCTGTTCGTCACTCACCCCCGGTACGTAGAACATGATCTTGCACAACACCCCGAACACGCCGGACGCATTCGCGCCGTCTGGCGCGCTATGGAAGACACAAGCGCCAGCGACGTGGTGCAGTCGGTCGAGGCTCCGTCTGCCGATTTGCAGACTCTTCGCGCTGTACACACCGACGAATATCTTGAACTCCTGCGGTCGCTCGAACGCTTCGACCGGACCGTTCGGCTCGACCCGGACACCTATGCTAACCCCATCTCCTACGAAATCGCCAGAGTTTCAGCGGGCGGCGTCCTGCGCGCCGTCGATGGTGTGCTGAGCGGCATGAGCGCGTCAAGCCTGGCGGTCGTCCGTCCGCCGGGGCACCACGCCCTCCCACAGCGCGCGATGGGTTTCTGCCTGCTCGGCAACGTCGCCGTCGCCGCGCGTCACGCGCAGCGCATTTACGGGTTAGAGCGAATTCTGATCGTGGATTATGACGTGCATCACGGAAATGGCACAGAGGCGGTTTTCTACGACGACCCCGGCGTGCTGTTCATCTCGACCCATCAGGTCAACATCTTTCCGGGCACAGGAGCCGTGCGCGACACCGGAAGAGGGAAGGGTGAAGGTTTCACCATCAACATTCCCATGCCGGGTGGGTGTGGCGATAGCAGCTATGCGCGCGTATTCGAGGAAGTCGTCGAACCGGCTGCGCGGCGTTTTCAACCGCAGCTCATCCTGGTCTCGGTAGGGCACGACGCCCACTGGGCAGATCCGCTGGCGTCGATGCAGCTCAGCCTGCGGGGTTACGCCGACCTTGCTTCCAGGCTTCACACGCTGGCGGGTGAACTATGCGGCGGGAAGATCGCCTTCGTCATGGAGGGCGGCTATCACCTTGATGCGTTGGGGTACGGCATCGCCAATATCGCACTCCTCCTCGCCGGCAAACCAATTCACGACCCGCTCGGTGCGCCACCCCAGGCTTTCCAAGAACCGGACATCAGCCGCCTGATCGCCGAGGTCCGACGAGTCCATCATCTGACCTGACGGCGCGCTGCGAGCATCTATATGTAGCGATACTGACCGCCGGCAAGCTGCCGGTCAATCCAGCGGCTGATGTACGGATAGCGGAAATCTCGCCCGCGGAAGCTTTCAACTGCACCGAGGGTGCCGTAAAACACCATGATCAGCGGCAGCAGGATGACCACCAGCAGCAGTCCGAGTCCGACCAGCCCCCAAAGCGGCACCAGGATGAAGCCTACCAGCGCCAGCACCGCCAGCAGCGCCACAATCATGCCAACGCCCCACACAACGCCGCCCACCGCCAGCAGCGCGGCAGCGCCGACGGTCCCGATCAGCTGCAGCACGAAGGCTTGCAGCGCATGAAAGGCGATGTAGTCGGATTTCTTGCGGAAGATGAAATAGATCACCAGCGGGATGAAGATGCTGAGCGGCAGCACCGCGCCGACGCTGACGATTCCGCCAAAGAGCGTGATCCACGCGCTCGCGTGGGCAACTGCCGCCCACAGACGTTCATCGTCAGTGACCCGCATGGTGCTGTAACTGCGCGGCGCACGCGACCAGCTTCCTCCGCCGCGGGCGGCGTCTGGTCGTGGATTTCGCGGCGCATAGACCTCGTCATCTCGGAGCGATCCCTGTACGGTCAACCGCCTGGAGCGGTCGGTCTCTTCAGCGCTCTGTCTTTCAACCGCTTCACCACCGCCGGACGACAAACGAGTTACCCGGTCGATGTCGTCATGGGGCAGTATTGGTTCGTCCGTCACGTCGTTCTCTCCTCGGTCAAGCAGTTTCCTCATTGACAGTGTACGCAGCGACGCGCAAGATCGTTGCAGTCAGCGCGATCTGGTTGATCTGCGAGGCGTACTGATTATGAGCAGTGATTACGTAAGATGATCTCAAAACGTTTCACATTGAGCAAGCGCCTTCTTGGGGTTCTCATGATGGCCGGGGGCATCGGTGCATTCGCGGCGATCATCGGCATCGATATCGTCGACGTTGGGCGTGAAGGCGGCATCGGACCCGCCCAGCAGATAGCGTTGGGTCTTGCGCTGGGGCTGGCAGTCGTCGGTCTGACGCTGATCCCGCTGGGCGATGCGCCGGCATGAGGCGTTCTAAGCGTCTTTCCTACGCCAGCAGCGCGAACTCATGATCCAGCGAGACAGGCTGCTGCCCACCCTCCACCGTATGCTGATGGTCGCGGCGCTGGCGACTCTGTTCGCCTATCTGCTGATCTACGTGGTCTACGCCGGCAACCTGATCGCTTTCCCGTTCGACTACGACCAGGGTGAGGGATTTGAACTGGTCGATACGATCCTGTTCAGCCGAGGCGAGTTCCCCTACAAGGATACAAACCTCTATCCTTTCTATTCCAGCAACTATCCACCGCTGTTTCACGTGATCGCTGCGCCTTTCGTCTGGCTGTTCGGACCCGCTTACTGGTATGGCAGGCTGCTCGGCTTTCTCGGCACCCTGATCACTACCGGAGCTATCGGGCTGGCGGTCTACCGGGAAGGACGCCGCCCCGCAGTTGCGCTGCTGGCAGGGTTGGCATTTCTCGCTTCCAACACCATCTATCACATCGGACCGCTGTTCCGCCAGCACATGACGATGGTCATGTTTGAAACTCTGGCGGTTGTGGTGCTGGCGCATGTCAGCGAAATCGAAGACGCCCGCCGCCGCCGCAGGACGCTGCTGGTCGGGCTGGCGCTGATCCTGGCTGCCGGGTACACCAAACAGTTAGCCTTCGCAACAGCGCTGGCGGTCTTCGTGTTCCTGTTCATTCGCAATCCGCGCCGATCGATAATCTGGGGCGCGGGTTTTGCGCTGGTCGGAATCGGAATCTTCCTGTGGATGGATTTCGCTACCGGCGGTCAATGGTGGCTGCAAACCATCAGCGCCAACGTCAACGAATTCATTCCGGCGCAGACGGTGGGGCTATATCGCCTGTGGTTCAGCCTGCACGGCTTTCTGATCGTGCCGGCGCTCCTCATGGTGGGTTACGAGCTGTATTTCTCACGGCTGTCCATTTACAGCCTGTGGCTCGTCGCCGGCATCGCCGTCGGCGTTCTGAGCGGCAAATGGGGAGCGGGCGACAGCTACTTCGCTACCTCCATCGCCGGTCTGTGTCTGGTCAGCGGCATCTTCCTGTCGAGGCTCCTGAACGGCGATCTGGCTTTTCCTCCGACCAACTTGTACGCCCGGCTGTTCGTCGCCCCGCTGCGGCGGGGCGTGCCGCTCGCGCGCGCCTTCTCCCTCCTGCTGGTCCCGTTGCTATACATCGGCTACGGACGCGCCGTCCTGCACCTGCCGACTGAAGGAGTGATCTTTGCGCCCGCTGCCGATCTGCTCGGCGTGTCGGCGAACGCGCTGAACGGCTTTTATGACTCGGCGGGACGCATCGCAGGAGGATATGCCGACATCGGTCACCTGACAAAACCATCGGATGTGGACGCCGGATGGCAAATCGTCGAACGTGTTCGAGAGGCATCAGGACCGGTATTGAGCGAAGAAGCCGCCTTCACGCTGCTGGCAGGCAAGGAAGTCATCACCAATCCGACTCAGCTTCTCAATCTCGCCAACAACGGGCAGTTCGATTCATCGCAGCTGGTCGAGATGATCCAAAGTCAGGCGTTCGGGTTGGTCGTTCTGCGCGCACAGTTCTACCCGCCGGACGTTCTGATTGCTATCGCCGAAAACTATCGCCAGGAGGAAGTCATTCACATGAACGGGTTCGATTATCTCCTGCTGCGCCCGATCCCGTGATGACACGCAGGCAGCGACGTCAGGTATAAGGATCTGAGCGCCTTGGAACAATGGCGGCTGATCGTGGACGTGCCGGCTGCGGGGGCGCGCAATATGGCGGTCGATCATGCCATCCTGGAAGCCGTGATCGCGGGCACAGCCTCGCCAACCCTCCGCTTCTACCAATGGCATCCCGCCTGCCTGTCGCTGGGCTATGGGCAGCACGCTCACGAAGTCGATCTTGCCCGCCTGACAGCGCACAGATTCGGGGTTGTGCGCCGCCCAACGGGGGGACAGGCAGTCCTGCACGCCGATGAACTCACCTACAGCATTGCCCTGCCCGATTCGCACCCGCTGGCGCAGGGCAGTATCGTCGAAAGCTATCGCCGGCTCAGCGACGGATTGATCGCCGGGCTGAAAGCGCTCGGCATCGCGGTCCGCGCAGAGCCGCGTCAGCAGCGCATCTCTTCCATCTCGCCGGTCGTCTGTTTCGAAAGCACGTCGGACTACGAGATCACCTGCAACGGGCGCAAACTGGTCGGCAGCGCCCAGATGCGCAAGCGTGGCGGCGTCCTCCAGCATGGCTCGCTGCCCCTGGTCGGCGATGCTGCGCGGATCTGCGAAGTCCTGCGCTACGATACGGAGACCGCTCGCCAGGATGCCCGAAAGTCCGTACTTGACCGGGCGACAACCCTGGAGGCTGAAACCCACACCGCCCCATTGTTCTATCAGGTTGCGGAGACTCTGGCGGAAGCACTGGCGGCTGCCTATGAGGTCCTGTTCGTACGCCGGGTGCTCGACGAAGACGAGCACGCGCGCGCTATCGTGCTGGAAGACCAAATCTACGGCAGCGACAGCTGGACTTTCCGCCGCTAAATCCGCTCATCAAGCGCGACCACCCGGTCGATGGTCATTTCCCAAATCGCCTCGCGGCGGGCGAGCGCGCCTGCCGCCACCGCACGATCCGCCAGTTGCAGCATTTCGTTGCGCATATGAGCGAAGGCGAACATAGTCCGGCGGCGAAATTCCAGCCGTAGAAAGCTCACCTCGCTCACCCAGCGCAGCGGGAGGATCATCCCTATCCCCGGCAGCTGAATGCCCCCCCTGTGCCGTGCCGCGCTGCTCGATGAAGCGCCGCCAGCGTTGTTCATACTGGCGAGGAGTTGCTCCGGCCTCTCAAAGAATCGCGGACTGGCGATATCGACTTCATCCAGCGCGCGGTGTCCCTGCTGATCCAGAACTTCAGCCCAGAGGCTCTGAAACTCGTCGCGATCGGGGATTCGCCCCTGCTCCAGTGCCTCAGCTGCCGCTGCATCTCCCTGAACGCTCTGGCGCAGCAGCCTGCGGATCTGCATCTGCATACGAGGCATCGAAAACGTGCTCTGCTGCACCCGATTGGGCGAAAACCCCAGGCGCAGCGCCAGCGCCCCCACCAACGTAAGGGCAACTTCTAACTCGGTAGACGCGACGGCGAACCTCGTATATGCCGTCTCCATCGCCGCGACCGCCGAGTCAAAGCGCTCGTAGGGCTGGCAGGTATCGCGTACGATGCCGTGCGCTGCCGCCATCGTCCATCGCGGTGCGCGCAACCGCGCGTGTGCCAATCGCACCGCCAACCACGAGGGGTGCAGCGCCAAGTCATCGTCAAGCCTGTCGCCGCCGACCAACCAGGCGACGGGCACACGCCAGCGCCGCGCGAGCGATTCCAGCGCTGTGCCGTTCCATGCCAGGCGTTCCCCCTGCCGGACGAAGAGCGCCGATTCATACGGCAGACGAGGGTCGAACCGTCGGAATAGCCTGTCATGGATCGGCTCGCCACAGGAAAGGATCAGGCTGCTTGTGAAGGCTGACGGTTGCGCCGGAAGCGCCAGATTTTCCTTGTCAAATCGAACATTTGTGTGTATCATTAGGGTATGCTGATACGTCCCTCACTTGACCCTGTAGAGAAAATCGCCCTGATGGGTGATGTCACCAGCGATGAACCGGCTGGTGACACCCCCGCGCAAGAGCGCAAACCACAGCGCTACCAGTCTACCAGCCTCGAAGAATGTATTTCCAACGTCAGCACGCCCAAGGGCAAGAAACCTGTCCTGAAGACGATGATGACGACAGCGTGCGAGCGCAACTGCTTCTACTGCCCGTTTCGGGCGGGGCGCGGTAAGACGCAGCGCATCACCATCCGTCCGGAGGAGATGGCGACGGCATTCGACCAGCTTCAGCGGGCGGGCAAGGTCGATGGTCTGTTCCTGTCATCCGGCATCGTCAGGGGCGGCGTGACAGCACAGGACAAAATCCTCGACACGGTAGACATTATCCGCAGCCGACAGGCTTACCGGGGTTACGTGCACCTGAAGTTGATGCCGGGCGCGGAGACAGATCAGATTCGCCGCGCGCTCGAACTCGCCGACCGCGTCTCAATCAACCTTGAAGGTCCGACCAGCGAACGTCTGCAGGCGCTTGCCCCCAAGAAAGACCTTGACGGCGAGCTGCTGAAGACGCTGCAAACAGCGCATCGACTCCGCCAGGCGATGCCGGGCAAACGCACGAGTCTGGTAACCCAGTTCGTCGTCGGCGCGGTAGGCGATACCGATCTGGAGCTTTTAAGCCTGAGTACACGCCTGTACCGTCAGATGCACCTGAGCCGCATCTACTATTCCGGGTTCAACCCTATCCAGGATACGCCGCTGGAAAACACCCAGGCGACCGATCCACTGCGGGAACACCGCCTGTATCAGGCGAGCTTCTTGCTCCGCGATTACGGATGGGATGTGGAGGACCTGAATTTCGTCGGCGATGGATTCCTCGACCTTGAAGTGGATCCCAAGCGCGCCTGGGCAGAGACCCACCTGCGCTTTCAGCCCATCGAAATCAACCGGGCTTCGCGAGAACAGCTGATGCGCGTGCCCGGAATCGGCAGCAAGGGCGCAGAGGCGATTCTGCGGGCACGTCGGAATGGTCGCCTGGACAGCCTGGACGATCTGCGCAAGATTGGCGTTGTCGGTGCGGAGCGCGCCGCCGAGTTCATCACCCTGTCGGGCAAACGTCCGGAACGTCAGATGCGCCTGTTTTAGCCCGAAGCGCGCCGACCGCCCTTGACGCGGCACAGCCTTGCTTTATAATCCCATACTAAATAAGCACGCCGCCGGTCACCTGGGGACCGGCGTTATCATGTCAGGAGCAATCTTGTGGGTCCGCTTCCAAAGCGCAAACATTCCCGCAGCCGCCGTGATCGCCGACGCGCTCACGATGCGCTGTCGCTCAACCACCTGGTCGCTTGCGAGAACTGCGGTGAGTACCATGTCTCACACCGGGTCTGCCCGAAGTGCGGCACGTATCACGGCAAGACCGTGGTTGAAGTCAAGTCCGAGTAATTCTCTATTTCGGCTGCACCTTTGAACGAGCCGCTCTCGCCTTGTCCTGAGCGGCTCGTTCTGTAGTACACTAGGTCTGACGTAGATCACGGAGCATTTTCTGCATGGTGGACTGGTCAAAAACCGCATTCCTGTTCCCTGGTCAAGGGTCTCAGGTCGTAGGCATGGGCAAAGATGCTGCTGAAGCCTACCCGGCGGCTCGGCAGCTGTTCGAGCGCGCGGATGCTTACCTGGGCTTCCCCCTGTCAGCCATGTGCTTCGAAGGTCCCGCCGAAGTCCTGAACGATACCATCAATACACAGCCGGCACTGTACGTGTGCAGTCTGGCGCTGCTCGCTGCCCTGCGCACTGAACGCCCAGAGGCGACTCCGCGCGCGGTTGCCGGGCACAGCTTCGGCGAATTCACCGCCCTGGCTGCTGTGGATGCCCTGGACTTCGAAGATGGGCTTCGCCTGGTGAGGGAACGGGGTCGCCTGATGCAGGAAGCCGGTAAAGCCTCTCCCGGCGCGATGGCGGCGCTCCTGGCGCTCGAAATCGAAGCAGTTCGCGCGCTCTGCGCCCAGGCAGCTGCTGAGACCAATGGAATCCTGGTGGTCGCTAACGACAACTGTCCCGGTCAAATCGTCATCTCTGGCGAAGACTCAGCGCTGGAACGAGGTCTGGTGCTGGCAAAGGACGCAGGCGCACGGCGCGCCATCAGGCTGGCAGTGAGCATTGCTGCCCATTCACCGCTGATGGCTCCTGCCGCCGAGTCCTTCGCCGTCGCTATTCATGAGACGCGCATCAAGCCGCCCGGCGCACCGGTTTACGCCAACGTCAGCGCCGCGCCGCTGACCGCTGTCGCCGACATCCAGCAGGAGCTGGAAGCGCAGCTCACACACCCGGTTCGCTGGCGCGAATCGATGAACGCGATGGTCGCCGACGGGTTGGAAGTCTTCGTCGAGATCGGACCAAAAGATGTACTCAGCGGTCTGATGAAGCGCATCGCCGCCGAGAAAACCACCGTCACGGTGAACAGCATCGACACACTGCGCAGTTTTTTGAACTAAGAATCTTCTTGCGAGCGCGTTCTTCCCAATTCTTTGGGACTGAACCAGCGATCATTCTTTTCGTTTGCTGCTCGCCTGGAGGAAATAACCCATGAAGTACAGCACAAGAAGCCTGGTTTCCGTGCTGCTGGTCATCGTGTTGGTGCTGGCGGCATGCCAGCCGGCATCGCCAACGCCGACCGCCACGCCGCTGCCGACTGCGACCGAGCCGGAGCCGACCGTCGAAGCTACGACTGCCGCTGTCGAGGAAGCGACCGAAGCCGTCGCTGAGGAAACGCCGGTTGAGGCGACCGAGGCGGTTGAAGAAGCGGAGCCAACCGAAGAAGCTGCTTCCGAGGAAGTGGAGGCAACCGACGAAAGCGCGGCGGGCGCTCTTGCTGCGGAAGCCACCGTTGAAGCAGCCGAAGTGACCGAAGAACCCCGCGCCGCCGAGGAACCGACTGTCACGTCCGAACCGACCTCGACTGATGTTCCCACCGAGGAGCCGACCGCCACTTCCGAGCCGACTGCCACCGAAGTTCCCACCGAGGAGCCGACCGCCACTTCCGAGCCGACCGCCACCGAAGTTCCCACCGAGGAACCGACAGCAGTGGCAGAAGTGACAGCCGAAGCAACCGAAGTGGTGGCTGAAGTGACTGAAGCTGCGGCTGAGGCAACGGAGGAAGCCGCCGAACCAATGACCGTTGCCGAAATCGCAGCGCAGGGTGAGGAATTCACTATCCTGCTCCAAGCCGTCGAAGCGGCGGGTCTGACCGAAGCCCTCAACGGCAGCGGTCCTCTCACCGTGTTCGCGCCGACGGATGCCGCCTTCGAAGCGCTGCTGGAGACACTGGACATCAGTGCCGAAGCGCTGCTGGAGCGTGAAGACCTGACCGCTATCCTCCTCTATCATGTGGTGGGTGGCGCAGTGCCTGCTGATACCCTGCTGGCACTACTGGCGCGTCAGGATGATGGAGCGCTCGATGTTCAGTCGTTGCTGGAAGATCAGGCGCTCGTCTTCACCACCGCTGAAGATGGCAGCATCGTCATCAACGGCAGCGCCAAGGTCGTGGTCGCCGATGTGCGCGCCTCCAACGGCGTGGTCCACGTCATCGACACAGTGCTTCTCCCCCCCAGTGCCGAATAAGCACCGCACGTCGAACCGGGCAGGCTGAGAGTTATTCAGCCGCCCGGTCTGAATCCTGCGGCAGAAAAGATGACGGCGAGCCACTTTGGCTCGCCGTCATCTTTCACATCCACCGCACGTCGTCGAGCTAGTCGCGACTGCTGCCGAAAAGCCGGAGTAGGAAGATGAACAGGTTCACGAAGTCGAGATAGAGTTCGAGCGCCATGTAGATGCTCATCTTGGCGACTGCCGAGCCATTCTCCTGAAACTCTGGCGATGCTGCCAGCCGCTTCAGCTTCTGCGTGTCAAAGGCGATCAGTGCGGTGAAGATCAGGACGCCGACGATGCTGATCAGCCATTCCAGCGCGCCGCTGCCCACGAACATGTTGACCACCATCGCAATCAGCAGTCCGACCAAGCCGACGAACAGGTAGTTCTGCCAGCGCGTGAGATCGATCTGGGTGGTGAACGCGAATATCGACAGCGCGCCGAACAAGCCCGCGGTCGCCAGGAACGCTGTCGTGACCGCAGCTTCGGCGTAAACCAGCAGCAGGACCGACAACGTGAAGCCGTTGAGCGCGGCATAGACGATGAACATGACCGCCGCCACACCTGCCGACAATCGCGGCAGCGCCCACGACAGGGCGATGACCAGGATGAACTCGGCAATGATCGCGCCGAACACGATGCCAGACGAGGCGCGCAGCTGCAGCAGCATATCCGTGTTGACCGTCAGGTACGCGACACCCGTGGTGACGACCAGCCCAAGCACCATCCAGATGTACGTCCACTGCATGAGCGGACGCACCTGCTCATAACTCACTACCGGGTTATAGTCACGCTTTCGCATGACATCTATAAACGCCATAACGTCATCTCCTCATTACCAGTCTCAACGCATGTCGTAATCCATCATACGATGAAACCGGTATGCCGAAGCGACTCCCTTTTTTGAGGGGTTTCTATCTGCCCGCCTTCATAGCGTTCAGACCTTCGAACAGGCGCTGCACCGCTCCGGCGGTCTTCTCCGGCGATTGCGCGTAAGAAAAGCGAATCCAGTTGGCGCCTGGCTCAGAGAAGTACACGCCGGCGACGATGGCGAGACCGTGTTCTCCAGCGAGATAGGTCAGCACATCCTCGGAATCCTTTTTGCCCGCAGCCTGGATATATGACGTGCAGTCGATGAAGGCGTAGTAGCCATCGCCCATGATGTGACGGATGCCTGACGCCGCCAGCGCGTCGCGGAGGATTCGGCGGCTGTGGCGGGTCGGCTCGATAATCGTGGCGGCGGCACGTTCAAAACCCATCTCGTAAGCAGCGATAGCCACCGCCTGCGAATAATAGGCGGGGATAACGCCATGCGATGCCTGCGCAACGATGAAATCGGCGACTGCCCTACCCACCACCAGATGCGCGCTGCGGACGTTCGACGCACCGAGGCTCTTGGTCAAGCCGTCCAGGAAGATCAACCGCTCGCGCTCTTCCGGGGTGAATGCCTGGAGCATGGCGTTGATGTCCGAATGCCCACCATCGGTGACCCAGTGATAGATCCAGTCGAAGAGGACGAACGGGAAGCCAGCCTCCAGCGCCGCCTTGCCCAGTTCAATCTGCTCTTCAATCGGGATCGTCCGTCCAGTCGGGTTATCCGGCGAGGTGATCACCAACCCGGCGAGCTTGCGCCCCTCGGCGGCGGCGAAAGCGGCAGTCGCTCGAATCGAGTCCGGCGTAAAGCGCCAGCCTTCTGCCGCGTCGCCGGGCGCGAGCAGGACGTTTGCCCCGACGTTATACGGACCCCAGTTGTAGCTGATCCAGGGCACACGCGAGACGACCACCAGGCTGCCAATCTCCTTTGGACCCAGGGCGATCATCGCGCTGTAGGCTTTTTGCAGTCCGTCACGCCCGCCCTGAACAAAGACGATGTTGTTCGGTCCCCAGCCGCTCGCCGCGTCGAACTGCCAGTACAGCTCTGCCGCCGCCTTGCGGAACTGCACGGTCCCGAACGGCTGATCGTATGCCGAGCCATGCTCGATTTGCAGCGCCAGTGCCCGTTCCAGGATTTCGCGCGGAACGCCGGGCAGACTTGCGCCGCCGTCTCCCTGCGAGGCATCAAATGTCACTGCATCCGCACCGTACTTTTCACGATACCCCTTCAGCGCCTCGCGAATCAGAAACATGCGCGACGGGGGCGTCTGTGCCATCTGGGCGGGATAGCCATTCACCGGAACGCGCTTCTCCGACGGCACGACATAAAGTGGAGTGTCATTGTTTATTTGCGCCAACAGATTAAGCTCCTTACGATCAGCCTCAATACGGACTCGCCCAGACATCCACCGACCGGGGTCGCGAAGACAGGGACGTTAACGAAAATCCAGGATGATTGTGCCAAATCTCGCCCCGGTTTCCATATGACGATGCGCCAAGGCGTGTCGTGCAGATCGTACACACCGGCTGGTGCGCCACACATGCCTCTTTGCGTCGCATGTCCTCACCGAAGGGATGACATTCCGACCCGCGCCCGGCATTCATCCAGCACATCCTTCAGGGTTTGCCGCAGATCGATCTCTGGCTGCCAACCCGTCAGGCGCTGCAAACTGCCGGCGTCACCCCAGGTGCGGGGCTGGCTGTTGGGGCGAAAACGGGCGGGATCCACCTCCTGACTGATACGAACAGTGGACAGCGCCATCAGCGTGTCGAGGATCGCCTGAATCGTGGTCACTTTTCCGCTGGCGACGTTGTAGACCTGCCCCGGTTCGCCGTGCGCCATGATCAAGACGTAGGCGCGAACCACATCGCGAACATCCAGAAAGTCGCGTTCCGCCGACAGATTCCCCACCCGCATCACCGGCGGCTGAAGCCCGGCTTCTATTCGGGCAATCTGCGTGGCGAAATCTGGCACCACGAACCCCGTCCGCTGTCCAGGACCGAAGTGATTGAACGGGCGGGCGCGCAGAAAGGGTATGCCATGACTGCGGAAGTACTGTATCGCCAGCATCTCCTGGGCGATCTTGCTGACTCCGTAGGGATTGGAAGGAAAAAGGGCCGTCGTTTCCGAGAAGGGCGTCTCGGCGGCGGCTCCGGCATCATAGACCTCTCCAGAGCTGACGACCAGGATGCGGGGGCTGATCCCGGCATCCAACGCCGCCAGAGTCAGGTTCAGCTGGGGGCGCAGATTGTGTTCGAGGGTGTCCCAGGGTGAATCGAGCGATTGACGGACGTTTGCCTGTCCGGCGAGGTGGTAAATCTGATCGGGACGGATCTCGCCGATCAGGCGGCGGACTTCTGTTTCATCACGAAGGTCCAGGACGTGCGCTGCTACCAGGGGATCGTCTATCGGGGCGATATAGACCCCATGCAGATCGGCATTCGGGTGATGGCTTCGAAGTATCTCGACGAGATGCCCGCCGACGAAACCCCCTACACCGGTGATAAGAATGCGCACAGATCACCCCTTGATCGCACTATGCTCGTCGCCTGGGCGATTATAAGGGGCTTCGCCCGCTGCCGCTAATCCTTGTCGGCATAGTAGACTCGACCATGCAGCGCGTCAGGCAAAAGAGAACCATCGTCGTCCTGCTCGGCTTTGCCATAGCCCAGGGATTTCATCAGCGCCGTCGGGGCGTTGCGCAGCTTCATTGGTATCGGCAGTTCGCCGTGCCGATCCACATCCTCCAGCGCCGCGAAATAGGCGTCGCACGAGGCACGGCTCTTGGGCGCTTTCGCCAGATAGACTGCTCCATGTGCCAGGTTGATCTGGCATTCGGGATAGCCGATCGTCTCGACAGCGCGAAAGACAGCGTTAGCAACCGTCAGTGCGTTGGCATCTGCCATGCCGACATCTTCGCTGGCGAAGATGACCATCCGCCGCGCGATGAACTTCGGGTCTTCGCCCGCATGGACCATCCGCGCCAGATAATGCAGCGCGGCATTCGGGTCGCTGGCACGCATGCTCTTGATGAAGGCGCTGATGGTGTTGTAGTGTTCTTCCGCCTGCTTGTCATAACGCAGAAAGCGCGATTGCAGTGCGTTCTTGAGGTTCTCGATGCTGACTGCCCCGTCGTAGAGCGTCGCCGTCGTCTCCAGCAGGTTGAGCGCCTGGCGCGCGTCGCCCGACGACATGCGAATCAGGAATTCTTCGGCGTCAGCGTCGAGGCTTACGTTCAGCACTGCTGCACCGCGCTCGATGATCTGGTGAACTTCGTCCTCGTTCAGCGGACTGAGGACGAACACGCGCGAACGTGAAAGCAGCGCCGCGATCACTTCGAAAGATGGGTTTTCGGTCGTCGCGCCGATGAGAACGATGGTCCCTGCTTCAACATGCGGCAGCAGAAAGTCCTGCTGCGCTTTGTTGAAGCGGTGAATCTCATCGAGAAAGAGGATGGGCGCTGTTCGTTCCTGTTTGGGCTGATTCAAGCTGAACAGATCGCGAACCGGCTCTTCGCTCGCCAGAGCGATCACTCGGCGCATCTCGTCCTTGCCTGCCGAAACCGCAGAAAGCTCGAAGAATTCGCGACCAGTGCCATGCGCAATGATGCGCGCCAGTGTGGTCTTGCCGACGCCAGGCGGTCCCCACAAAATCATCGACCCAGGACGATTCGATTCGATCATCTTGCGAATGGGCTTGTTGGGACCGACCAGGTGCGCCTGCCCGATGAACTCGTCGAGCGTCTGCGGACGAATGCGGTCCGCCAATGGGCTGCGCGCAGCATCAGCCATAAAGATGACTCCTGACGTTAGGAACCCGACGGTGAGCGTGTGTCCGAAAACACGCGATGGTCGATGACGCCGTCTTCGGCAAAGGCGATGGAGCCTCCGGCGCGGGCGAATACCGGAATTCGCTCCAGCGGGGCGTCAACCACCACTTCCTGTCCCCCATCATAGACCGCTTCGCTGTAGAAATCGACCCAGACCGATCCGTGCCCCCCTGCCGGTAGATACACCCGCCGCGAAATCATCCCCGGTTCCAGCACCGGGGCGATCAGCATATCGCCGCCCAGCATGAAATCGAAGGATTCGCCCCGGCAGCGGGCATCCTCGGCATAGTGATAGACCAGCGGACGCAGAATCGGGTGTCCAGTTTCATGCGCTTCACGCATCAGCGCGGCAAGATGCGGCTTCAGGCGATAACGTAGCTTGATCGCCTCGCGGATGAGCGGCAGAACGGAGGGGTGCATCCAGGGTTCGTTGACGGTCCCATCAGTATTCCACGAGTGAATGGCGAATCTGGGGAAGAAGATGCCTGCCTGCACCCAGCGCACAAACAGTTCCGGGTCGGGGGCAGGACCGAAGAACCCGCCAACGTCATGCCCGGTGTTCGGCACGCCAGACAGGCTCAAGCCCAGCCCCATCGGCATATTCCAGCGCAGCGTCTCCCAGGATGTGAAGTTATCGCCCGACCAGGTCTGCGCATAGCGCTGAATGCCCGGCACGCCGGCGCGGCTCAGCACGAACGGCTTGCGATGCGGATAAAATTCGCGCAGCGCCTCGCAGGATGCGCGTCCCATAAGAAGGGTTTGCAAGCCGCGTCCCCCCAGTCCAATGCGAAACGGCGCGCCGAAGCCATCGCAGGTAGCGTCGTCGTCATCCATCTCAAACTCGTTGTTGTCGTTCCAGATCGCGTCCATCCCATAGGAGAGGAGATGCGTCTTGATCTGCGCTTTCCACCACTCGTAGGTCTGCGGATCGGTGAAATCCAGCAGCGCGCCGTCCTCGACTTCGTACAGTCCGCCACTCCAGAAAGGATGGCTGGCAGGGTCGCCGCTCTCCGGGTCGCTGATGAACCCGCCCCGTTCAGCGACTTCAGCGTAGCGTGGGTGCGACCTCAAGAGGTGGGGCTTGATGTTAGGGGCAACCTGGATTCCGGCATCATGGAATGTTTGTACCATCTTGGCAGGATCGGGTACCCGCTCATGATTCCAGTTGAAGACGTAGCGTTTCCCGCTGCTTCCGGTGGTATACCCCGACGACATGTGAAATAAGTCGCACGGGATGTCGTGCTCTCGGCAAAGTTGAGCGAACTTGGCGAGCTGTGCCTGGGCGTCGGGTGCTTCGGTGTAGGTCATGGTCGAACCAAGATAGCCGAGCGCCGACTCGGGCAGGAGCGCCGGGCGTCCGGTCAGCCAGGTGTACTGCTCGATCACCCGCTCGATACTCGGACCATAGATCAGGTAGTAATCGAGATCGCCATCCTCTGCCTGATAGTAGTGAAATGCCGATCCAAACGTACCGTTCAGTTCCCGTCCCATGTCGAACGTTGTGGCAGCAAGGTTGTCGTAGAAGAGACCGTATGCCAGGTGTTGGTCGGGCAGATAGGTGATGTAAAACGGGATGTGTTTGTAGAGCGGTTCGGTCGTCCGTGCATCGTATACCGCCGCATCGACGTTCGACATACGGATGCGCGACTGACGTTTGTCCAGCGCACCGGCAACCTCTCCAAACCCATAGTAGTGTTCATCGGGACGCTGCTTCATGTAGTGATAGATCGAACGCCCCGCGCGATCATACACAAGGGCGCGCTGCGGCAGGTCAGCGGCGAACTCCGCGCCGCTGCGCCGGTCGATCCAGGTCAGCGCGCCGGTCCGCAGGTCAAGCGCCACGTCAATCTTCTCAGTCCTCAGTCGGCACACTGCCGACGAAGTCTCGACCTCCGCCGCCAGCGGATCGTAGCCTGCCCGATCCTCTCGCCGCCGCCCTTCGAGCGGCGTATCTGCCTCTCCGGCGACAATCGACCAGGTGCGATCCAGGCGGTAGCGCCCTTCCGGCAGATGTTCGACACGAACGAGAGTCGATGTCAGCGCCGAAACTCGCAGATGCTCCCCTCGCACCCCTCGAAGCGTGAATCCGCTGTCCGTCTGGGACTCGCTGTGAAACGGCGCAGGGTTGGTCAGTCTCATGCTCGACTCGTCCTTGGTGGGAATACCAGGCTGCACTTGTCCGCCGAATTATAGCCGGGATCAGCGACGCCCGGAACGTCAAGCAGGTGATCCAGCACAGCGGCGATGATGTGCACCCTATCGGTACGAGCCGTACTGCCGCGCAGCCTCGTACAGCGCCAGCACATTCTCGACCGGCGTTTCGACCAACACGTAGTCGTGACTGGGCGAAGCGACGTAGCCGCCGCCCGGTTTCATGATGTCCAGGACCCGGCGCGTCTCTGCGCGAACCGCATCCGGCGTCCCTTCGATGATCAACTGAGTGTCAATGGCTCCGATCATGACGATCTTGCCGCCGAATGCCGACTTGAGCGTCGCCGGGTCCATGCCGCGACAGTTGGGCTGCAATGCCTGAAGCCCGTCGATCCCCGCCTCGATCATTGCCGGGATCAACGGCGCAAACCCACCGCAGCAGTGCAGCAGCACCTTCAGGTTGAAGTCATGACCGAGATCGATCAGGCGCTTCAGGGGAGGAACCAGAAATCTTCGGAACAAGGCATCACCAAGCAGGGGACCAGTCTGTGATCCAAAATCGTTGCCGATGAAGAAGATGTCGATCAGGTCCGCCGCTTCCTCGAAGATGCGAGCGCTCACCGCTTCGTAGTAATCCAGCAGGTGTTCAAACAGCGCGTCAACCAGTTCTGGCGCGTCGAACATCTTGATCATCAGGGTGTCCATGCCGATCAGATCGATGGCATCATGCCAGAATGGCGACCATTCGCCGCCCAGAATTGCGTAGTGGTTGCTGTGGGGAAGCGCCTGGGCGCGAAGATCTGTCACGTCGATCCAACGCGGATCGGGCCAGGCATACCCATGTATCTCGTCCAGCGTCGTCGCCTCTGCCAGGGGATGAGAGACGGGCTGTCCGCCTTCGTAGCCATGCCGCAGAATGCCGAACGGCGACCGGAACGTAACGCCCGGCGGCAGATTAGCATAAGGCGCGGCGGACTCTGGTCCGGCGAATCGCGCTGTAATGCGGCGAAAGTCATCGCCCACCAGCACCGACAGGCTTTCCTCATCCGCCAAGCCAAGCTGTTTGACCGCCTTCTCTCGGAAGCGCGGCGACGCGCCCAACCAGACCGGCACACGATCCGGTTCCTGAAAGGCAAAGGTGGTCAGAACCCTTTCTTTCGAATTCATCACACTTGTCTCCAAATCGTGCGCACTCTATTCGGGGAGAGCATACCGCAAACGCCGCCGCAGCTCACGTCCTTTTCCGTGTGATCCACACCGTCAGGATCGTCATCATCGATAATATGCGCCTTTTGTCGTTTGCTGCTATCCTCTGTCTCGTGCATCGGCGCGTCGTGTGGGCGAACCTGTCTACGCCTTTGTGACCAGACGCGACTCTGCACCATTCGACCAAACCGATGTCGTCGCGGATCGGTTCGACTGCGAGTCAACTGTCACGGAGCGTTTCATGCTGGCAATAGTCCGTGCTTGCGCCATCGTGGGGATTGAAGGACAAATCGTCGATGTCGAAGTGGACTTCAACCCTCGTGCGGCGCTGCCCAATTTTACAATCGTCGGTCTGCCGGACAGCGCAGTGCGCGAAAGCAGGGAGCGGGTGCGCGCAGCGATCAAGAACAGCGCGCTGAGCTTCCCCAATAAATCCTACGTCGTCAACCTGAGTCCGGCGGACTTGTTGAAGCAGGGACCTGCCTACGATCTGAGCGTTGCCGTCGGCGTCCTCGCCGCCACCGACCAGGTTCCGCTGGAATCGCTGGACGGCACGCTGTTCGTCGGGGAGCTTTCTCTCGATGGTTCGGTGCGCCACGTCAAAGGGGTGATGTCGATGACCCTGGCGGCAGCGGCTGCAGAGATCAAGACGATCTTCGTGCCTCTGGAAGATGTTTACGAGGCGGCGCTGGTCGAAGGCATCGACGTGATCCCGGTGAGTTCACTGGGGCAGCTGGTCGAGCATCTGTACAAGCTCGCGCCGATTCCACCCTTCACCGTCGATGCCGACCAACTGCTGCGCGCCGACGGGGCTCTGCCCGCAGGACTGACCGACTTCGCCGACATTCGCGGGCAGGAGATGGCGAAGCGGGCGCTGGAGATCGCCGCGGCGGGCAACCATAACCTGCGTATGAGTGGTCCGCCGGGGTCGGGCAAGACTCTGCTGGCGCGCGCCCTGCCGGGAATTCTGCCCTATCTTTCACTCGACGAGGCACTGGAGGTCACGCGCATCTACTCCGTCGCCGACATGCTGCCGGGCGACCGCTCGCTGATGCGCGTCCGCCCTTTCCGCGCGCCCCATCACACCATCAGCCAGGCGGGCATGGTCGGCGGCGGGACCATCCCCCGCCCCGGCGAGGTAACGCTGGCGCATCGCGGCGTCCTCTTCCTGGATGAAGTCAACGAGCATGGGCAGCACACGCTTGAGGCGCTGCGCCAGCCCATCGAGGACAAGATCGTCACCATCAGCCGCGCCAGGGGCGCGCTGACCTTCCCTGCCAATTTCCTGCTCGTGCTGGCACATAACCCCTGTCCGTGCGGCTTCTTTGGCGACCCGGTCAAGCCGTGCAGCTGCACCCCTGCGATGATCGCCCGTTATCAGGGCAAACTCTCCGGTCCCCTGCTCGACCGCATCGACATTCACATCGACGTGCCGCGCGTGGAGTATGACAAGCTGCTGGGGAATGAGCGCGCTGAGACATCGGCGCAGGTGCGGAATCGGATCGAGGCGGCGAGAGCACGCCAGCGGGGGCGCTTCGCCGGGAGCGGATTGGTCGCCAATGCCGACATGGGGGTGAGCGAGATTCAGGCGTTCTGTGCCCTCAAACCGGACGCCAAGCAGATGCTCGACATCGCCGTGCGCCGCATGAACCTGAGCGCCCGGTCCTACCACCGCGTCGTCAAGCTCAGCCGAACGATTGCCGATCTCGCCGACTGCGACCTGATTCAGGTCGAGCATGTCGCGGAAGCCATCCAGTATCGCCCGAAGATGCAGTGATCGCCTGGCGCTATCGTCAGGCTTTGGGGGACCAGATGGGGCGTCCTGGGCGACGCCCCTCATCGTAAGAGTTCTGAGACCGGGTTCAGCCCAGTGACGCGGAGGCATCAATCGCCGAGGTTGATCCCCAGGTTGCGCGCCGTCTCGATCCAGGGATGATCCAGCGGCACGGTCTTGCGCTTGCCGACGACCTCTTCCAGCGGCACTGGCTCGGTCGAATCGCCGCGCGCCGCAACCATGACGCCAAAAATGCCCTCATTGATGTAGCGAGCGCACGCCGCCCCCAACCGAGTCGCAAGCAGGCGGTCGGCTGGCGACGGAATACCGCCCCGCTGAACGTGACCCAGGATCGTCACGCGCGACTCCAAACCGGTCAGCCCTTCTAACTGCTGTGTGAGCTTCTGAGTGCTGTTCAGGCGCTCCGCTTCCAGCGCTTCCAGTTCCGCTTTGACTTCCTTTCCCTTGCCGTTCTTGCTGGCAGCCACGATTCGCTCGTGCAGCTCCTGCGGCACCGCCCCTTCCGAGACGGCGACAATGCTGAAGCCCTTGCCATCGCGCACCCGCTGGCGGATCGAGGTCGCCACCTGCTCGGCGCTGTAGGGGATCTCAGGAATCAGGATGACATCAGCCCCGCCGGCGATTCCCGCGCCCAACGCCAACCAACCGGCGTTGTGTCCCATCACTTCGACCACAATGATGCGGTGATGGCTGTGCGCAGTGCTGTGCAGGCGGTCGATTGCCTCGGTGGCGATGGTCAGCGCCGTGTCATAGCCGAAGGTGATATCGGTCATCGCCACGTCGTTGTCGATAGTCTTCGGCAGCGTGATGATATTCAGGCCCTGTTTCATCAGGTGATATGCGTTCTTCGCCGTGCCGCCGCCGCCCAGGCAGACCAGCGCGTCCAGATGATGGTTGTGATAGGTCTCTACCATCACGTCGGTCATGTCCATCATCTTGCTGCCGATGGGCATCTTCTGCGGTTTGTCGCGGCTCGTCCCCAGGATTGTCCCGCCAATGGTGAGGATTCCCGAAAGCGCAGCGCTGTTCAGGGTCACCGTCCGGTTTTCCATCAAGCCCCGAAAACCGTCACGAAAACCGATGATCTGCATCCCATAGGCATTCAGCCCCGCTTTGCCCACCCCGCGAATCGCTGCGTTCAAGCCAGGACTATCGCCGCCCGCCGTCAAGATTCCTATGTACTGGGTCATGATCGTACTCTCTTCGTTATTCGCCTGCATTGATGATAACACTTTGCCGGCTCCCGCCGACACAAGACGCCAGGCAGGCGCAAATTGAACAGAGCCGGCACACCCTACGCCAGCAGGTCCCGCCTCTGGAAGGCGATGATCGCCAATCCGAGCATCACGAGCGAAATCACGCTCAGCACGGCGAAATCGCCCCAGCGGATACCATCAACCATGATCGGCACCGCGCGGTGATACGTGAAGATGGACAAATACTTGACCGTGCCCAGCGTATCCGCAGCGACCTGCGCGAGATTGGTCAACATGTACGATCCGATAATGATCACCCCTGCCAACGCGCCCGCGAGAAAACGCGACCGAAGCGTTGTCGCAAGCAGCAGCGCCAGCGCCGCCATTACGACCAGGATGGGCAGCATGGCGAGAGAACCCGCTGCGACACTGCCGAGTGGCACGTCCATCTCCGGGGTGATCAGTACGCCGAAGACACCAAAGACGAAGTTGATCGACAGGAGCAGCCCGGCGATGACGATGATGGCGAGGAACTTCTCGACGACAAGCTGCCAGCGTGGGGTGGGTGTGCTCAGCAGCAAATCGATGGTGCTGCGGTCTTCCTCCAATGCGGTCACGCCCAATCCAAGAAGCACCATGTAGATGGCGATGTACAGCGGAACGAACATGACCACGTAGATGCCGAAGAAACCTGCGGGCGTCATGAAAGCTGCTGCATCAGCAGCCTCGCCAAGCAATGCCTTGTAGATCGGCGACTCCAGCAGCTCCCCAAAGCCGCCAAACGCTTTCATCGTGGGAAACAGCAGCACCACGAACAGCGTGACGGACCCTACGGCAATCCCCCAACCGATGATTCCCCATCGCGCATCGCGAAGGGCGCGTCTGAAAATGACTCCCACGCTCGTCATGACTTCTTCTCCCCGTAATATTCCAGGAAGATATCTTCAAGATCGGGTTCGACATACTCCATGTCGATCACGTGATATCCCGCAGCCGTCTTGATGACAGCATCGAGTTCGCCCGTGACTCGGAAGCGGACGCCGCCGTTTTCGACTTTGACATCCGAAACACCCGGCAGCCGCGCGAATGCCGTCTGCACTGCGAGGTGGTTTTCTACGTCGGCAAGGTGCAAGGTCATCCAGCGGAAACGAACACTCTTCAGCTCGCTGATGCGCTGAATCGTCTCCAGTTTGCCATCGCGCAGGATGCCCACGCGATCACAAATGTGCTCGACCTCCGGAAGGACGTGAGACGACATGAACACCGTCCGTCCTTCATCACGCACTTCCTGCATCATTTTCTGAAACGTCTGCTGTACAAGCGGATCCAAGCCGTTCGTCGGCTCGTCGAGGATCAGCACTGCCGGCTTGTGCATCAATGCCTGGAGGAGTCCCAGTTTTCGCTTCATGCCAGAGGAGTAATCGCCCACCTTGCGGGTCATATCGAGCGCCAGTCGTTCGGCAAGCTCGCCGGCGTAGGCGCGCGGAACATCGCCTCGCAGCCCGCCCAGATACTCCACAACATCCCAGCCGGTCAGGCTGCGCCACAAGCCCAGTTCACCAGGAAGGTTGCCGATCTGCCGGTGCACGGCGGCGCTCTGGCGATGAACATCCATGCCAAGGATTTGTGCGTGTCCGGCGGTCGGGCGTATCAGGTCGAGGAGCAGCCGAATGGTGGTCGTTTTGCCAGCGCCATTGGGTCCAAGATAACCGAAGATCTCGCCGCGAAAGATGTCAAACCCGAGGTCGTGAACCGCCGGTGTCTTCCCGTAGTACTTGGTCAGTCGTTCCACATGGATAACCACGTTGCCGCTGTTCAAGATGGGCGCCTTTCTGGGTCTTGCTATGCGGGGCAGCTCCCTAGCTCCACTGGTCAATTACACTGATTCAACTATAAGCCTGAAGGCGGCTGGAGAAGGAATTTCCCCTCGGATTTGGGGGATGACGCAAGCGTGCAACGCAAGGGCGAGGACCACCTCGGCGTATCTATTGCCCGAAAACCGAAGATGCATATAATTGAGATAACGTTAACATGTCGGCGCGCTCTGCATTGTGCGCAGATCAGGAGGTGACGCAGACTTCAACTGGCAGTGATGGTGAAAATTTGCCATTGTGGCATCAAGCTGGAGGAAAACGTGAAACGTTCAACGTGTTTGAGCCTCTTAGCCCTTCTCCTCGTCCTGGCGCTCGGTGTTAGCATCGTCGCCGCGCAGGACACCTTCATGGGTAAAACTGCCGAAGAACTCTTTCCGGGTGCAGCCGACGATCAGGAACGCGCCTCTGCCATGGCTGCCCTTCTCGCTGCCAATCTGCCCGACGCCACCAGCCGCTTCGCCGGACAAACTCTGACGGTCTCAGTTCAGCAGGCGGGCGCACGCGGCGGCATCTCTGGTCCCTACTACTTCTGGCGTGAAGCCTTCCAGGCGGCAACCGGCGCAACCCTCGAAATCGTCGAAATTCCGCAAGCCCAATACTATTCAACGACCTCGGCGGACTTCCTGACGAGCCAGAACAGCTACGACGTGATGAACATCGGCGCGTGGTTCCTTGCCGACTATGTGGTGAACGGTTGGGTACAGCCTATCGACGCCTTCTTTGAACAAGAAGGTTTCCCGACCTGGGAGCGCGACGCTGTCTTCCCCTCGCTGGCAAACCTGATGAAATGGGACGGACAGTGGTACGGCGCGCTGAACGACGGCGACGCCCAGATGCTCTACTACCGCAAGGATATCCTCACCGACCCAACATGGCAGGAAGCCTTCAAGGCGGAAACCGGCATGGACATGCCTGTTCCGCCAACCACCTGGCAGGAACTCCTGGCGGTGACCCGCTTCTTCAACGGCAAAGACTGGAACGCCGATGGCGATCCTGATGATGGCATCAGCCTGCACCTACGCACCGGCGGTCAGGGCATGTTCCACTTCATGTCCCTATCCGCGCCTTTCGCCATCACGCCCGCTGATGGTGACGACATCGGCAGGATCACCAAGTTCGACAACGTCTATTGGTTCGACCCGGACGATCTGACGCCCTTGATCAACCAGCCAGGTCACGTCAAGGCGCTGGAATTCCTGAAGGAATTGGCAGCGACTGGCTCGACGGCGCAGTTCGGTTGGGAACTCGCCGAAGCGTGGGCGAACTTCCTGAATGGCAATGCGATCGCCACGTTTTCCTGGGGCGATGTCGGCTCCCTGGCGGAGGACCCCAGCCGGTCGGTGATTCAGGGCAAGCTCGGCGGCGCGCGCATCCCCTGCTCTGAAGTGTGGTACGACCGCGAGGCGGGCGCTTTCGTGGAAGACGCCGAAAACCCCAACTGCGTCGGCAATACGACAGGCGGCTCGTGGTATCCGATCATGTCGGCATTTACCGATACGCCGGAACTTGCCTACTACTTTATGGCGATGCAGGCTTCGCAGCCGATCAACTTCTGGAACGTCTACTACGGCTGGACCGGCGTTGACCCCGGCGCGACCTATGACGTGTTCCCGCCCACCGGCACGGCGAGCGTCGAAGATTACGTCAGTGCAGGATACAACGCCGACGATGCGCTCGAATACATCACCGGTTACGGTGACAATTTCTTCAGCCACCCGATCTATCAGACTTATCTGCGCATCCCCGGCACGGAGACGATGTGGACGATCCTGGATACTCGTCTGGGGCAAGCCATGATCGATGAACTGCCGCCGCAGGAAGCTCTGGATCTCGTCGCCCAGGAATGGGACCAGGTCAACAACGACCTTGGACGGGCTGAACAGCTTAGCGTCTACCAGGCGGGCATCGGCTACACGCCAGGCGGATAAGCGCGGTTTGCCATATCTGCTGGCGAAATAGAAATCCTGGACTGGGGAGAGGCGCTTGTCCTCTCCCCAATTTCGTTTTGAAAAGTCGTTGATGGGTGAGATGCGATGTACAAGAAGAATCGTGCCCGCTACTTTTTCCTCTTTCCGGGCGTCATCTGGATTCTGGTCTTCACGATCTTCCCGCTCATTTTTTCGCTGTATCTGAGCTTCACCAATGCCAACATGCGAAACTTCACGCGGGCAACCTGGAACTTCGTCGGCTTCGATAACTATGCCTCGATCAGCAGTGATCTGCGCATCGGCGACACAGTCAATGCCACAATCTTCCTGAGCGCCGGCAGCCTCGTCTCCACTCTGCTACTGGGGACGTTCATGGCTTGGCTGTTCAACCATGACATTCCGGGTCTGCGCATCTTCCGGTCGATTCTGACGATGCCGTTGTTCGCCGCGCCAATCGCCCTGGGCTTCATGGGGTTAATCCTGTTCAACGAGACCAGTGGTTCCATCAACACCATCATCCGAGGTCTGGGAGGCGGGGGCGTGCGCTGGATGACCGATCCCTGGTCGGCGCGGACCGCAGTCCTCATCCTGGATACCTGGCAGTGGACGCCATTCGTCTTCGTCATCATCCTGGCAGCGATGCAGTCCATCCCGGAGGAGTTATACGAAGCTGCCCGACTCGATACCGGTTCCGGTTGGATCATGTTCCGCCGCATCACCTTTCCGCTGATCGCGCCGGCGATGGGAACAGTTGCCCTGCTCCGCCTCGTCGAAACGTTCAAAATTCTGGATATTCCCCTCTCCATGCTCGGCGGGGGACCAGGGGCGGCGACCCAAACCTACTCATACTACGTGTATCTCACCGGTCTCAGGAGCTTCGACATGGGTTACGCCTCGTCGCTGGCATACATTCTCGTAATCGTGTCGATTATCATCAGCAGCATTTACTTCTGGCGCGTGCGCGCCCGTTTCGAATAGAGCCGAAGGAGCCGGTTGAATGGCTACTACGAACAAGGAAGCCGCCTTGCGTCCATCACACGTCACTTCGATCGGACAATCGCGGCTGACGCGCATCTTTATCTGGGCAGCGGTGATTGCAGCGGTGATCTGGGTCCTCTATCCATTCATCTGGGCGGTCATCACCTCTTTCAAAACCCAGCGAGAGGCGCTGGAACCGACCATCATTCCGTTCCTTCAGTTCCAACCGAGCCTGGAGAACTGGTCGGCAGAACTCGGCTTGGGCGCGCGTGAGACAACGCTGGCACTCGGCAACAGCATCGCCATCGCTGTTGGTGCAACTATCGTGGCGACGGTCCTGGGCACACTGACCGGCTACGCGCTGGCACGCTTCCGCTTCGGCATCGGCAACCGCAACATCGTGTCGTGGGTTCTGTCTCAGCGTTTTCTTCCTCCTGTTGCCACGCTGATCCCCTTCTTCCTGGTCCTTCAGCGGCTTCAGATGATTGACACGGTTCCTGGGTTGATCGTCGTCAATGCCACGTTCACGCTGCCCTTCGCTATCCTGATCATGCGTGATTTCTTCGCCGACTTCCCGGAGGAAATCGAGGAAGCCGCACTGGTCGATGGCGCAAACCCTCTACAAATCTTCGTGCGGGTTGCGCTGCCTCTGGCGACCCCTGCCATCACGGCGGCGGCTATCATCTGCTTCGCCTTCGCCTGGAACGAGTATCTTTTCGCCAGTGTCATGGCTCCCAAGGATGCCAAACCGTACACCTTCCTGGTCGCCAGCACCAGCACCGTCCGAGGCGTGCATTTCGGTTATCTGGCGACGCGCATGTTGATCGCCATTACGCTTCCGGTCGTCCTGTCCCTTTTCGTGCAGCGCTACATCGTGCGTGGGCTGTCTTTGGGCGCCGTCAAGGGTTGAAAACCGGACGCCACCGTGTGGGGCATGGGCGAAAGATTCGATCTTCACCCGAACTGAGGGATAATATGCTCATGCATCAAGACATCCGTTCCCCGGAGAGACTCCATGACTGCGCTCAGTAGTTCGCCCATCTGGAACCGTTTGCAGGAACATCATCAGGCGATGCGCGCCGTCCACATGCGCGAACTCTTCGCACAGGATCCGCAGCGCTTTGAGCACTTCTCGCTTCGCTATGGGGATATGCTCTTCGACTATTCCAAAAACCGCATCACCGCCGAAACGCTGACTCTGCTGCTCGAGCTGGCGCGTGAAGCCGGCTTGCCTGCCCGCATCGAAGCCATGTTCTCAGGGTCAAAGATCAACGTTACCGAGAACCGCGCCGTGCTGCATGTCGCCCTGCGCAACCGAAGCAGCACCCCCATCCTGGTCGATGGCGTCGATGTCATGCCGGAAGTCAACCGTGTCCTGGGTAAGATGCGCACCTTCAGCGAAGCGGTGCGTTCCGGGTCATGGCGCGGCTACACCGGCAAGCCGATCACCGACGTGGTGAATATCGGCATCGGCGGTTCTGACCTGGGACCGAAGATGGTCACGCTGGCGCTGGCGCACTATGCCAAGCCCGATCTGCACATGCACTTCGTCTCCAACGTCGATGGCACGGACATCGCCGAAGTCCTGAAGCGGGTCAGCCCCGAAACGACGCTCTTCCTCGTCGCCTCCAAGACCTTCACGACGCAGGAGACGATGACCAACGCCCACAGCGCGCGCCGCTGGTTCCTGGGCGCCGCCCACGACGAGGCGGCAGTCGCCAAACACTTCGCCGCCCTTTCCACCAATACCGAAAAGGTCAGAGCCTTCGGCATTGATCCGCAGAACATGTTCGAATTCTGGGATTGGGTCGGCGGACGCTATTCCCTCTGGTCGGCAATCGGGCTGTCGATTGCGCTGGCGGTCGGCATGGACAACTTCGAAGCGCTGCTCAGCGGCGCGCACCGTGTCGATCAGCATTTTCGGCAGGCTCCCCTCGATCAGAACATCCCGGTCATCATGGCGCTGCTGGGCATCTGGTACAACAATTTCTTCGGCGCGGAGACTGTCGCCATCCTCCCCTATGACCAGTATCTCTCACGCTTTCCCGCCTATTTCCAGCAGGGCGATATGGAGAGCAACGGGAAAAGCGTCACGCTGACCGGCGAGCGCGTCGACTACAGCACTGGACCGGTGATCTGGGGCGAATCGGGGACGAATGGGCAGCACGCCTTCTACCAGCTCATCCATCAGGGCACCAAGCTCATCCCGTGTGACTTCCTCGCTCCGGCGCAAACGCTCAACCCGCTGGGTGACCATCATCCAATCCTGCTGGCGAATTTCTTCGCCCAGACCGAGGCGTTAATGAAGGGCAAGACGCCCGATGAAGCACGCGCCGAGCTGATCGCCGCCGGCAACCCGAATCCCCCTGAGCGCCTTGTCGCGGCGAAGACTTTCGAGGGCAACAAGCCTTCGAACTCCATCCTGTTCGAACGGCTGACCCCACAGACGCTCGGCGCGCTCATCGCTCTTTACGAACACAAAATCTTCACCCAGGGGATGATCTGGCGGATCAATTCCTTCGACCAGTGGGGTGTCGAACTCGGCAAACAGCTCGCCAAAGCCATCGAACCGGAACTCAAAGGCGAGATTCCGGTGACCAGCCACGATTCCTCTACCAACGGGCTGATCAACGCTTACAAACGGATGCGTGATGTCCGGTAAGTGGACAGCGCGCGGAGCTCAGGCATAGTCATGCTTTACGTCAGCATCGCCCTGATCATTTTCGCCGCCATCCTCATCCAGAGCATCGCCGGGTTCGGCGTTGCTCTGGTTGCCATGCCCTTCCTGACCAGCCTGATCGCGCCGGTCGAAGCCAGCACCCTGATGGCGATCACCGCCGTGCCGCTCCAGATCATCATCCTCCGGCGCTACTGGCACGCGCTGGAAGCGCGTTCCCTCTGGCGTCTGATCCTCGGCGCGGTGGCTGGCATCCCGGTCGGCGTACTGGCAATCGCCCGGATGGACGAACAGGTCATCCTGTTCATCCTGGGCATCGTCCTGATCGTCTATTCGCTTTACAGTCTGGCGCGCTTCCGCCTGCCCCCCGTCGAGTCGCCTCGCTGGGGATTCGTATTTGGCTTGGCATCAGGGCTGCTGAGCGGGGCGTTCAATACGGGAGGTCCCCCGCTCGTCGTCTATGGGACCGCTCGCGAATGGCGTCCCGACGTCTTCCGCGCCAACCTCCAGCTGCTGCTGATGGTCAACAGCCTCGTCGTCATCATCGCCCATCTCGTCGCCGGTCACATGACCGAGGCGGTGCTCAGCTACTACGTCGTCACGCTGCCAGTCGTATTCATCGGCACGGCGCTGGGTTTTCGCATCAGCAGTCGCGTCAACGAGGCGGTATTCCGCCGCGTGGTCCTGGTGCTGCTCCTGTTGATCGGCATACGCCTGCTGTTTCCGTGACGGCAGGCACATGCACTTCCTCAGGCGAACTGCGGCAGATACTCGGCGAACTCTGCCAGCAGATCATCCAGCATAGCGCGCGCGACGGCGATGTCGGTCACCATTGGGTCGAGCAGCAGTGCTTGCAGCGCCAGGGAGCGGTCCCCTTTCACCGCTGCTTCGACGACGATCTCGGTGCGGTGCAGCTCACGGCGGCAGAGTTCGGCAATTGCCGGAGGCAGCGGCGGAAAACTCAACCCCTGTATGCCCATTGCCGAGACTACACCAGGCACTTCGATGATGGCATCGTTGGGAAGATTGGGGATCAAGCCGCCGTTGTTGGGGATATTGAGCTGGTGGCTGTAATAGTCGGTATCCCAGTGAAGCGCCTCGATAATCTCAGGGATCGGCTCCTCAAGGATGGCGAACCGTGACAGATTCGCCAGTTCTTCCACCGCCATTTCGCCGTTGACGATGGACCGCGCCAGCGCCCAGCGCTCCGCGCGCCGCTTCCGGTTCCCATCCCAGCTCTGCAATTTCAGGTCATACTTCACCCAGGGCTGCGTGACCGGATCATGCGTATAGGCGATGTACTCACACATGTGGCTGTCGCCCGCCGTCGGCATCATGCCGAAGATCTGGAACATGTCGCGGGTGAGCGGTTCGAACTCGGCGTATTTCTCGCTGAACCAGCGTTCACGCAGCAGCGGATAAAGGTCCTCCCCCGTATGGCGGTCCGTGATGCTGGTGACCCACGAGAAGTGATTGATGCCGGCAGCCTTAATGTTGAGGTGTTCAAGCCCTGCCAGCGCCACCGGGATGAACCGGGGCATGTTCGAGGCGTCGGTATGCACGTGGAAGTGCGCCGGCACTGCCAAACTCCAGCGGTCAGCAAGGACGTATGCCGCCATCGCGTATCCCCACAACAGTTGGTGGCACAACCCCAGCACCTTGATGCGTGTGTACTTGTGGACGGCATAGCTCAGGCGGATCAGCGGATTGGTGACGTTGAGATACCAGGCATCTGGGCACAGCCTTTCCATGTCACGGGCAATATCCAGGATGACCGGCAGGTTGCGCGCTGTGTGCGAGAACGCCCCTGGACCGCCGTTTTCGGCATAAGGCTGCCGCACGCCATGGCGCAGCGGAATCTGCCAGTCCATCTCCCAGACCGTTTCGCGAGGTCCGACCTGAATGGACACGATCACGAAATTTGCGCCGGGCAGGACTTCTTCCCGGCGGGTGGAACTGGTGATCGTCATCTGTCCGCCCCACGCCTGGTTCATCTTCTCTGCCAGGCGGGTCATCAACGCCAATCCCTCTTCGTTGATGTCCACCAGTGCCAGTTCCGTGCCGCGCAAACGCGGATGGCGAATGATCCGCGCCAGCGCTCCCAAACCGAAAATTGCGCTGCCCGCGCCAATGATGACGATCTTTGGTGGCTTCATAGTCTTTCGCGGTTCTCCTCAGCTATCGGGCGGTCACATCGGTATTCCGCCCATCGATTCTCTGCTTCAGGGCTTAAGGCTTGATATAGCGGGTCAGCGCATCAAACTGAGCGTCGCGATGGGCAGCGGCAGCCGCCGGCGCATCAGCAGCGCTCAGCGAATGGTAGACGATGCCGTGTACTGCGTGGGCGACAGCAGCCGGGTCTTCCCTGCCGGGATAAGTGACGTTGCGCCCAACCATCACACCGCGCACATTCGAACGTGCCTTCACGCCGGACGCGAAGGAGGCGTACATCATGCTGGGATCTTCCTCGGAAGGTCCCCCCAGAAGGATGATCGGCAGCGTCGTCGCCTGGGCTACACGGTCAAACCCCTCACAATACGGCAGCTTGAGCCAGGTGTACCGTGAAGAATCGCCAAAGGAAGCGCACACGCCAACCAGCTTGATCAGTTCCTCCATCGTGTTTTTCAGGACGTACCTGCCATCGGCTTTTTCGGTGCGAAGCGGCTCGACGAAGGACGGCAGATGATGCCGATTGAGATCGGTCACGGCGCGCGCGCAGTAATCCACCGTGTCAAGCGTCCGCTCATCGCTCGGATCAAAGCGCAGCAGCATCTTGCCGCCGTCCAACCGCTGTTCAGCAATGGCTTCCGCGCTGTATGCGCCAAAACGATCATCGATCTCGCCGACGACGCCTGCGACACCGCCCCGCTGCATACACCCGATGAGGACCCGACCATCCAGAAACGAGGGTCCCCCACCCTGCTGCACCAGATAATCGACGATCAGGAGTTCGTCGATCATGTCGGGCGTGCTCATGAAGCCGTCAAATTCGGTTGCCAGCAGCACGCGCAGAATTCGCCCAAGGTACTGCTGGCGGTCGCCCATCGCGAACGGCTGTCCGCCGATGTTGGTCACCCCTCGCCCTGGATGATCGGCGGCGAGAATCGTCAGCTTGCCGCGCGGCGCAAGTTGCGGGCGCTGTTTGCGCGACTGCGCCTGTCGGGTGATGATCGCCGGATCGTCCACCCGCACCCCGGTGATTCGGTCAAAGATGTAATCGGGGAAGAATGCCTTCAGGTCGAAGTGATACGGTTTTGCACCTTTTTTCATGAACGTCTCTCCTGTTGAGCCGCCGGATCGGGCAGCCCTCGTTGTGGTGCAGTCGGAAACGCCAAATGACACACAGTCATCAGAACAGCTTCTTAGGAATCGAACGAGGCGGCAAACGGACCAGAGGCGGCGGCGTCTCGCCGATGAGCGGCGCGGCATAGCTGATGAATTCGGACGTCACCATCGTGCCAGCCTCGTTCATGTAGGCGCGCGGCAGCCGTTTCTCCCGGTTGAAGACCTGCTCCAGCGGGATCGTGCCCGTGCGCACCAGGTATGGCGCGCTGGAAAGGCGCTCCAGCGTCACCATGAAATCCGTGCGGTCCTGCGCCAGATGCCGAACCGCCTCGACACCAACCTGCCAGGCTTCGCTCACGTCGCTCTCGCTCAGGCAGGCGCTCAAGGCGCGTCCGATCAAACCGGGGCGCAGCGTTCGTGCCTGCAGGCTGAGGCGTTCGCGCACCCGCCGGGCAAGGTACGCCGAGACGCCAGCGCCCAGCGTGAAGATCGGGCGTCCCATGCTGTCCACGGCGACGTTCGCCTCCTGTCCGATGGGCACACCTACCGCGTCGCGCAATCCCTCGGCGATGACGACGAAGACGCGCCCCAGACACGAGTAGACCGCGCTCACCGCCTCTAGAAAGCGATCTTCCTCAAACGGGATTTCCGGCACGTAGACCAGATGCGGGGCATCCTCCGGTTCATGCCTTAACAGCGCCGACGAGGCAGCAAGCCATCCGGCGTCGCGTCCCATGGCTTCAAGGATGCTCACGGAGTCGAAGGTCGCCATTGCCTCAAGATCGCGCCCGGTGTCGCGCGCTGCCAGCGCCAGAAAACGCGCGGCGCTGCCATAGCCGGGCGAATGATCGGTGCCGGCGATGTCGTTGTCGATGGTTTTGGGCGCGCCGGCGACCAGCAGGGGATAGCTGAGCGCCTCGGCAGCCTGGGCAATGCGGTGGCAGACGAACATCGACCCGTTGCCGCCGATCTGCAGGACGAAACGAACGTTGTGCGCCCGGAGCGCCGCGAACAGGCGCTCATAATCCTCATCACGCAGTTTGTGGCGGCTTGCGCCCAGGGCAGCAGCCGGCGTCCGCGCCAGCGCATTCAGGTCGATTTCACGAGACAGATCGATGAGCGTCTCGCTCAGCACGCCTTCGACGCCATGCCGCGCACCGTAGACGGCGTGGAAACAATTGTGGCGCTGAGCTTCGGCAAGCGCGCCGGCAAGGGTCGCATTGATGACCGGCGACGAACCGCCGGACTGCATGATCAGCAGGACGCCGCGCAACCTGGATACCTCACCCGGAACACATTGAGAGACGATACAGCATTCACCACCTCGCAGATCATTTCATGCCGGTTGTGGCGATACCGCTCGTGATGTAGCGCTGCAAGAAGGCGAAAATGAAGGTGATCGGCAGCAGCGTCAGGACGGTCATCGCCAGGAGCAGGTCCCACTGGACTTGCAATTCGCCGCCAAACGACGCCAATCCCACTTGAAGCGTGAACAGCTCGCTCTTGGAAAGCACAATCTTCGGCCACAAAAAGTCATTCCAGCGCCACATGACCGAAAAGATCGTCAGCACTGCCAGCGCTGGTCGCGCCAGCGGCAGGATGATTTGCAGGTAGATTCGCCACTCGCTCGCCCCGTCGATACGCGCCGATTCCAGCAGTTCATCCGGGATGGTGAGCATGTACTGACGCAGCAGGAAGACTCCCGTCGGTGTCGCCGCCGCCGGGATGATGACGCCAGACAGATTGTTGAGCATCCCCATACCCTGAAGGACGAGGAAGACCGGGATCAGGATGACGGACAGCGGAACGAGCAGCGTGCCGATGGTGGTGACCAACACAGCATCCCGACCAGGAAACTGGTACTTGCTGAGGGCAAACGCCGCCATGCTGTTGATCAGCAGCGTGAGCGCAGTCGCCGCGACGGTGACGACGACGCTGTTGCCCAGATACACCCAGAAGTTGAACCGTTCAGTCCCCAACGTATAGTTTTCGAGTGAAAAATAGATCGTCTCGACGGGCGTGCGCTGATTGATGTTCACACGGATGATCTCCTCTGGCGCGGCAGGATCGACCATCTGCGCTTCGATGCCGACCCGCCGAACCTGGGCGAGATGCCGTATCGTGCCGTCTTCCAGGGTCACATCGTACAGTGCCAGCGGTTCATCATAGCCGGCAACCGTCGCGACCTCCTGCCGATAGGGCATCAGGCGCGGTGGAAAACGAATGAGCTCCGCCTGAGTCTTGAACGACGACATCACCAGCCATATGACGGGACCAAACATCAGGAACGTCCCAAGCAGCAGGTAGCCGTAGGTCAGCCAGTCGCTCAAAGAGAGGCGCTTCTTACCGCGTGTGTTCGTCAGAAAGGTCAGCACTGTTCGCATGTCGTCGCCTCGCCTCCTAGGAGATCTCGCCTCTGCGACCAAGCCGAAGCTGAATCACGGTGAGGATCAGCAGGAAGGCTGCCATCACCAGCGATGCGGCAGCCGCCAAGCCATATTCTTTCGTCTGGTTGGCAAAACCGGTCGTATAGACGTACTGCACCATATAGGTTGTCGCCGTCCCCGGTCCACCGCCGGTGAAGTTGAAGACCTGATCGAAGACCTGCACGGCGCGGATGAGCGAGAGCACCAGCACCACGAACAGATTCGGCATCAGCAGCGGCAGAGTGACATTCCAGAACGACTGCCAGGCAGTCGCCCCATCAATGCCCGCTGCTTCATAGAACTCCGTCGGTATCGCCTGCAAGCCCGCCAGCAGGATCAAGGTGAAGAAGCCCATCTGCGCCCAGACGCTGATGATGATGACCCAGAACTGCGCCCATTGGGCGTTGAGCAGAAAAGAGATTCGCTCGCCTCCCAGGCTCACCAGAATGGCGTTCAGTACGCCATCCTGAAGCAGAATCCAGCGCCAGATCAGCGCGACCACGACCGGTGACAGCAGTACCGGGTAGAAGAAGACGCTTCGAAAGAATCCCCGTCCGCGTATGTTGCGATTCAGCGACAGCGCCGTGATCAACGCCATGAAGACCAGCAGCGCCACCTGCGAAATGACGTAGCCGCCGGTATTGAGCACCGCTCGCCAGAAGAGGTCTTCCCTGCAAGAGTTCGGACTGAGGAAATCCTCGCAGGTGAACAGCTGATTGAGATTATCCATGCCTACGAAGGGGCGGTTCTCTGGAAACAACTCGGTGCCGCCGGTGAAGGCATAGTAGAAGTTCAGCAGCATCGGAAAAAGGATGAAGATGCCGAAGACGAGGAGATTAGGCAGAATGAAGACATACGCCATGCCCCGCACGCCCAGGATATTTTGCAGCGGGCGCATGAGGAGATCGACCAGATCAATGATCAGATGGTAGACCGTCGAAAGCAGCCAGTTGAAGGGGGACAAAATTCGCTTGATCGCCACCGGATCCTCCAGAAAGGCTGCCATCACGGATAGGTGTACAGCGGACCATCAAGACGGCAAGCTGCGCCGCAGGGTGTGGAACTCTGTTTCGAAAACAGGCAGGGGCATGACGGCATGCGCCATGCCCCTGGGCTGGAATTCTTAGCTGGAAGCTGCCGCCGCCAGCGCATCATCGACATCCTGCTGGATGCGCGCGACAGCGTCATCCATCGTCAGTTCGCCGGTGATCACCTGCGTCAGACGATCCCGAATGGGATTGTTGATGGCAAACGCCTGACCGCCGAACTGAAGCTGGTACGCCTGCTCGCTCAGCTTCGGCACTTCGTTGGCGAAAGTGACCAGCGCCGCCTGAGCAGCCGCCGAATCGGTCTGGAAGTTCAGTTCACCCAGTCCGAGGTGCGCCGGAATGAACAGCGTGCGCTCGGTGAATTCCTTCAATGTATCCACCTGAACCAGGTAGTCCATGACGCGCGCCACTTCAGCCGGGTGTTCGGTTTCGGCGAAGGCGACCATCATCGTACCGCCGGGCATGCCAGTGCTGCCGCCAGGACCGGTCGGGTTTGGAACCGCCTGCCAGTCGAAGGCATCGCCAACATCGCGCACCAGCGCGCCGATCTGCCAGCTGCCCGACATGTACATGACCAGCTGACCGTTCACGAAGAACGGCAGGCCGGGGCTGTAGGTCCCACCCGCGCCAACCCAGACGTCTGCGGGAGTCAGGCTTTCCTGATGCCAGCGCACCAGCAGGTCCGCCATCGAGCGGAAGCCTGGTGTATCAATCGTGATACTGCCGTCGTCATTGAACAGCATCGCGCCCTGGCTGAATGCCGGACCGGCAAAGCGGTGACCGCTGCGATCCATCGCGATGGCATACTGGGTCTCGGTCGCCTCGGCGACAGCCTGAGCAGCCGCGGTCCACTCTTCCCAGGTCACCGCGTCCATGGTGTCGCTCGGCACTTCCACGCCCGCCTGCTCGAACAGCGTGCGGTTGATGTAGGGACCGGTCACCGTGAACTGATTCGGGAAGCCGAACAGCGCGTCAGCGGGATCATCCGCCGTGCGCAGTGCCGCCAGGACGGAAGGAGCGAAGCTGGCATCCCAGTAGGCGGCGTCGGCAACGTGGGGGCGCAGATCGAGATAGAATCCCTTATAGGCGTCGAAGTTGGTCACGCGCGCCATATCGGGACCTTCGCCGGCTTCCACCTGCAGGGGCAGCTGTTCAAGGATCGACTGATACGCCACCGTGTCGACAATTACCTTGATATCCGGGTTTTCCGCCTCGAAGCGGTCGAGCAGATCGCGCAGCACCGCGCCTTCGCTGCCGTCGTCATACCAGGTGATGCGTAGTTCGACCGGGGCATCCTGCGCCGCGACCGAGGTCGCCAGCACGATCAGCGCCAGCAGTGTTACCAGTGTCAGCAGTTTCTTCACGAGTTTCTCCTTGAAGTTTGAATGCCTAAGTATCCTGAGAGATCGCAGAGGATCGCGTCCTCCCCTTTCAATAAGCAGCCGATATGCCTCCTATAACTCTAACACAGGGAGTTCGAGCATCTGCGCCAGCGCCAGCAGCGCGGGCAGGTGATCGCCATAGGTCAGGGCAATGTGATGTTCTAAGCCCTCAGCAAGAATTGTCCCCAGAACTTCTTGCGCCGGACGCGCGAAACGGATCAAGCCAGTTGTCCCGGAAAACGGCTTCTCGCCGCGAATGATTTCGCCGCGACCGAGGACCAACCGCATCTCCCCACCTGCCTCGCTCAGACGCGCCACCGTGACGGTTCCCGGCTTGAGCATAAAATCCATGAGCAGAGGCAGCCTCCGATTGCTGTGGAGGGTCGCCTTTGGCTGTTCCGCCTTATCCGCCATCGACAGCGGAGCCAGCCCACAGTGCCATAGCACCAGCGCGTCGCGTGCAGAATCCAGCGACACGATGTCGCTGCCAAACGCCGCTTCACCGCTGGCTTGCGCCAGGATGACCTGGGTGATCGTCCCATTGACATCCGCCTCGCATGACGCGGGGATGCCGCTGTCTGTCAGCATCGACATGGCGCCACACGCTGCACAGCCCAACTCTGTGAAGAATTCGGGCCAGCAGCGCACCGCGCAGCCGTTCAGGGCTTCTTCCCCAGCGATCTTCTCCAGTGCGGCGTAGGTCGCCAGCGTGCCGCGTGTCGGCGCATCGTCGGTTATCCCCTGCAGACGCCCCTGCATCTCGGTCATCAGCGCATCGACCGCGCCGGCATCGACCGCGCGGGCGTCGGCAAAAACCCGCTCACGCAGCGGCACCGGCACAACTTCTACACCAAGACGTGCCCGAAGCTCGGCGGCATCGTAACGGCAGGTGTCGAAGCCTGTGGGATGTTCGCCGATCACCCCAATCCGGGCAGACGACAGCGCACGACGAATGCGATTCGCCCGCACCAGCGCATCGAGTTGGGCGATCACGGCTGGATCGGATGGATCGGCATAGGCGGTGTGATAGCGCAGCCCGGCGCGGCGCAGAGCGTGCGCGCCCAGGTTGATTCCACAGAGGGAATTCAAACGAAGTCGCCCGCCGGTGTGTGGTTCAGGCAGCGCCCACAGCAACAGAGGCACATCGATCTGTTCGGCAATGGCGCGCACCATCGTGCTGTCGGCAAACGTCGCTTGCAGGACGACAACAGCATCGATCTCCAGCTCAGCAAGCTGATGCCCGCAGCGAATCGCCGCGTCGGCATCCGTCACCGGATCAGCGCCGCCGACCAACCGAAAACCGTGCGACTCCAGGCTGGTGCGCGCCGCAGCGATCATCTGCTCTGCATAGGGAACATCAAATGTTGTGCGCAGCAGTGCAGCAAATCCAACTGAAAACATAAGTCATCCACAAAATCAATCGGACACTCATTATGCCGTACCAAGCGGCACTTCGCAAAATCCTTAAAGGTGATAAAGCCGACGAAAGCGGTCACCCTTCGAGGGAGTTGAAGTATTCCTGCCGGATCGGACGAATAAGTTCCATCTGCTCATCGGTCAGGAGCATCCAGAACTGATCGGCGTCGACGATTCGGTTGGCGCCAACCTCGCTATATCGCCGCACCCAGTCAAAAAAGATCTCGGTCCCCAGAGCTTCACGGAGTTCATGCAGCATCAGCGCGCCGCGCAGGTAGACGGCATTGATATACTCGCGCACGGTCGCAAACTCGTAGACGGTGCTGTCTACTCGTTTCCCGACATAGCCGGAAGGGACGAACGAAGCCACACGGTAATTCCACCACCATTCCTTCAGATCGGGGTGGAATTCCTCGTAAAACACATATTCGCTGTAGGTTGCCAGCGCTTCGTCAAGCCAGGGCGTCAGCGCTTGATCATTCCCGACACGCGCGTACCACCACTGATGGGCCGCCTCATGCACGGTGATGATCGTCAGATAGGACTCCGCTGTTCCAGGGTTGGTGCGGAACCATTGATCGCTGACGAACACCAGTTGAGTGAACTCCATGCCATCGGGAAAATCACCCTGTACGATCACGAAGCGATTGCGACTCATCTCGCCATAGAGATCGGCATACATCGTCAGGCTTTGGATGGCTGCCTCGAGCGCCTGCTGCGCGCCATCGACCGGACCTGCGGGGGTATTGACCACCGCGTTGTCGAACGTGAAAATCTCAACTTCGACGCCCTGTTCAGTAAACGTCGCAGTCCTACGGAAGAAGGGGCTGAAGCTGACGACGAAGTCCCGGCTGGCTTCGAGCATGACGCGCCAGCGCCCATCCGCTTCCTGGGTGACTGTACCCGGACCCGCCATCACCAGATTGTCCGGCGCATCACTGACCGTCAGTGTTACATCCCAGTCGGCGATGTCGCTCACAAGCTGCTCGCCGATCACCGTGACATCATGTGTGACCCATCCGCCGCCGCGGTATACCGCGGGCGTCGCCAGCCAGTGTCCCAGATTGAGCTGGCGATTGCTGTAGCCGAAGTAACCGATCAGTCCGCTGATCCCGGACGAGATCTGCGGCGGCGTTAAGCCGTAAGACAGAATGACCTCGATGGCGCATCCCGGCAGCAGCGGCTCGACCAGGTCGAGTGTCATGCGGCGACCGACGATTTCCACCACCTCGAGCGGCTGGCTGGCGTTTGCCGAAACCAGTGTGAAGGCTCCGGGAAGGCGATTCGGCTCGATATTCAGCAATATCTCCTCGAACGCATCGTTAGTGCGGTTGACTATGCGTATGGCATGCTGAACATCCACCGTCCGCCGGGCATAGTTCACCTGTGCCTCGACGATATGGGCAGCAGACGGTGCTCCGGCACTGAGGGTGCAGTCGGCATCAGCCAACGTCGGAGTCGGCTCAGGGATGCGGCTTGGGGCTGCCTGGAAGTCACGAGTGGGGGCGGCAGCGAGACTCGCCTGTGCCAGGCGGAGACCGGTGGAAGTCGGCGGGACAGCCTCATCCAGGCGTCCCAGGCTGCACGCCGCCAGTACGAAGACAATAAGAAGGAACCATCGGGCATTTCGCAGCGTACTAAACATCACAGGTAAAGCAGACCTCAAGCATTTCAACGGAACGCCAGCAGCGCGTCGAAATATTGCACCACAGAAACCACCGTAACACAAGCAATCGAGTTATGCTATTCTTGTTTGAAGCTCATCTCGTTCTCATTTAGTGGTCAGCATGGAGGATTCCATTGCAGCAGCGAGGCTATTCCGACTCATTCTTCGGTCTCATTCAGCTCACGCGATGGAAGGAGTATATTCCTTTTGTAGTTCCCCTGACGCTTCTCGGCGCACTGCTCGCCGCTCGTCCACACGGTATTCATCTTGACCTGCGGCTGGCAGCCGTCACTATCGCCAATATCCTGGCAGTCGCCTATGCCTTCATGATCAACGACATCGAGGATGCGCCCGACGATGCGCTTGACCCGGCGCGTGCTGCCCGCAACCCCATCACCAGTGGTCGCATCAGCGCGCGTGTCGGTTATGCGGCATGCCGGCTCGTCGCGGCGATCACGCTGATCCTCTACGCGCTGGGCGGTGTCTGGGTGCTGCTCATCGGCGTCCTCACCATCCTGCTTTCGCACCTTTACTCCTGGCGTCCCGTGCGCCTTAAAGCCTGGCCCGTCACCGATATCCTGTCCCACTCGCTGATGCTCAGCGGACTGCTGCTGCTCGCCGGCTATTTCCTCTATGACAGCAGCCCCGGCATTGTCTGGTTCGTCGCGCTGGCGGCTACGCTTGTCTCGGTCTACGGACAGCTTTACAACCAGCTTCGCGACTACGATATGGATCGCGCTGCCGGACTCTTCAACACGGCGATTGTCCTGGGTGAGGCGAATACCAAGCGCGCGATGTACCTCGCCATTGGTTTGGCGCTCACCTGCCTGATCGCCGCCGCAGTTCAGGGGGTATTCCCGCTCTGGCTCGGCTTGGTTGTTCTGGTGAGCATTCCGATCAGCATGTTTTTCCGCACCAAGACCGATATGCGCGGCGGCGGTGGTGTCGTCGTTGATGCCAGCGGTGCGATGCAGCTGCAATCTCTTGTCATGCTGAACATCATCATCGCCGCATGGATGATCGAGTCCTTGTATATCCAGACGTTCCTGGGGTAAGACTGCAAAAACTGTGAACGACATTCACGGCATCCTGTTCAACGCGCACATCCTGTTCTCGATCATTATGGGCGTGTGGTCAGCGTTGATGGCAGCGCGCAACCACACCATTTCGGGCAACTTCTGGGGCGCCGTTGCGACACTTACGATAATGGCGGCGCTGGTGATGGTCGTTGGCGTCGTCATGACGATTCAGGGTCTGCGCCCGGAACGTCTTCTGACCTACTATCTCTACATGGCATGGCTCGTCGTCATCATGCCCGGATTATTCACCCTGCTGCGCGGTCGCGATGATCGCAGTGCTGCCATCGCCTTTTCACTGCTGAGCTTCTTCAACGCTACAACCTCGATCAGCATGTGGCAGCGCAATATCATCGGACCCTGGCTGCCCGGCAATGCGTAGCACGCTGGGTATTGCGGCGCTGCTGCTGGCTCTGGCGGGATGCGAGTCAGCAGCAACGCCGCTCCCGGCGGCGCTGCTGCCCACTGCGTCCCCACCGTCGGCGACAGTCATCCCCAGCCTGCGTTATGCTTTTTCACCGGAGGCGTTTGCCTACTGGAGATCAGAACTGCCAGCCGGTGCAGTTCAGTTTCAGCCCGGCGTCGACGATCTGGCGCAGGTGGATATCGCGGTGGCGTTCGGAAGCCTGCCAGAGATGTCGCCGGCGTCGATGGCGCTGGTCGTCGGGCTGCACTTGAACACGGAATCCCCGCCGCTGGACGAACCACAGATCGCTAACTTAGTGGTTCAGACGTTCCAACCGCACATCATCGCCACTGCGCTGGCGAACCTGGGCGCAGTGCCTGCAACCTCAGCTGCACCGGGCGAAGTGGTATCGCCCGGGTCACTGCGAACGGCGCTTGCCAACGCGGGCTACCCCGATGGACTGCCGCTGACGCTGACAGCGCGTCTGCCCGGCGCGGAGAGACTGCCGCAGATCGTGCAGCCTTACGGCATTGACCTACGCCTTGTCGAACCATCCGCGGTTTCATCGTTGAGTCTGGTTCACGGCGAAATCACTGCGGGGACAGCACAGCGAGTCGGAGACGACTGGATCACCCTGGTGCAGATCCCGATCAGCATACGGGTGCGTGACGGGCTGAATGTTCGCTTTGACGACTCCGGCTTGCCCAGAATCGGGGAATAGCGTGAAGACCGAAATGCATGTCGTCCTGTGCCACGAGAATGCTGACTTCGATGCGATTGCTGCTATGCTCGCGGTCACGCTGCTCAAGCCGGATGCGCTGGCGATCCTGCCGGAACGGCTGAATCGGAATGTGCATACCTTCCTGACTCTGTACGGTAACGGTCTGCCTTTCATCACGCGCGAAGAGATCAAGCGCCGCCGTGTCCGCCATGTGACGCTGGTTGACACTCAGAAACTGCCAACGCTCAAAGGACTGCGCGAGACTACGCCGGTGCACATCGTCGATCACCACGCAGCGGCGCGCAGTTTTGCCGATCATGAATCCGTTCAGATCGAGCCGGTCGGCGCAACCACCACGCTGCTCGTCGAAGCGCTCCAGGAAGCGGGGCTTCCTCTCGAAAGCCTTCAGGCGACCCTGTTGGCGCTCGGAATCTACGAAGATACCGGTTCGCTCGTCTACGGTCAGACCACGCCTCGCGACATTCGCTCTGCGGCATGGCTGGTCGAAAACGGCGCGGTGCTGGACAACGTGCGCCGCTTCCTCGAGCCGCCGCTCACTGAAGATCAGCAGGCGCTCCTGGAAGTGCTCATGCAGCGGGCAGAAACCCGCGTGGTGCAGGGCTATTCAATCCTGGTGGGCACAGCGTCGCTCGGCGTGGTCATGCCAGAGATCAACGCCGTAGCGCACCGCCTGCGCGACGCGCTTGACCCGGCGGCGGTGTTCTTGCTGGTGGAAATGCCCGGCATGATCCAGCTGGTCTGCCGCTCCACCGAGGATGCTATCGACGCCGGCGCGGTCGCCAGGGCATTTGGCGGCGGGGGGCACATTCGCGCCGCCGCCGCGCTGGTTAAGGACCACAGCCTCGGCGATGCCCTCGATGCGCTGTGGCGGCTGATTCTGACCAGCACTCAGCCATCGGTGCGCGTCTCCGATCTGATGTCACGGGGCGTACATACTGTACATCCCGACGCCGAACTCAGCACGATGGTCAGTAAGCTGCGACGGATCGGACACGAAGGCTACCCGGTCGTCGAGACGGGACGGGTGATTGGGCTGCTGACCCGGCGCGACATGGACCGCGCCGTCGAGCATGGGCTGGGCGAGCTGCAAGTGCGCGATGTGATGAATGCCGGCGAGGTAATCCTGCATCCGGAAGAGCCGGTCGCCCTGCTTGAACAGAAGATGGTCGAGAGCGGTTGGGGGCAAATCCCCGTAGTCAGCAAAAACGGCGATCTGATCGGCATTGTCACCCGCACAGACCTGATCAAGCACTGGGCGAAAAGCCATCCCAACCAGACGCCGACTCCGCCGCAGCAGGTCCCGCTCAGTCTGATCGAAGGCGTGCTTGGACAGCGCGCCGCACGATTAATCGCCCTCGTCAGCGACGCCGCGCGCGCCAGAGGATCGAACGTCTATCTGGTCGGCGGTGTCGTGCGCGATCTGCTGTTGGGACGAACCAATCTGGACATCGATTTCGTCGTCGAGGGCGACGCCATCGCCTTCGCCCAGGTGCTCAAGGCGGAATTCGGCGGTGGTTTGACGCCCTTTCGCCCGTTCGCCACGGCGAAGTGGCTGCTGCGGGATCTGAAACTACCCCTGGGGGGACTGAGCGGAGACCTGCCCGATCATATCGACTTCGCCACCTCGCGAAACGAATTCTATGAACGTCCCACCGCCCTGCCCAACGTCTACAGCGGTTCGATCAAGCTGGATCTGGCGCGGCGCGATTTCACCATCAACACGCTGGCGGTGCAGATCAGCCCGACGCTGGGCAGCCTCCTGGATTACTTCGGCGGTTCAGCCGATCTTGATGCGCGACTGATCCGCGTCCTGCACAATCTCAGTTTCGTCGATGATCCGACACGTATTCTGCGTGCCGTGCGCTTCGAGCGGCGGTTGGGCTTCACGCTGGAGCGGCGCACCGCCGAACTGATGCACACCGCCCTGCCGATGCTGCGACGGGTCAGCGGGGAGCGAGTCCGCAATGAACTGACCCTGATCCTGCAAGAAGCCGAACCGGTGGAGGCGTTCGTCCTGATGCAGGAACGCGGCATCCTGAAGGCGATTCATCCCGATTTTGTGCCGGACGAGACGTTGCCTGCGAAGCTGCACCTGCTGGAGATGCCGCTGCCCGCCGAACTCGCATCGGTCCGGCGCGACGATCTGCGCTGGATGCTCTTTCTCGCCGCGCTGCCGCCCGGCACTGCTGCCGGCATCTGCGACCGGATGATGTTCGGCAAGACATTCACCGAATCGGCGCTGGCGCTGAATGCCCTGCGCGATCCACAGGATGTCCTCCACCAGCGCGAAGCGAGACCCAGCGCACTCGACCGCCGGTTGTCGGGGATCAGTGATGAAGCGCTGGGCGCTGCTTGGCTCTTGTTCGGCGATACCCCCGGAAGAACCCACATCGAGCAGCACGTCGTCCGCTGGCGGAACATTCGTCCGGCAGTCGATGGCAACACCTTGCAGGCGCGCGGGCTGCGTCCTGGACCCTGCTTCCGCATCCTGCTGGATCGCCTCCGATCGGCGTGGCTGGATGGCGAAGTCCAGGATGCCGCAGGTGAAAACGCCCTGCTGGAGTCGCTCATCGCCACAGGAATCTGTGACGAATAACTTAGAGGGTCTGTGACAATCGGCGCTGGCGAAGCGACCTTCTCTCGTGCGATGATGAAATGGTCTTGGCAGAGACTCGCCGCTGCGCTACAATGCCTATTGCTGTGCCACAAAATTACGAGGTCGTAATCCTATGGCAATTCAACAAGACACTGTGCGGGTCGTTCGATGGACGGGAGGGCAGCACCCTACCCTTTCGAACATCACCCGCCAGATGCAGCATGAAGGGCTTCGTCCTTATGCCTGGGACAACCGCCCGAATTACCGCTATGCCGTTCGCAGCCACGGTTTCTCCAAAATCATGTACGTCGTCGATGGGATGCTGGAAATCACCCTCCCCGACAGCAACCAAAGAGTCAAACTGCGCGCCGGAGACCGCATCGAAATCCCCGCCGGCATTCGTCACGGCGCGATCATCGGCAGCAGCGGCGCGAAATGCGTCGAAGCCGCAGCGCAGCGCTAAGCGCGGCATGGTGGTCCCTCTCTGCCGGTTCGCTGCCGGGTTTCGTCCGGCGGTGCACACATCCCCTCAGTTCTTCGCGCTCAAGCCCATCTTAGAACCGCGCATCCACTGAAGATGGCGATCCGCCAGCGCATTGGTGCGCCGACCATCGTACAGACGCAGTTCTGGTCCTTCTCCATCATCGGGATGGTACAGCACGTCGCCATCTGGTCGCATGCCGAGATCACAACGCTCCCCCGGCAGTCGGTCACGGCGCTGGTGGCGTGCAGCGCAGAGTCTCATCCCACTCAGGAAGTCAGAGTTTCGGTCTGGCGAGGTGTCCCTCTGAGCACGCTTCTCTCTTCAGTGCAGATCGCCCCGGCGGCACATTTCGCCCGCCTGCACTGTGCCGACGGTTTCACGAGCCTCCTTCCGCGCGAGATGCTTGATCGGGCTGTGCTGGCGCTCGAACCGATTGACGTGCCTCCTTCCCCGGATGATGGATGTCCCGCGCGCCTTGTGGTTCCGGGGTGCTGTGGCTACAAGCAGGCAAAATGGCTCGAACGGATCGAGATGATCGCTGCGCCAGTCGGTGGCATGTGGGAAGAACGTGGGGCGTCACTCGACGGGCGGCTTCAGGCGACAAGCTCTTTTCGTTCTGCGCCGGAGGGGGACCGTCTGCGTTTGAGTGGAACGGCGTTCGCCCTGGGCGGATTCAGCGAGATTCAGATGAGTATCGGTGACGGCGGATGGATGCCGCTTAGCATCGCCCCAGTGCTGACGGACGATGGCGGCGTGTCGGCGGTAGACTGGAATGTCGTCTGGACGCCGCCCCACACAGGGAACCATACCGTTCGCCTGCGTCTCTGTCCGGCGCAGGGTGGCGCACCTCGTTCGATAGTCAGGAACGTTACCGTCCCATGACCCTCTCGCGTCGCGACTTTCTAAGGATTTTCGGCGGCTCTGCGGCAGCTGCCGTCGGTGGATTCGCCCTGGCATTTTCGCCGACGGGTCCGACGGCAAGCGATGCAGACCTGAAGAGCTTTCAGGCGCGCGCGCTGCACACCGCCCCGGTTCGAGAAATGCCTTCCCCTGAGTCACCGGTCGTAAAGTACCTGTGGGAAGACGAGATCTTCGACGTTCAGGCGGCAGTCGGGCGGTGGATGCAGTCGTCCGAAGGATTCATTGCCGCGCATGATGCTCAACCGATGCTGGTGACTGCGTTGCTGGAGATGCACGATACTCCCCACTGGGCGGCGGTGGTCGGTGCAGCAGCGGCAGTGCGCGCCTGGGCGTGCGACTCTGCGCCACTCATCGAAAAGATCGGTCATGGCGGCGTGATGCGAGTCCTCGACCGCCTCGCACCGAGGGCGGCGTGCGATGCCTGGGTCGCCATCGCCGACGAACACGACAGAGTGATTGGTTGGTCGCGGAATACGCTGTGGTCCGCGATTGGCTGGCGCACGACTGCCGACGCGGATCTGATCGTCGATGCTGCTCTGCGCCGCGCCGAATTGTGGGAAGCCGGAGCTGCACGCCTGTGCGCCGACGTGGCGCTGGGACGAGCGCTGGTTCCCGGCGAATATCCGGTCACGCTGTACCAGCCAGGGACAACCATTGAGGCAGCCGGACACACCCGACTCGGAGTCCCCTATGTTCAGCGCGCAGGTAATGAACTGAGCCTCGGCGGCGTCTATTGGCATAATCAATTCGGCGCTGCACTGGACGGGCTGGATATTCAACTTCCTGTACAGATCGCGCGGGCGTGGTTCGGACGCCTTCGTCGCGTCATCGTTCGTTAATCAATTGCCGCTACACTCGATATACGATCAGGCGTAGCAAGAGCAGCAGGTCATTATGGAAGTCACATTAGCACTGGCATTCATCGCGGGTCTGGCGTCGTTCCTGTCGCCCTGCGTACTCCCTCTCGTCCCGGCATATATCGGCTACATGGGTGGTCGGGTAGCGTACACCGTCGCGGCTCAGACCACGTCTGGCGGAACAGCCGTGCTGAAACCTTCGCTTGGCGCACGTTTCAGCACGCTCCTGCACAGCCTCGCTTTCGTCGCCGGTTTTTCGCTGGTGTTCGTCAGCATCGGGCTGCTCAGCACTGCCTTCGTATCGGTCATCGGCAGGCAGAACGTCAGCGCCGTCACCGGCATCATCAGCCGTGCCGGTGGGGTGCTGATCATCTTCTTCGGGCTGCACTTCATGGGCGTCATTAATCGCCTGTTCACGGTAATTCTAAAACGCCCGAAATCGCTGAATACTCCCATCATCGGTATCGCGATCATTGCCGTGCTCAGCTTTCTGACCCTCTGGATCTTCGAAGACTGGCTGCCAGCACTGCCCGTCGCGGCGCTGTTGACGGTGTGGCTGGTGCTCTCCGGCGCATTCACTGAGCCTGGGACGTTTTGGACCGCCGCCATTGGGAAGGTTCAGGCTTGGCTGTATACCGACACGCGCCGGCAGATGGTGGCGCAGGGTCAGCAAAGCTACCTGAGTTCGTTGGTGATGGGTGTCGTCTTCTCCGCCGGGTGGACGCCCTGCATCGGACCGATCTACGGGACTATTCTGACGATGGCTGCCGCCGGCGGCGATGTGGGTCAGGCTGGCAGTCAGCTCGCCGCTTACTCGCTCGGTCTCGGCATCCCCTTCATACTCGCGGCGCTCATGCTTGACAGCGCCCAGGGCATACTGCGCCGATTGCAGCGCTATCTGCACGCCATTGAGCTGGCGGCAGGCACTTTCCTGGTTGTGATCGGCATCCTGGTGGCAAGCGGGCAGCTGCAATCGCTGAGTCAGAATTTCGCCAATCAGTTCGCCGATTTCTCCTATCGTCTGGAGGAGTGCGCAGTTGATCTCTACGAAGGACGCTTGAACTTCGGGGGGTTCGTGAGCTGCGCAAGCGCCGCGCAAGCGGCTGAAACCGATCCGGTTGACGGTACCAGCAGCGACACCGCCGCGCCGCTGGAAGTCGTCAGTATCACCGACCTGGCGGGCAGTATCCCATCTGCCGATCCCTCAGCGGCGCTTCCGCAGCAAACTGGCACCGCCATCGGCAGTCTTGCGCCGCTGTTCAGCGCTCTCGACGATTCAGGACAGCCCTTTACCTTGGAAGATGTGCGCGGTCAGACGGTGCTCCTCAACTTCTGGGCGACCTGGTGCGGACCCTGCCGCATCGAAATGCCGGAGCTGCAACGGACCTACGAGATGTATTCGGAACGCCAGGTGCTCGTGGTCGGGGTCAACAATCGCGAGACGCTTGAAGACGTCGCTGGTTTCCGGCTGGAACGAAGCCTGACCTTCCCGCTGCTGATGGACGAGGCAGGCAGCATTCAGGATGCCTACGGCATTCAGGCGTATCCGAGTACATTTGTGATCGACCGCACGGGCGTCATTCGGGGAATCCATTATGGTCCGCTGACCAGAGGGCAGATTCAGGCGCTCCTTGACGAAGCGCTCTCGTAACGACACGCCTATGCGCAAGCCGCTGCTGCTGCTGGGATCCCTCGTAAGCTGGCTCATCGCGCTGCTGGTGATCGTCAGCTCAGGACTGCCAGAGCGGGCGTTTTACACCGGAGTCTCTCGGAGCGGCGGTCTGCTCGTAGCGCCGGAAATCGGCTCCCTGGCTCCTCCTTTTCAGGCGGCGACGCTAGACGGCAGCATCGACTCGGCACGACTGCTGGGGCAACCCGTCCTGCTGAACTTCTGGGCGACCTGGTGCGCGCCGTGCGTCCTCGAAATGGTGGAGCTTCAGCGTATCCACGAGACCCACCCGTCCGTCGTCGTGGTCGGCGTCAACCTCGGAGAGTCCGCATCGGCGGTCAGCGCCTGGGCGAAGGCGCACCGCCTGACTTTCGACCTGGTGCTCGATCCTGCCGGCAGCGTCGCCCGTCTTTACGCCCTGCGGGGTCAGCCGTCAACCTATGTGATCGCGCCTGATGGTACAATTCGACAGATATTCTTCGGCGCGGCGGATGCGGCGGCGTTCACAGGAGCGCTGCTTCCGCTGATCCGCTGAAGAGGCTGACGGACATGCCGGACGACGCGACAAAGGATACGCCGCTCGTATGACGACGCCAACATCTGAACGCCGCAGCGCCGCGCTGCGCCTGAACCTCTGGCTGCTCTGGCTGTCGCGGCATTGGCTGCGCGTCGCCCTGATCGTCCTCGGCATCTACGCCGCCCTGCCCTGGGTTGCGCCGACTTTGATGCACTTCGGGCTGGCAGGTCCGGCGCGGGTGCTGTACTTCGTCTACGGTCCCTTCTGCCATCAGTTTGCCTTCCGGTCCGTCTTCCTGTTTGGCGATCAAGCCGCCTATCCCCGTGAGATTGCCGGGACCGATCTGACGCCCTACGAGGTGTATGTCGCAGACTCGCCGGAGTTCGACGACGCGCTAAAGAACTGGATCGCGCGTCCGCAGAGCCGATACGACAGCATCGGGGCGTTCGATCCCAGGGAGTGGACGTTCGATCTTCAGTTTGCCTCCAAGGATTTCTTCGGCAGCCCGCAAATGGGTTACAAGACCACGCTCTGCCAGCGCGACCTGGCGCTGTACGCCGCGATGTTCGCCGGCGGGTTGATCTACAGCCGTCCGTTCATCCGGCGTCGCCTGCGTCCGATTCCTCTGCTGCTCTACATCTTCGCCGGCGGGCTGCCCATCGCCATCGATGGCTTCAGTCAGCTCCTAGGCTATCCCCCGATTTCGCTGTGGGAACCGCGCGAGACTACACCGGCATTCCGCATCATCACCGGAGCAGTTTTCGGGTTGATGACCGCCTGGCTGGCTTTCCCCTATCTGGAAGAGTCCTTCAGGGAGACGCGCCGGGAATTGGAGGCGAAACTGCGGCGGGCTGGCATCGACGTGTAGTCCTGCCGCTGTGCTCAACGCCATCCCCGCCAGGCGGTCGTCATCTGAGCGATTCGTGCAGCAGCGGCATCGCGCTGTGTCTCTACAATCCGCGACGCCGTCAGCAGCAGCACGCCGCCAGCCAGAGGGATCAGCCAGGGGTTGAGGCGCGCCGTCAGGAACAGAATACCGAAGAGCAGCACGATGGTGCCCGACAGGAAAGTGCGCCGGCGGTGGAAGATCGTCCCATGCAGCGCCAAACCAACCGCAGCCGCTCCGCCAGTGAGCCAGATCAACGCGCGGTCGGCAGATGGTGCGTCCGCCGGGGTCACAGCGGATTGAGCAGCGGTCACGTACGCCAGTAGCCCAATCGCCAGTGTCTCAAGTGAAGCCCTTCCCGCCTGATCGAAATGGGCGATCAGCAAGAGCGTCAGCGCAACCGGGATGTTTTGCAGCGCCACGCCATCCAGCTTCACCCCATAGAGCGTCAGCCACCAGGCACACCAGATGACGACAACTGCGCCCAACCGCCAGAGCGGTTCGCGGAGGAAAACGATCAGGACCAGACTCGCCAGAAAAAGTACTTTGGCGATCTGATTCACATAGGCAAATCCACCGCTGGGACCGAAGAGGTGCACAGCTGCGACAGCGATCAGCGTCCCAGCGATGACAACGGGCCGGGGTGACCCTTTCTGCTGACGCGCCAGCGCCAGGGCGACGATACCGATGGAGAGCAGTCCGAGCAGTGTGGCGGGCGGCAGGCTGAGCAGTCGGCTAGCTTGCAGCACCACAAACGCGGTCTGCATCAGAGCGACCGGCAGCCAGTAGCCGCGTCCGGTGCGGAAAAGCTGTTCGGCGCTGATCCCCAGCCCGAATATGGCGGCGATCACCGCTTCGCTCGGCGCGAAGAATACTTGCAGCAGCCCAATCCCCCAGAGTAACCAGCCCGCCGAGTGTACCGTCCACCCGGCGACATCCGGGATGCGATCCAGCAACCACCCTACCATGAACCAGGCGCTCGAGATCAGGACAAGACCCAGCCCCTGACGCTGGGCGGGCAGTCCCAGCGCGCCGAGGATGATCTGAAACCAGATGGCGGCGAGCCACGCCCCAAGGAGCAGGAAGGCGCTGCGAATCACGCGGTGCGCATAAGGTCGCCGTGCCGGCGGCGCAATCCAGGCGGCGAAGCCGTCCCAGAGCGGATGTTTCCCAAGCAGGACGAGCGCCGCGCTGATCAGGCTTGCCAGCACGGCGATCCCTAGATGGAGCGGCATCGTCCGCTCATCGGCGAGCGCCAGCCCGGCACCGATCAGCGCGTATCCCACGACGAAAAACGGAGCGCGCACCCCCGTGCGGAGTCGCGTCATAGCGTGACCGATGACCAGCAGCAAGACGCCGACCGCCTGCCAGACAAGACCAAGTATCGGCAGAGATGTGAAAATGAGGTTACTGCTAATCAGCCCCATGCTCAGCGGGAATGGTGCGACGTAGAGCGCCAGGTGGGCGAAGATCGGCAGACGATAGACGATGCCCTGCGCCAGCCACAGCGCCGTCAGCGCCAGCAGTGTCAGCGTCAGGGCGGCGTGATCCATCGTCGCCAGATTGGCAGCGGTGGCGAGCAGGCTGACGATGCTCAGACCGACGGAAACATCGGCTGTCGTCCAGCGAAACATTGCCCCCAGCATGCCCTGGACTTTTTTGCCCTTCCCTCCGCCGGAGCGGGTTACCTGACCTATCAGCACCGCCAGCGCCGCCGGCAGGATGATCCAAAGGGCAAACGTTTCTGGGCTGCCGACCCAGGTGCGGTGCGCAAATGTCCACACACCGGCGAAGCCCCAGGCGGAGAGATGCGCCAGTACTCTCAAGCGGGTCACAACCCCCAGAATAGCGATCAGCGCTGATGCGGCAAGCCAGGTCAGGATCGCCGCCGCCGGGAAATCCGTCGCCAGAAGCAGCATTTGTGCCGAAACCGCCATCAGAAGCAGAAAAGCGCCTGTACGATAGACCCGACGCCAGAATGGCGTGGCATGGGGAAACAGCAGCCACACGGCAGCGGCGCATGGGATGCCAAGCGCCGTCAGGTAAGGCTGTGCCAGCGCCGGAAATGTGCTGATGGCGGCGGCAGCGAAGTTCAACTGAAGGAGCAGGATCATCGGCGCGATCAGGAGATTTCGCGTGCGCCCTCCAACGATTGTCACCGCTACAGCAGCGATCAGCGAGGCGAACAACCAGAAGGCGTTCGACCAGCCGTCAGAAAGCGCCGAGCGGAGGTCGAGAAGCTGAACCAGCGCCACGCCCACCAGCCAGGCGGCAGCCGTCGAAAGCGCGCCGGTCACCAGGGGCGCATTGCCTGCCCGGCGCGAAAGCACGCTTAACCCCAACAGCGTCGCGGGCATACTGATGGCGGCGGTGACGCGAACCAGAAAGGAATCCGTCTGCAGATCCTTCCCCAGAAACAGCAGAGAGATCACCAGCAGGGCGCTGCCGGCGTAGGTCGTCAGCGCCAGAGTCCACCGTGAGCGTTCCATGAAAGCGCCTCCTATACGCGCATCCTCTGCCTTCAGCATAGAAGGAACGCCGGACGGATGGAGTAGGCGCTGCGTACGTCGCCTCCATGACAAATGTCCAGAGGTGAGACTCAGGATGTGCGGTTCACCGGAAGGTCGAGCGTGAAGGTTGAGCCAATACCAGGCTGACTGCTCAGATGGATGTCACCGCCGTGCAGACGAGCGATCTCCAGGGCGATCGCCAGTCCCAATCCTGCGCCGGGGGAATCGGTCGACAACCGAACGAATGGCAGGAACACCAGATGCGCCTGGGATTCGGCGATGCCTGTGCCGGTGTCCTGCACTTCGATGCGCGCGTGATCTTCGCGCAGCACGGTGCGAATCGTGATCTGCCCCTGCCGCGTATACTTGGCAGCATTGGTCGCCAGGTTGCTGATCGCCTGTCGCAGTCGCAGCGGATCGCCGTCGATCTCGATCAGGGCGGGATCGAACTCCGTCTCCAGCCGTACTCCGGCGTGGAGCATCTGCCGCGCCTCATCCGCCGCCTGTGCGCACAGGGCGTTGATCGAACAACGCGCATAGTTCAACGACAGGCTTCCTGAACTCAGGCGCGCGCTGTCCAGCAGATCGCCCACCAGCCGGTCGAGATGCTCTCCCTCGCCGATGATCTGTTCCAGATAGGCGCGCTGAGGTTCTGCCGATGCGCTGCGGCGCAGCAGTTTGGCAAAACCCAGCACCGAATTCAGCGGCGTCCGCAGTTCGTGGCTGACGCGCGCCAGGAAGCGATGGCTCTGCTGACGCACTTCTTCTGCGACGTGCGCTGTGCTGATGTCGATGGACAGATGACTGAGAAAGCGGAGCGTCTGGAAGGTGTAGGCGGCGAGCAGGATGTCGTAACTCACCAGGATGGAGCGGCTGGGTTCCAGCCGGGGCGCGCCGGGCAGCACCTCGAACACGAGGTTGACCCAGAAGGCAGCGATGCACAGGACCTGCACAAAACCGCGCTGCCGTCCCGAATACAGCATGCCGCTGATCGTGTAGGGGATGAGCGTGGTCAGCGCCGTCACCGGTCCCAGCCCCAAGATGACCATCCCCTGCAAGCCAAAAACGGCGACGAGAGAGATCATCCAGAACAGTGATGCGCCGCCAAACCACCCCACCCCATAGATGAACGCCACAGCGCCTGCCAGAATGCCATATGCCCAGGGATGCGGCACGTCCTGAAAGACCGCCGCCGCCCACAGGACGACCTCGCCCAGCACGAGCTGCCAGCCGCGCGTGCGCCAGTAGCGGTCGATCTGCGCCTGCGCCGTCGCCTGGACCGGTGGTGGGAGGAGGTTATCTTTGTCCGGAAGCAGCCCGCTGAAGAGTTCGCGCCACATCGTCGGGGTCCAGGGGCTTTCTCAGATAGATGAATTCGAAACCCGTCTGTCGCAGCGCGCAGGTTTGGTCGAAAGCGGAGGTGATGATCGTCGGAGCCTCGTGCAGGGCGCGAAGATCCTTCGCCAGACTGTAGCCGTCGCCATCCGGCAGGTCGAGGTCTATGATGTAGACATCCGGTGGATCGCTCGCTGCGCGCTGGCGCGCTTCGGCGCATGATGCGGCAGTCACCAGCCGGTGCGGAGTCAGATCGCGAATGATCGCCTCCATCAGGAAGCGCGCCGGGGGATGATCCTCGACGTAGAGGATCAGGCTCATCGTGTGACCTCATCGATCAGGCGGTCCACACGCTCCGCCTCGGCGATAATCTGCTCGATCAGCTCCTCGGCGTCCGCCTGTTCCAGCCTGCCCTGCCGTTCCAGCCGTCCCGCCAGCAGACGCGCCAGCCCCATGAGCGTATGCAGCGGCGTGCGCAGTTCGTGGCGCACATGGGCATCAGCGCGCGGAAGTTCGCGCAGCGCTTCGGCGGCGCGCAGTGCACCTTCGCGATGATCAACATTGAGCTTGGCGTAGATGTTCGACCAGTGATTGCGCACCGTGCCGTGAGAAATGCCCAGCGCTGCTGCCGTCGCCTGGTTATCGTGACCGCTCGCCGCCAGCCGCAGAATAGCGCGTTCGCGATCGGTCAGGCGGCGCTGGCGGCGCGCCTGCGTCATGCCCAGGATCGCCGTCTGCGACAGGAATGGGCGTCCCTGGGCGACGGCACGCACGGCATCGACCATATGCAGCGAGAAGTCGTCGCTTTTCACAACGTAGCCGTGCGCTCCGGCGTCGAGCAGATCGTCGATCCAGACCGGATCGTCATAGGCGGTGAAGATCAGGATCTTCATCTGAGGTGAGCGGGCGAGCGTCTCGCGGACGAAGCTTGCCGGGTCGAACGCTGCGCCGGCAAACGCCAGATCGAGGACCAGCACATCCGGCGGAAACTGCTGAACCAGCCGGGGCAGCGTCGCAGGCTCCCCGGTTTCCCATAGGATAGTCACATCCAGCGCCCGCGTCAGTTCCTGCCGCAGCACCTTCAGGATGAGGGGGTGATCATCTGCCAAACCGATTTGGATCGCCGCCATGCCCGCATCATTTCGTATCATCTGTCCGCGATTGTACCCCGTAAAAACAACAGAGGGGGGAGTCGTTCTGGCGACTCCCCCCTCCGCTTGATGGTGACTCAACCTCACCCCTGGAGCACAGGAGTGAGGCTGTTCCTCTGGCTAGCCGCCCGCGCCGCTGTCCGTCGGAAGCGGCGGCAGCGTGTTCGTCGGCGTCCGTGTCGGCGATGGCGTCGGCGTGTTGGTCCGCGACGGTGTCGGCGACGGCGTATTCGACGGCGTATGCGTGGTCGTCGGCGTGTTCGACGGCGTGAAGGTCTGCGTCGGCGTTCGCGACGGCGTCCGCGACGGCGTGTTCGTCGGCGTGTTGGTGATCGTCGGCGTCCGCGACGCCGTGTTCGACGGGGTGAACGTCGGCGTATTGGTGATCGTCGGCGTCCGCGATGGCGTATTCGTCGGCGTCCGCGATGGCGTATTGGTGATCGTCGGCGTGTTGGTCCGCGTCGGCGTATTCGACGGCGTATTGGTGATCGTCGGCGTCCGCGATGGCGTGTTCGACGGTGTATTCGTCGGCGTATTGGTGATCGTCGGCGTGTTGGTCCGTGACGGCGTCGCCGTGATCGTCGGCGTGTTGGTCCGTGTCGGCGTCCGCGACGGCGTCCGGGTGATCGTTGGCGTGCGCGACGGCGTGATCGTCGGCGTGTTCGACGGCGTCCTCGTGATTGTTGGCGTCCGCGATGGCGTGCGCGACGGCGTCAAGGTGGTCGTCGGCGTCTGCGACGGCGTGTACGTCTGGGTCGGCGTGCGCGATGGCGTGCGCGACGGCGTCAGCGTGGTCGTCGGCGTGTTGGTCGTCGTGCTGGTCGCCGTATTCGTCGGCGTCGGCTGGACGGTCGAAACGTCGGTCACAATCGGAGTCGGGCAGGACGGCGCGTCAATGTAGAAGACACTGCCGTCGAAATCCTGCGGAAGCGATCCGAAATCGACCGCCACCGTATTGCCCGCGCCGCCACTGAAGATGAAGAAGAGCGATTCCGTCGCGCCCGGCGGGATGGTGATCACGCTGAGCCACGTCCCCTCAATCGGCGACACGCCCGATGTGGCGCTGCCGCTGGTTGTATCGGCGGCGGTATCCGGTCCCGCCCACATCTGCACGCTGCTGGAGTCGCCCGGTGCAGCGCCAAGCCCCCAGACCTGCGCCAGCGTCATCGCCGGAGCGCGTGTATCAGCAGCGGACCACTCCAGTCCGAAGCCGAGCACGGTCGCCGGGCTGAGCACACGGTTGTTGGTGATGTCGAAGCGAACGATGTCGAGATTCTGGAAGATGACCGACGACACGCTGACCAGATCCGGTTCGCAGGCGGGCGTGCTCGTCGCCGTTGGTGTCGGTCCCGGCGTGTTGGTTGGAACCGTCACGTTGAAGACGGTCGCGCAGTCGGTCGTGCCGTTCAGGTCGTCGTAATAGAACGTCGTGCCATTGAAACCAACCTGCGGCATCACGCTCGGATTCAGCACCAGCGGAGCGTTGGCAAACTGCACCAGGAAGGCGTTCGCGCCCGGCTGGATGAGCAGGTTCGCACCCACCGCGAAGTCATACTCAGGCGTCCCGGATATCGGCGTCGGCGTCCCGGAACCAACCGTGACGATGTAGCCGACATCGGTCGGCGATGGGTTATCGGACCCAGTCCAGACGACCGAACCCGGCGTCCCCAGCCGGAACAGCTGAGTCGACAGGTCAGGGTAGCCCGCAATCGAGGGCCAGACCAGCTGAACGCGGCGAAGCTCGACGGAGTACGGCAGGCTGTTGGTCAGCGTGAAAGTGACCGTTCGGTTCACATAGTTGATGGTGCTGCCAACCGTCACGTTGCTGCACTGGAACACCGGCGTCTGCGATGGCGTCCGCGATGGCGTCACCGAAGCAGTTGTGGTCGGCGACGGGGTGTCTGTTGGAGTCGGCGAATGATTCGGCGTATCCGTATAGGTCGCCGTGTCCGTTGGGGTCGCCGTGTTGACGCCCGGAGCCGTCGGTGTTTCGTAGGAAGCATCAATCGGCTGGGGAGCGCGGAAGGCTTCATTGACAGCGATGCGCCGCGCCTGAAGCGGGACAAACGGCGCCAAGCCCAGCGGGGTCACCAGCGGATGGTTGAAGGTCACGACCACCGCGATGGTATCTCCCGCGCCACCGGCATCCCAGAAGGACACGCCTTCGTCAATCGAACCGCTGCCCTTGTAGGCGTTATCAGTCCATCCGTCCGCTTCCAGATCGCCCCCAGCGGTGGGGTATTCGCGCAGGAGGCAGACAGGTGCACGGGGATCGGTATTCGCGCCAAAACCGCCCTGGTTCAGGATAGGCGGGAAGCGGAAGCGCTGCGCATAATTGTTCGCCGACGGCTCGTTCGCCTGGCGAAGCTTTGGTCGGCTGCTGCAAACCATCACGTCGAACCAGCCCGGTTCATCAGAGAAGCGCTGCCGATAGTATTGGGGCGGCGTCAGCGCGTCGCTGTCGTGGTCGCCCGGAAGCGGGCGATACCAGGGATAGAACCAGGGGAGGTTCGCGAAGTCGGGATAGCTGGCGTCGAGAGTCCCAGGAACACCCACAGGCGGCAGGGGCAGCTGCTGCGGTCCAAGCGCCAAGCCGGCTGCGCCGAGACGCGCCTCATCGTAGATGGAAAGGATGCGTGCCAGGTCTTTGCGGCGATTCTGATCTTCGGTGTCGCCGGGGTCGCAGTCGTCGCCGCCATAATAGGAGGCGTACAGGCTTTCAACGCCCCCCACGAAGACTTCGATGGCGCGCGCTCCGGTATAGGGAGTCATCGTCGTCGCTGTGCCGCGCTGCGCCAGATCGACCACGATATCGCCCGTATTCTTGGCGCAGGGCACGATAGAATTCAGGTCGCCTGTGTAGACCGGATCGGTCTGATCGTACAGGCGAAGATCCAGCTGATATTTCACTTCATCGTACTGACCGGTCGCCGCCAGGCGCGCCGCCGCTCGCGCCGAGTTCTGGAGCGTCACCCAGGCTTGAAAGATGCGTCCGAACTCGATCACGCCGAACAGCAAGATCAGCAGTATCGGCAGAGTGAGCGCAAACTCCACCAGAGTCTGCCCTCTTCGACGTGTACGTACCTCAATGACTTGTTCTGCCATAGCTCCCCCGGCGCTAGACTAGACCCACTGACGCAGCCATAATGCAGCGCGGCGTCATCCTGACAGCCTCGTAAACATCCTCGAAGCGATTTCATGGAACACTTCGGCAAGCTCAGCGCCGCCTGAAGCGTTGAAGTAATTGCCGCAGTCCTGCTGCGGCGCGACCGGCTGGAACGTGCCACCCGGATTCGCCGGGCTTACCGGCGTCGTCTCTTCGCAGGCGCCACGCGCGCCCCAGTCGGGCGGCGCATTGCCGATTCTGCCGCTGATCTGCGCCTGCCAGTAATCAGCATCGATCTGGAAGTTGTCGCCGACATCGGCGATGTAGCGCAGCAGCTCTTCGCCCAGATAATCCTGGCGCAGAATCTCCTGATGTGTCTTATTCGTCCGCGGGGTCGTACCACGCATACAGGCAGCGTCACCGCCGCAGGAGACGGCGGTCCCGGCATCGTAGTTCAGCCCGAAGCCGATGGTGAAGATCGTCGGCAGAAGCTGATCCGAAAGGCGCGACGTCCCCGCATCATCGACGACCGCGCCGGGGAGATCGGACAGCCCGATCCAGTCCGCCCAGTCGCGGGCGTAGTCGTCCACGTCGTAAAACTGATAGCAGTTCAGCGGATAGTCATCCATGCGCAGCAGCGCCGGATTCACCGCCGTCGTGCCGCACTGCGTGCGGGTAGATGGCTCCAGGTCCATGCAGTAAGGCGGAACGGTGTCGATCAGCAGTTCGCCATTGACGGCATCAGAGCCATAAGGACACACGCCATAAACGCCGTATGCTTCGTTCGGCAGCGGATAATCGGCAGGCGTATTCAGCGGGCTGTTGTTGCCCAAGGCGTTGAGCGGGTTGTTGTAGAAATTGCCGCTCACTTCGACCAGATTGTAGGGCTGCGGTTCAGACAATCCGGCATAGTCTCCGGTGCGGGTGACCGGGTCGCTCGCGCCTGCCGCACCGTCGCTCAGCAGCACCATGACCCAGACTGCGCCTTCACGGCGGGCGGTGGCATAAAGCGCATCCGCGCCGGCGCGCAGCGCTCCGCCAATATTCGTCCCTCGGCAGGAGCCGCGAAACTCATAGCTGACGGAAGGCTTGCTGGTGGAACCAGTGTACCAGTGCGGAACTGAGTGAATGTCCGTCAGGAGCATCTGATCGTAGGGACGCGCCGAACCATCGGGCAGTGTATCGTGCAGCGTCCAGAAGTTCCAAAGATTTGCCGAGTCGAATGGACAGGCGCCGCGCACCGGATTGTCTTTCAGATTGCCGATGAGCGTACCGTCGAGTCCATCATAGGTCTTGGGTGTGCCGTAATCGAGCAGGCTGTCCCACTGTCCGTCGTTGTCGGCGTCGTAGTAGGTGGAGTCTTCGGCGCGTACGCCAACCATCGCGTTGAGCACGTTGTTCGCCCCGCGGCGCAGCAGCGTCGTGCCATCCGTATCGAACAGGTCGAATTCCGTCTCGATCATCGCCGACTGCAACCCATTGCCGTCCGGGTCGATGATGGTGGCAAAGCGGTCGAAGGTGACGAACGCCACACGGTCGCCGCGCAGGAAATCGAGGCGCGCCAGAAATTCCTCGGCGGCATCGCGCGCTTCGCGGAAGGGCTGGCAGACCAGATCATCGAAGTTGAAATCGCCGTCGGGGTCGTTACAGCAGCCAAAATAATCGTACTGCGGCACGAAGCCGCTGAAGTTCTTGCTGAGCGACGGGTCATCGGCGTCTGCTGATGTTCCGCCGAACTGCTCGGCGTAGCTGGTGCCGAAATAGCCGTACAGCTCGGTGCGGAAATCCGCCTGCGCCGGTGAGCGCCCGCCGATGACGGAGTTCGGATACGCCCGGACGCGGCAGAATTCGCGCGGCTCCTCACGCCCGACCGGAGAACTCCCCGCGCCGGTGTACGCCTGCCACGTCCCCGCCGTCGCCCCCGGCTCGAACTTGACGACCGGATCGTAGATCGCCCAGCCAACGTCGTCGTCGCCATCGACCAGGGTCCGGTCACAGTTAGCAGGATCGGCGGGAGCCGAAAGTGCCGAATAGATTGAAGAGTTCAAACCATCCACGCCACCCTGCGTGCTCAGAAGGATCATCTCCCAGGGGTTGCACCGGCCCGGGGTGAGCGCATTGCCATCGGGATCGCTTTCGCCGCCAAAATCGTAGGCTTTGACGTAGGGCGGCATATAGCGCACGCCCAGTCTGTCTCGACCGGCGTCACCCGTGTATTCCGGGATCATGTCCCAGTCATCGTAGGTCGTTTCATTGAGCATGGACTCCGAAACGTCGAAGACCAGGACGACATCAATGACGGCGGTCTGCGACAGCGCCGACTCAGTCAGGGTGATCGTGTCGTAGCCCAGCAGCCGCATGAAGATGGTCGGCGCTTCGATCTGCGCCGTCACACGCACGACTTTCAATTCATCTTCGGTGCACAATTCGCGATAGCGCCGCACATCGTCCTGGTTCGCGGCGAGGTTGGGCGTCCCGTCAGAATTGAACAGCGCCGTCCCGTCCCGGTCCAATGGCGCCTCGGTCACCGCATCGCGCGGGACCTGCTGGAAGCGGCAGGTCTCGACCAGCACGTCGGTCGGGCTTAAGCCGTACAGCTCGATGAACTCGCGCGCGGCAAGGCTGAGCTGGGCGACGCTTTGCGCTTCATCCTGGGCGATTCCATCGGTGGGAGTCTCATCGATGACGCGCCGCATCTGCCCCGCAGCCGCAACCGACGCCGCGTCGACCGCGCGCCGCATCGTGCTGTAGCGGATGAACAGCAGCGATACGTCGGTGACGATGCCGACAAAACCAAGCAGCCCGATAAACCCAATCGCCAGCACAACGAGCGCCTGACCGGTCTGCCCTCTTCGGACAAAGTGCCTGGTTATCGCTGACAGAAAACGCTTCATCATATCGATGCCCACTCAACTCGACTGGATTACGGGTCAGGGAAAACGATGAACGGCTCGACCGCGGGAAGCGGGAACGCCGCCCATACGTAGATGATCATCTTGCCGTCTTCGTTGCCCACCGCAGTGAAGACGGGCGACAGCACCGGAATCTTCAGCAGCATCTCGTGTTCCCAATACATTTCGACCAGCGAAATGCCCTGCCCCGGAATCATCGTGCGTGCGTCGTTATCGAGAATTTCGTAATTCGGAAGGTTGACCAGGTCCTCGATCCGGCGCATCGTCCATTCCGAACCGACGCAGGCGGTTCCGGGAATCCTGTGGTTTCCGAACAGCGAAAAACCGACCTGCTTCTCGGCAGCGGCGACGCTTCCGGCAGGAACGTCGAAATCGCCTAGATCGCCGTGTTCGGTGAAGTCGTTGGAGCTGTCCAGGACCAGCGTCGCTTCGCGTTGGTCCCACTGATTGTTGTCATTGAGATCAAAGGGATCGCGCGGTTCGCGCGGCACAACGGCATAAACGCCGGGGGAAGTTTCGGCGACATCGCATTCATTAGTCTCTGCCGGGTAGCGTCCCACGACGACCAGCTGAGGGATATCACCGGCGACCGGGCGATCCACAGGGAGCCAACCGGAGAACGTGCGCGGATCGACGTTTTCCACCGCGTAGCCGGTCACAATAATGTCGTCAATATCGTTAGCCTCGTTGAGCGACAGCGGTTCCAGGGAGATCAGCATGGTGCAGATCACTTCATTGAAGAAGAGACGGTCCACCGAAGTGGTGTCGCACGCGCCAGTACCAGCTGCCGCATCGACGGCATTCCAGCGATACCGCTCGCGGTAGGTGTCTTTTGATTTGGGTGGTATTTCCAGCGCCAGCGCATCTTCAGCGGCGGTGTACGCCATCTGGTAAGGCAGGTCCAGCTTGCTCCAGGGGACGAAGCTGAATTCACGGAACCAGGCATCGGCGATTGGCGACTGCTGGTCGACCAGCGCGGTACCGCGGCGCGCCCCAGCGCGGGTCACATCCAGGATGGACAGGTAATTGTTGGCGAACCAGCCGATTTCAACCAGCCCGGCGAGCAGAATGATCAACAGCGGCGTGACGAGCGCCAGCTCCACCATGCTCTGCCCCGCCTGCCGACGACCATACTCGGCGGGTGTGCCATCGAGGACCTGCAGGATTTTCTTCAGGATCGTGCGCATCACCAGTTCGCTCGTCTTGTGGAGATAAGCCGGGGAATCCTAGGGCTTCCCGCAGTTTCATCATACCACAGGCATCTCTGGCTTTGCGTCGTGCTTCTGTGCAGAAGTTGATAGAGAATTGTGTATAACGGAGGTCAGGCTTCGTCGTCCACCAGCACGCGCGCCTTGACCACATAGCCCCTACCATGACGTGACTGAATGACCGCTGGACGTTCCGGGTCGTCCTCGATCTTGCGGCGGAGGTTGTGAATGTGATTGCGCACCAGCGCCGCATCGCCGACGCCTTTAGGATACTGCCACACGCCGGCAAGCAGGTCTTCCGTCGAATGCAGTTTGTGCGGGGCGCTGCACATATACTTCAGAAGGTCGAACTCGACACGGGTCAGGGTAAGTTCTCGGCTCTCCATGAATGCCCGAAACTGCGTAGGAACGATACGCAGGATCGGAACACTTTCTTCACCGTAGAGTGCCGACCGGCGGATGTGCGCGCGGACCCGGGCGATCAGTTCGCGGGGCACGAATGGCTTGCGGATGAAATCGTCACCGCCAGAATTGAGTGCATCCACCACGTTATTGGAGGATGTATTCCCTGTCAGGAAGATGATCGGCGTATTGGATGTCTGCGGGTGCGCCCGCAGTTTCCGGCACAGCGTGATGCCATCCATCTCTGGCATCATGGCGTCGATCACGAAAAGATCAGGCGTCTGGTCAGCAGTCTGCTCAAGCGCATCAAACCCCGAAGAGGCACGTTTTACCGTGAACCCTTCGCGGCGCAGCACAAGCTCCACCATATCCAACATCTGAATATCATCATCGACAATCATGATTTCGTACATTGTGCTACCCGACTTCGTAGTTCGAACTTGTATGAAGTATAGCTGGTCCAATGCAATTGCAGCATGGCGCTACCGTGAATAATTCATGAAATGCGCGGCGCTGAAAGGCTTCACCAGGAGGCAGTCGAAGCGCTTTCAGGTCGAAATCATATAGCCGACCCCGTGAATTGTGCGGATGTAGCGACGCTGCGCGCTGCGCTCCAGCTTCGCCCGCAGGTTGCGCACGTGTGCGCGAACCAAATCGGGGTCGCCCGTGTTCGGCGGATACTCCCAGACTGCCTGGAGCAGGTGTGAAGGCGATAAAGCCTGGTTCGGATGTTCCATCAGATAGCGCAGCAGACGGTGCTCGGTCGAAGTGAGCTGGATGGTTTCATCCTCGACAGACACACGGTAGGTATCGGAATCCAGCCGCAGCCCATCCATCTCCAGCACCATGTCTGAACGCTTGTCGCGTGTTCCCCGGCGCAGCACTGCACTGATGCGGGCGCGAAGTTCAGGCAGCTCAAAGGGCTTGACGATGTAGTCGTCCGCGCCGGCTTCCAGCCCCGTCACGATATCCTCCGTACTGCCGCGCGCTGTCAGAAACAGGATCGGAAGCGCCATAAAACGGGCGTCGCGCCGCAGCCTTCGGCAAAGGGTCACGCCGTCCATCTCAGGCATGATCACATCAAGGATCATCAGGTCGGGAATACCGCGCTGCAAGATCTCGAGTGCGATTGCAGCTGAACTCGCCAAGCTCACCTCGTGGTTCTCATGACGCAGCACACGCCCAAGCGTATCCAGCACTTCGTTGTCGTCGTCAACTGCGAGAATATGCGCCATCAGTTCTGTTCCTTCCAATGGTGCTGCACCTGCGCGCTCATCCGCTGGTCGGCAGGTTCACAGTGAAGACCGCCCCGCCGCCGCTGGCTGTTGTAACACCAATCTCACCGCCCACCCTCGTCACAACTTGTCGACAAATATAGAGTCCCAGCCCGGTCCCCTGTCCATGCGGCTTGGTGGTGAAGAAAGGTTCGAAGATAGTCTCCAGCATTCCATCCGGAATTCCCGGACCATTATCGCTGACTTCTATCGTAACGCTGTTATGCGCCCGATCAACCATCATGGCGACTTCGACCCTGGGCTGCTGCCGCCCAACCAGTACGTCGTGCGCATTGATCAATAGATTCAGCCACACATCGTCCAACTCACCCGGCGGCGCAAGAACTGGCGGGACCGGTGTATCGGGCAGATTCAGGACGAGCTGGATGGCAGATTTCTGAAAGTACGAATGGACGAGCGTCACCGTGTCTTGCAGGGAGGCAACGACGTCGACCGGGATACGCGGCGCATTTTCTGAGTCGGGGCGCGCGCTCGACAGCAGGCGGCGCACTACCCCGGTTGCCCGCTTTCCGGCGCGGACGATAGCGCTTAACGATTCGTATGTGGTGCTGCCCGGCGGCTGTTTGTCCAGCAGCAGTTCGCCATCCAGGACGATGGTCGTGAGCGGGTTGTTGATCTGGTGCGCCACCGCTGCCGCCAGTTCACCCATCGCCGAAAGGCGCGCCGTCTGGACCAGCTTAGCTTGCGCCGCCTTGAGTTCATGCAGGCTTTGTTCCAGATCTTCGACTAGCTGGGCATTGTCGATTGCCGTCCCCGCTTGACCAACCACTGCCTTGGCAAGATCGATCTCGCGCTTGGTGAACACGCGCGGACGCAGGTTGTCCACCATGACGGCAAGCCCTTGAAGCTGCCCGCGCACTTTGACCGGCAAACCCAGCACGGCAAAGCCATAGGTCGCCTTGAGAATCGCCTGAACGGCGGGCGTCAGTTCGCCATCCTCGATGGAGTAGTTGAAGGAGAAGCTGTCCTGGAAAGGCACGGTCATGCCTGCGGAGCCAGATTCTTCACCAGTCCACACCATCCCGCCGTAGGCATAGCGAATGCGCAGTCCAGACCCTTCCTGGTTTGTCACGCCAAACTCAATGCGCTCTGCTTCGAGAAGCACACGCAGATCGCCCAGGATGCTAAAGGCGTTGGTACTGCTGCGTTCACCGCTTCCTCCGATGAGCGTCTGGGAGCATTCATCCAACGCGCGCTGGGCGCGCTGCAAGCGCGCGCGGGTCAGCTTCGTCTCCGGTTCCTTCGCGCGATAAGCAATCAGCGCGCCAAAAAAGGTGTCGCCAAACGCGACCGGCAGCAGCAGCGCATAGCCAGCACCCACCCTCCGCAGGAACTGCACCTGCACCGGATCGAGTCGCTGGTCACGGACCAGTTCAGCTACGCCATAGCGCTTCAGGCTTTCAGAGTCCCGTTTGCTCAACGCTACAGTCTGTTCAGCGCCCGACCGCCAGCGTGCCTGTACGAATGTCGCCCGGCAGCGAAACGTCAGGCGATCCGCCGCAACTTCGTAGATCTGGGCGCAGTGGACATTGAGGATCCGCCCCAAGTGCTCACAGGCAGCGATCAGGGTACGGTCCAGCGAGAGCGAGGCGTTGACCGACTGACTGGCATCCACCAATCCTTTCAGCTCATTGGTCCGCCGAACGCTTTCTCCGTGAATACGCGCATTGTTGATGGCGATGGCAGCATACGAAGCCAGGTTGACCAGCAGCTCAAGATGACGCTGGCTGAACGGTGTCGCTTTTTCGCGGTTCATCACCCCCAACACGCCGAGTGTCACCCCATTGAGCAGGATCGGCACGTAGAGCAGGGCGTTGGCAAAGTACTCCGTCTTGATCTTTTGCGGACCCTGCGAACTGACCAGGACAGGTTGCCCGCTTGTGAAGACATTTCCTGCCAGCGAGTCCTGAGTCCTGATGCGGAAGTTTTCGGCAGCCCTGGCGTCAATCCCGATCTTGGCGCGCAGATAAAGCTGCTCAGAATTCTCATCCGGCAGGAGGATCATACCCTCTTCAGCGTTGGTCAGGCGGCGGGCAGCTTCGACCACACGATTCAGAACTTCGCTCAAATCCAGCACTTCGGTGAGCGACCGGCTGAGCGAAAACAGCGTCTTGATTTCGTCATCATGCCAGTGGCTAGAAGTCGGCGGCTCGTTCACCGGATCGGGAGACTCGCCGACGAACGGGAAAGTGTTTGGCTCGTAATGGGGGATTCGCAGCGCTGACATCAACGACTGGCGTAGTGTAACTTCATCCAGCCCGGTCAGTGGCACATCGGAAAACGCCGGTGAGGTCGTCTCGCCATCGCCATAGACCAGCAGCGGCGGGCGGGAACGAAGACGAGAGAGGATGGAGGCGCTGGACTCGCCAGTCTCCGGTTGGGTCAGTCGCAGATCGACGATTGCCACAGAGAACGCCTCGTTGTGCAGGTAGTACGCAGCGTCGCGATGGGAATAACTGGCAACGACCGAGAAGCCGCGCCCGTCCACGCCGCTGGCGATCTGCTGGATAAATTCAAGGTCGCCGCTGGCGACCAGCACTCTGCGCACAACCATAGTCAGAAACCATCAATAGGTGTTCGCTTCGACAATCTCGCTCAGCGGCGGCTCAAGCGGGCGATACGACGCTCCAGATCCTCATCAACCGCGTCAGACGAGTCATGCTCTTCTGGACTGTTCATTCGCGCCTCGGTGGCGCTGGAATACTGTTCAATCGTCGTACGCATTTCGTCCAATACATGATCCAGCGAGGGGATTTCCGTCGCTGGATCAGAGTCTTGACGGCTGCGCACGGCATCTCCAACCGACGTAGATGGCGTGACCGATTCGAGAAGGTTCACGCTGTCAAGCAGATCGCGCGCCGCACGCTGGTATTGTGCTAGGTCGGCTTCAATCATCGTCATTCGGCGCTGCGCCCGCTGCATCGCCTCGACGGAACGCCGCGCCGCATCTTTCTGTCCCTGGTTCAGCGCTTCATCGGCTTCGCGATCATGCTGTTCGGCTTCGCGCCGCAGCGTCTCGATCTGTGCTTTCAGAGTCTCCTCGTGGGCAAAAGCATCGTCAAGCCGGCGGCGCAGCACGGCGATGTCGCCTGCGACATTTGGGTCACGGCGGGAGCTTCCAGCGCGTCCGGGCTGGTCGCCGGAAGCAATACTGCGCATACGGGCGCGCAGGAGCACGTTGATCTTGCCGAGTAGATCGTCCATGACCCGGATTATACATTTTTTATAATGGCGGGCAAAATAGCTTGCGGCGGAGCGCTCAGGGGCAGTTCCCGGCAAAAGTCAGCGCATAGATGCTCATATTGCTGCCGCCGGCGCGCTGCGCCGCTTCCCCGCCCGTCGTGAACACACGGCACAGGCGCGGATCGCTGAGATCTTCACCAGGAACCTGGTTATCCAACGCCATCAGATAACGTCCACCGCGCGCCTCGATAAGCGACCACATCCCCTCAGGGTCGAACAGCAGCGGAATCACTTCCGGGTTCACCAACCCTGCAATGTCCAGCAGCGGGCGGGGAGCGAAGTAGCCCACCGCGCCGATGTCGTGCACGATCAGCAGGTCTCCCGGCGGGATGTTCGCCTTCAGCCACAGGGCGGAAGCGACCATCTCCTGATCGACAATCGCCACGTCCTGGCGATATGCGTTCAGACCCAGTCCCAGCGCAAAAGCGACAGTAACCACGATGGCTACAGCCGCCAGTGTTCGTGTCAGAACACGCCCTAACATGCTCCTCCGCCCCTGACGCAGCAACCAGGCGACTCCGACGACACCGCACAGGATCGCCGAAGGAAGCGCAGGGATGAGGTAGCGCCCATGCTGGATGTTCAGGGGCAGCACCGCCGCGTAAAGCCCAATCAGCAGGAATGACCAAAGCAGGGGGGCTGCCAGCAGTATCGGCTTCCGTTCGCGATACAACCAGACAGCGTAGGCTGTCATTCCGGGCAGCAGCACAATCTGCACACCAGCGGCGAGTGGTTCCAGCAAGTAACCGAGCCTCCAGAGGTAGCTCTCAAAAAAGAGCGGCGTCGCATCGGCAGCCTTCGCCGCCGCCGTATTGGGCAGCAGCCCGCCGGTGACCTGAAGGTTGTAGATCAGATAGGGGGCAAGCACGATCACGTAGACAGCAGCTGCCGATATGCCATAGAGGGCGAGTCGGGACCAGGATTTTCCCGGTCGAGCAGCGACAAGCATCAGACCGAGCATGCCGGTCAGCAGGATTCCTTCGGCGCGTGTGAGCGTGGTCAGCGCGGAGACACCGCCGAACAGCGCGCCGCGAAACAGGCTGGAACGAGCATCCGCGTTTTGTGGGTCAAGCTCGCGCCACACCAGCCAGATCGACAGCATGACGAACATGGCGAAGATCGGCGTCTCCATCCCGGATACCGCCGCCCAGATCAAGTGCCATGCCGCAGCCATCGTCAGCCCGGGCGCCAGACACGCCGTCCTGCTGGAAGGCACGACACGCCTTGCCAGCGCTGCGCCCAGAAGTCCCGTCAGCGCCAGCGCCGCGATGCCAATACCGTGAGTCCACGTCTGGAACGGTATACCCAGGCGATACCCCACCGCCAGGATGACCGTGTACAGTGGAGAACTCGACGCCGCGCTCGGCTGTCCGGGGACAAACGACCACTCGCCGTACTCCACCAGGTTGCGCGCGTAAGTCTGATGAATCCAGCTGTCATCCAGCGGGAAATTACCGCCCGCCGTCGCCAGGTAAAGGAGTGATAGCAGGATGGTCACGATGGGGATCAGCACAGTGGCGCGGTCCAGCGCAGCGTGCGAAAAACGGGGTTCAGTCGTGGTCGATGACATACAGCCTCGCCGGTTCAAATTCAAGTTGATGCAGTTCAGCGGGTGGCGCATCAAGGATCGGAAGCAGTCCAACCGGAATCGCCGCCGCATCCTCCTTGAGCAGCAGATAGTCGATGTCATAGCGTCGGGCAACCGCCAGCAGATCATCCGGTGTGCCGTTCGGCAGTGTCGCCCCACCGAAACCGGTATAGTAATACAGCTCCGGAGGATCGTCGAAGAGGATGCGCGCTCCTTCAGGCAGTACGTCCTTCAGAGCGGCATAGATCTGCGGCGTACTTCTCGGCTCGACACGTCCATTGACCGCATTGAACACCGTCAGACCTGCCGCGAGCATCAGCGCCGCACCACTGAAGACTGCTTTTGCGCCGCCAGGTTGCCATCGCCGTCTGCGCCGCGCCGCCCATTCCACCGCACGATCCAGCCCGATCAGCCCCAGCACGCTCCAGAAGGGAATGAGCGCCGCTGCCGAGTGAAACAACCCACCCCGGTAGCCAGGAAACGGGAAGATGAAGGTCATCGTCAGGTGCATTCCCAGCGCGTAGAACGCAAACGGGTGCAGGAATCGGTCACGCCGCCGCGTCCAGAGACCGATGATCATGAACGGCAGCAGCACGATCACCCCTTCGACAGCCACGACGGCAGCGAGGTTGTTGACCAGCGCCTCGCGCCGCGTTTCGAACAGTGCTGCCCACCCATCGGCAAAGAAAGTCTCGGCGCTGAACCGGGGTGGAAAGGCGAAGATGTCGTTATATTCGCGAAACCAGATCGCCTGTGCGCCGCCAAGCGGGAGCGGCGTCCCGATGGTCTGCAAGTTGCGCAGAAAGTACGGCGACATCACCAGCAGGTAGGCGGCGACCATCACAACGGCATAGGCAGCACGCCGAGGCAGTGTAGCACGTGCGCTCAGAGCAAAAAACCCGGCGACAGGCAGCAGCAGCAGACCGTCCGCCCGCGTCAGATGAGCGCACGCCGCCAGCCCACCGGCAGCAGCCCACCACAGCCAGCGCGGCTTCTGCGCCGCCAAGCCGGCGACAACGAGACAAGCGCTCCCGAACAGAGCGTATGGGGCAAAGGTATCGACAGACCCCCAGTAGCGCGCGAAGAACGGCGAGAGAAGCGTCAGCAGCCCGCTACCCCAGGCATGACGGTCACTATCCCCCAGCTCCCTACCCAATCCATAGCCAATGCAGGCGGTCAGCCATAGCGCCAGAGCCAGCGGGACCTGTGCCGCGCGATAGCTGCCGGGCGCGTTCAACCCTGCCATTCCCAGCGCCGAAAGAACCGACGTCATCGGCATCCAGTAGAGATGCGAAGGCATGGGCAGCGATTCCAGAGCGCCAAGGTAGGTCCAGACGTAGGCGTCAGTCATCTCCTGCCCCGTCACCAGGCGATTGGCGGCATTGAAGTGATAGAAAGCGTCCGTGTAGCTGGGCGCGGCAACGACGCCAAAGACCAGCCCGGCAGCGCCGATCAGCGCGATCAGCGCGAAGAGGCGATGCTGCGCCTGGCGAGTCATCGCGCCTCACCCTGCCCCGGCATCGACGCCCGGACGGCGCAAATCACGATAGAGCGCCACACAGAAGCCGACCAGGATCGCCGTACGCGCCAGGATCAGGATGACGTACGGCATCGTCAACGCGCCGCTGATCACCCCGCCGGTGTCACCGGTGCGGATGAACAGAAACGGATACTCCACGAAGACTGTCACGCTCAGCAGCACCAGCGCCAGGATTCCGCTGCGGTTTGGCATTGTCAGCAGCAGAAGCGGGATGATCTGCGCCATCCACTGCGGACTCCATCCCTGCGCCTGGAGAAAGAAGACGAGCAGCGTCAGCGCGGTGAACGCCACCAAGCCCCGATCATCCCGCCGGCGGGTGGTCAGGAAGATCACCGCACCAATCGCCAGCGCTATCGCAGTTCGCACGATGCCCGGAAAAACCGCTGGTCTTCCGACCAACCGCGCGGCAGCATCCGGGTCCAGACGCTCCTGCGGGGGACCAAAGTTGCCGGTCGTCATGTTGCCATCGATCAGCGCCCAGACCGTCTGGTATGACGACTTGCTGAACTGCGCAGTCAGGGATGGCAGCGTCATTGCAGCGTTCTGCGCCAGGAGCAGCGCATAGACCAGGGCGAAACCGCCGATCACCATGACCGAGTAGCGCGTAGCTGTCTGGGTTGGGCGACAGCGCCACACCGCACCGACCACCAGCGCCGGCGTGAACTTGACGAGCGCGCCGACCCAGGCGGCAAGCGCGGCGCGCTTTTCCTGCCGATCCACCAGTGCCGCCAGCGCCCACAACAGGAAAAAGGCGACCATTGGCTCAAAATTCCACCAGATCATGACCGCTGGAGCAATCAGCAGCGCATACAACCACGCCAGCGCCATTCCGGCATCCGGGCTGTACAAACGGCTGCCGATTCGCCGCACCATGAGCAGATTGCCAACGTCGAAAACGAGCATCAGAAAGCCGAACGCCATGGCGAAAGAGGCGTAATCGCGTCCGAAAAGCTGAAACAGGGTGACATTTAGGTACGACGGAATCGGCGGGAATTCGCTCCACCAGTCCCGAAAAGGCAGCAGTCCTTCTCTGGAAAGCGCGCCGAGCTGGTAGTAGGTGAAGAAATCGCCACCGGCAGTCACTCCACGTTCGCCACCCGCTTGAAAAAGCGGCGTGTAGACGACGACCATGAGCAGGCGAAAGGCGAGGAACAGCAGCACCAGGAGCCGCAGATCTAGGAAGATCTGCGCGGCACGAATGCCAATGTCGTATTTCGAGCGCTGCGCCATCTCATGACTCCCGCATGAAGACCGATGCAAAATCGTCGGCATAGGCTGCGCGCCAGCCCGGTTCTTCGCGTAAACGGCGCGCCAGCCCGCTTTCTGTCTCGATCAGCACCAACTGGATACCCGCCTCATCGATCCATTCGCGCCAGGTGTCTCCGGCGGTGGCTATCGTCAGGTAGCGGCTCAGGATTTCATCGCCGTACAGGTCAGTCCGCCCATCAACATAGACCGGGTAATCGCGCAGCGCGTAGACGAGGTATCCGCCCCAGTTATAGCTGTTGAACAGCGGGCCGGGTGGAGTCGTCTCATGGATGTATTCGACCGCCTCCAGCGGCAGCGACAGGCGCATCGCCTCATCGACCATTCGCGGCAGGACTACCGAAGCTGTCTTCACCAGTGCAGCGAAGGCGATCACGATGATCAGCGCAGCGTTGAGCGCCGCCATGCGGGGCGTCACGCGGCGGATCGGCTTCAGGTTCCAACCTCGTTCTTCAAGAAAGTCATTCAGATAGAAGGTCAGAATCGGGGTCGCGGCGACGGCAAAGACCGCGATATTGCGCCCCGCCAGCAGTCCCATGAACGCCGTCCCGCCGACGAGGAAAAACTCTGTCCAGTCCATGCGCCGCCGGCTGATCCCCGCTGCACCCAGCACGGCGAGCAGCAGAAACACGAAGGGCCAGGTCTCCCGCCCCTGGAAGTTCGGCGAGTTCCATTCCTGAATGAAGCTGCGCAGCGCCCCGATGCCAACGGTCTGGAAAGGAACCGAAAGGATGTCCAGACCATAGGGGTTGATGACCAGCGCCGCTGCCGAGACCACGCCGATCAGCAGCAGCCTGCCGACACCCATCCAGGGGATGCGAGATGCGGAGGGGTTGAGGAGGCGTCCAAAGATCTCACCGCCGACCAACGCACCCAGAAAGATGAAACCGATGGCAAAGCCGGCGTGAAGGTTTCCCCACAACGCCATGAGCGGCGGGTAGAGCCACAGCCGGTCGATATTCCGGTATTTATAGAGAAACAGAAGGTAGAGCGCAGCTGCGCTCAGAAAGAACGAAAGCATCTGCGGACGTGGTGACCAGAAAACTGCTGCCGCCGCCGCGCCCAGGATGATCGCAAAGGCGCGTAGATAAGCGCTGCCCTGACACATCAGAAAAATGAGGATCATGCCGCCGGTCGCCAACCCCGCCATATAAACGACCAGCCCGGTCATGCCGCCAATCTGCCAGAAGGCATAGAGGATGACCTGTGCGCCCCAACTGTGGTTGATCCAGGGTTCACCGGCGCGCGTGTGCGAGAATGTGTCGGCGTGGATCATCCCCTCGGTGAGGGTGGTCTCACCGCTGCGCAGATGCCACCAGGTGTCGGTATCGACCGGCACGCGCGCCGCCAGCGCAAACACCAACAGGAACAGGATGACGACCGAAGTCCGCTCGATGGTTAGACGGCGCAGCATACGCTATACCCCACTGAGCGAAGCGATCTTGCGAACGGTGCGAAGCATGATATTCACGTCAAGCAGCAGCGACTGATGGCGAATATAGTACAGGTCATATTGCAGTTTCACCATCGCATCCACATCGTTTGCTCCGTAGTCGTACCGCACCTGCGCCCATCCGGTCAGACCGGGACGCACGATCAACCGAGTGCGATAAAACGGGATTTGCTCGGTGAGGCGGCTGATGTGCTCTGGGCGTTCCGGGCGCGGTCCCACGATACTCATGTCTCCGCGCAGCACGTTGAGGAGCTGCGGCACCTCATCAAGCCGGCTCTTGCGCATGAACCGCCCGAAGCGCGTGACACGCTTGTCGTCCTTGCTGCTGAAGACGGGTCCGCTGGCGGCTTCGGCGTCGGGGATCATCGAGCGAAGCTTGTAGACCGTGAACAAGCGCCCGTGACGACCGACACGCTTCTGGGTGTAGAAAACCGGACCGCGCGAGTCCAACCGCTGAATGAGCACCACCAGAGGGAAAATCAGCACGAACAGAAACAGCCCAATGAGCGCCAGGAGGATATCGATCAGGCGCTTCAGGGGTGGAAAAGGGTCGAAGATGCCATCGGAATTTCTGATCGACAGGAATATCACTGCCCAGTCGCCGCTGATGTGATGGATAGGAACCCGCCCGGTGATGCGTTCGTACTCCAGCGCCATCGGCACGATGGAAATCCCCGCTTCGTAAGCGTCCATCACCCCCTGGAACGCCTCCGCGTCCAGGCGCGAAGTCTCGGTCACGATCAGCAGGCTGATCCGATCTCGGCGCACGAAGTTCATCACATCCGCGCCGGAGCCGAGTACAGGCACACCGGTGATCAGCGAACCAACCTGACTGTTGCTGCCGATGATGCCGCGCACATCATATTCGCTCAGTGCCTCCGAGCGGATCGTGTTGATGATCACCTCAGCGGAGTCGTCTGCGCCGACGATCAACGTTCGGCGTCGGTCGCTCGCCCAGCCGACCAGGAATGGTCGATTGAAGCGCCATAACCCGATCAGGATCAGCGAGGCAATGCCGTAGTAGAGGACGAAAAGACGGGGCAGCATGCCGACGGGTGCAAGAAAGAAGACGATGATGTAGACGACCCACGTCTGCAGGGTGATGACGAAGAGCCGCTGGAAGGTCCGTGACCGGCTGGCGGCTATCTGGAGTTCGAAGAAGTCATTTGCGCTCGCCAGCAGCAGCCAGATCACCGACAGCACCACGAACCACCCGCTGCGCGGTAGGATGAATTCGGCGCTGAAAGGATCCCCAGATACCTGCGTCCAGATGCGCATAGCAATGACCACCGAGATGAAGACCGCCGCCAAATCACCCAGCGCCAGCAGCAGACGGCGTTCTGAAATCGGCAGCTGTGGACGCCGGCGGGGCAGAGGGGAAAAGAACATCAGCGTCTCCTTTCGACCACGCCAAGCCGGAACAGCAGCAGCAGCCCTACCAGCGAGGCGGTGCTGATCAGCGCGCCTGGCAGGAGCCATTCTGGCTGATAATCGAAACGCACCAAGCTGGCTCCGGCTTGGACCTGAACCGCCCGAAAGGCGAGGTTAGCGCGATAGATGACCGCGCCCCGGTCGTTCACGGTCGCCGTCCAGCCCGGATAGTCGTTATCCGCCAACACCAGCCAGGCGTCACGCTCAGTCTCGACGGCGATCTCCACCACGTTGCCGTCATCGCGGAAGATGCGCGCGCTTCCGGTGAGCGGCGCGGGTTCGGCGCATCCGGCATCTCCAAGGAAGTGGACCTGTTCGAAGGCATCCCAAGCGGGGTCAACGAGGGCGCTGCGCAGATCCTCCTCGCTGACGTGCCAACACGCCGCCCTCACCAGCCAGACGCGCGGCGCATCTCCGGCGATGTCGGTCTGCCCATCAGCGTCGATGACGACGCCGATACCCGCCGCCCGCAGCAGGGAATCCGTCGAGGAGGAGTCCAACAAGTCACTGTAGTTCTGATGACCGTCGGGCAGCAGCGGATCGAAATTGTTGAAGATCGCAACATCATCCAGGCCGTTCATGTTCGGCAGCAAACTGTCGCGATAAGCGTCTCCCTGCTCTTCAAGTGCAGGATAGTCATCGAAACGCAGGAACGCTTCAAAGCGCGCCCTTTCCAGAGCATCGCGCTGCCAGAGGACGCGCCCGGTGACCGCGCGGGGCTGCGCCTCGTAGAAGGCAGCGCTGGTTGTCGGATTCAGCCCCCAGGAAGCGTAAACCAGGTCTGCCGCTGTCAGCAGCAGGACGAGCACAGACCAGCGGTTGTATCCCGGAGCCTCCTGCGACGGCTGCGACAGCGTAAGAAACGCCGACGCCAGCGCCATCACTCCGGCGTAGACGACCGCGCGCGCCATCAGGTTGACAGCCGGGATCGAAGACGGAGTGAAGACCATGAGCAGCACCGCCAGAAAGACCGCCGCACCGGCAGCGACGACCAGACGGGTTGACCAGCGCCGCGCCCGCCATCCACGCCACCACCATGAGACACCGACAGAAGCCAAAACACTCAGTCCGGTGACTGTCCACAAGTGCCAGCGGACCGGCGCCTGAAACGCGCTGAATGTCGGAACATTCTCGAAGAGGAACGGGAATATCGGTGTATGAACGCCAAACGCCAGCACCACGCCAACGAGGGCTATCCCCAGCCAGAACGGCGTCAGGCGCAGCGCGAGCGGTTTTCCCGGTGCGCGACGCCGGACAAGCCAGACCCCGACTGCTGCCAGCGCTGCAAACAGGGGGATGAAGCCGATGTAGATCGCATCCTCGAAGTATGCGCCGCCGGTGATATAACTACCATCTGCCGGCGTCCCGAAAACGTGCGGCGTGAGCAGATTCAGCAGGCGCGCCGGGGCATAGCTGAGGTTCATGGCGAAGTCGAAATCGACCCCGCCTGATCGCTGAGACTGCGCCAGCAGCTCAGCGGTCCCAACAAGCTGCAACGCTGCCAAGCCTGCGCCGAGGACAACGCCGCCGAGTGCAGCCAGCGCGCCGTAGGGCTGGCGCGGCGACTGCATCATCTGGGCGACCAGCGTGAAAAGCCCGATCAGCAGCAGGGCATACCAGGCGGTCTGGGCATGCCCTGCCAGCAGCAGCAGCGCCGCGAAGACCGCCGCCCAGGCGATCCGGCGCGGGGTCACCCGCTCGATCAGCAGGGTAGATATCCACAACAGCCAGGGCAGCCATGCCGCCGCCTGCAGGATCGGGAACGTGCCGGCGCGAGCCACAAGATAGCCGGACAGCGCAAAGGCGAGCATCGCCACGCCCTGCCCCAGGCGCGGGACGCCGAGCGCCTGCACAAATCTTCCCATGCCAACCCCGGCGATGAACAGGTGAAGAACCGTCGTGACGCTCATCGTCTGTGCTGCGGGCAGGATCAGGCTCAGCCAGCTCGGAGGATAGAGCAGCGACGACTGGTAATTCGCGAACAAGGGCGCACCGGCGCCGTTCAGGCTGCGCCACAACGGAAGCTGCCCGCCGCGCAGGAGATCGAGCGCTTCGAGCCGCCAGGGGATGAACTGAAGGGATGGCAGCCCCCAGTAGAAAACTTCACCCAGGAAAAGACGATAGAACAGCAGCGCCAGCGCTGCCAGAAGGATCAACCAGGGAATGCGACTGCTGCGCACTATCGACGCCTCACACGACCAATCAGTAGAAACAGGATGAGCACAGCCACGAACGCGCCAGCGCTGAAAGCAGCGGAAAGCGCAGTGATATCGTTATAGCTTTTCGCATCAGCGGCTTCAGGGAGACCCTGCCAGCCGTCCGCCCAGTCGGGAATTGTTCCCTTCAGCGCCATCACATTGGGATCGGGATTTCGGTAGATGTAGCTCTCGCCGACCCGAATCGTGTCATCGACATCCAGCGCATACGCCGAGACGATGTGCGTAACCCCCCACCGCGCCAGAACATCCCACCGAGGGGTGGCATCACGATTCGCCATCACCAGCAACCCGTCATCCACCGCACCGATCAGCGGCGGCACGGTGATGCTGTAGCCCGTTTCGGCGATGCCGCCACCAACCCGAACCGCCTCGGCGACTGCGCTAACCTGAAATGGATCGACGCCGCCAAACAACGCCAGATCGTAAAGCGCCGCAGTCTGCTGTTCAAGCGTGTAAGTTGGCGAATAGATGCGCCCGGCGTCATCGGCGAGCAGGGCTTCAGCCAGCGCCCGCTGTTCGCCGGGCATCCACGCCGGTTCGCCTCGCCATTCCAGCCAGCCCTGTCCGAACGCCAGCAGATCGATGAGTATCAAGCCGAGCGCCACCGCCCCCAGCCGACCGGAGGTCAGCTTTCCCGCAGCCCGCGCGCTAGCGAACAGACTCAGACCACTGCCGGTAAGCAGCCCAACCGCCATCCCCGCTGGAACCATGCCGCTGATCGCACTGAAGCCGCCGGCGCTCGCCAGTCCGACCCCCAGAATCATGAAGCGCCGTCCGCCGCCGCGTCTCCCTTCCTCCATCAGCGCTTGCAGCCCATAACCAGCGAGCAGCGGCAGTACCAGCGTCCCGATCAGCCAGGCGCGTGCCGGCACGCGAAACCACAGCAGCGCCGGGACGAGTCGCGTCAGAATCGACCAGACTCCGGCGTTTTCGCCCAGAGCGTAGATCAGCGCAGTGATCAGCGCCAGCGCCCAATAGAGGTGGCGGCGCGGCGTGCGCACCAGAGCGAAGATTGCCAGGATCAACACCGGCAGCCCTACATATGCCACCGTCTCCTGGCTGCCGGTCTGGGGCGCGAAGACCAATCCCACCCACTGCGCGGGCTGCATGGCAAACACCCCCGCCTCCTGCGCCGCCAGCCCGCTGCGAGACAGCCAGGGCATCCAGACCAGCAGGGGGAGGCTGAGCGACAGGGTCAGCAGCAGCATGACAGCGACGGCGGTCAGCGCCACGCCAACCGGTCGCAGCGACCGTATCTGAAGCCACTGGACGATGCCATACCCTGCCGCGAGCGCCAGGGCGAAGAGGCTGACGCGCAAATCTGCCAGCAGCATCAGCGCAGCAGCCAGACCCAGAGCGAGCGCATAGAAAAGGCGTCTCTGCTGTGCTGTTACAGCACGCTGTACGGAGAGCATCAGCCAGGGAAACCACGCCAGCGCATAGAGCACATCCAGATGCCCTGCCCCGGTGTGGGCGATCAGCCGCGGGGCAAATGCGTAAGCAAGGGCGGCGGCAGTGGAAGGTACGGGCAGCAGTGTCTGCGCGCGCGCCCAGCGAGCCATGCCGAAATAGGCAATCAGCAGGTGGACGAGGATCATGCCGTTCAGATGAATGACAGGAGGGAGAACGCCAGCCAGCCACTGCGGAGGATAGGCAGTCTTGTTAAGCGGGTTCGCAGCAAAGGGGTGACCGGCGAGGATCGTCTCACGCCAGATCGGCAGCCCCTGCCCCGCTTGAATAGAACGGTGAAAGTGCAGCGCCGCCGGAAAGTGCGAGGTGACGGCGTCCGAAAAGCGTGCGCCGGGCGTGAACGGGAGTCCATCGAAGCGGAAACCTGTCCAAACCATGAGGATCATCACCCCGACAAGAAAGGCAGCGTGGCGGCGCAGCAAGAGCGCGATCACAATCGGGGTAGAATCCTTGCATGAAACCGTTCAGGACACATTTCACGGCACATAAATGGATACCGTGTCGGCGCGAGCGGCAAGGTGCATCGAC
>JAEURA010000071.1 GCA_016789005.1 Anaerolineae bacterium
GTCATTCGGCGTGAGCAGATGCGGCGGTGCAGCTGCCACCACGCCGGGGAGCGCGCGCTGACCGTGTACCAGCACCGGCTGCGCGGGCATGATGCGGTTGTCCACGCCGCTGATGTTGTGGACGAAGATGAAGCCATCCACGATGTCGCGCACCATCATGCCGATCTCGTCCATGTGCGCCGCCAGCATGATCCTGCGCGGCGGGTCAAGGTGCGGCGTCCCCCGTTTGATGCCGATCAGGCTGCCGAGTTTGTCGGTTTGCAGTTCATCGACCAGCCCGCTCCAGGCGTCTCGCAGGACATCGCGCATGGCGTCTTCATGCCCGGACGGCGCATGCGTTTCGACCATCGTCTTCAAATGAGCTTTTACGTCAAAAGGCATGGCTTTGTCCTTGTCGTCCTTCAGTGATTGTGCGCAAACCTGGGCGCGTCAGGGTCCGGGCGGGATCGGCGTATCTTCGATGAAAGGGATGGGCGTTGGTTCGACGAACGCCGTCGCGGTATCCGTCGGCGTCGGCGTCCAGGTGAACGTCCAGGTCGGGATAGGAGTCTCGCTGGCTGGCGGAAGGGGTGTGCTGGACGGGAACGGCGTCGCCGACGGAAAGAGCGTGAGCGTCGGAGCCAGCGTCGGGAAGGGGACGATCACCGACGTGGGCGGGAGACCCTGGGTCGGGTAGATGGGCAGGACGACCGGGTTCTGCGTCGGTGGGATGTTGATTGTGGCGAATCCCAGCGGGGTGTTGCTGGGGATGAACCCCGGCGGGCTGGTGGTCACGATCAGCGGCGTGTTGGTCGGAATTCCGGTCAGATTTCCCGGCGTGCCGACCGGGTTAGTCGGGCGCGGCGCGGAAAGATAGAGCAGGATGCCCGCGCAGTAGAAAGGCAGCGTCCCCAGGGTGATGATGACGAACACGATGCGCAGATTTCGCCGCCGCCGTTCCACAGCCGCGAGTGGATTCATGACTCTTCTCCGATGCTGCTCCCGGTAATCATAACACCGCTTCGCGCAGGCTGCGACGTTGGTACAGGCTGCCGTCGCCGAAGCCGCGCCTTCGGTAATACTCGCGCGTGCCGACGGCGGAGATCACCGCCAGGGCGTCATAGCCTGCCGCCCGGCTGATCTCGACCGCCCGCTCGATCAGCCGCGTGCCCAGTCCGCTGTGCTGCGCGCGCCCGGCGGCGCTTTCGCCGATCTCCACCGCCTGCCCGTAAACGTGGACTTCGCGGATCACCGCTGCGCCGCGCAGCGCTTCGCTGATCGGCGCGAGAGTAGGAGCAGGCAGGAACAGCCGCAGGAAGCCGGCGATCTCGCGCTGCTCGGTGATCATTTGCAGGAAGACCTCTTCGCCGGTGCTTACGCTGTAGCGAAGTTCGTCGAGGTGGAGGTCTTCCAGGGCGACCTGCTGCTGGCGAATCTCTCTCGCCCGGATATCCCGACTGCGTTCGCCCTGCCGCGCCAGCGCCTCCTCGGCGATCTGCCGAAAGTTGGTGAACTTGTTGCCGGCTACGATGTCGGTGCTGGGGATGTCACGGACGATGCGGGTCAGGCGGCAGTATTCGGGCGTCAGGCGCAGACAGCCGACCAGCGTCTCCAGCAGAGCGTCATGGCTGTAAGGCTGCCAGTTCCCCCGACGGTACTCGATCATCAGCTCGGCGCTTTCGATCAGCGAACAGGGGTACAGCTTCAGTTCGTCCGGGCGGAAATCCGGGTCGCCGAACAGCCGGGCATAGTCCTCGATGTCCTGCTGAGGCGACGATCCGTAGAGGTTGGGCATCCAGTGGGCATGGATCTTGAACCCGGCAGCGCGCAGCAGACGCATCGCCCGGCGGGTTGCCGCGACGGTATGCCCTCGGCGGTTCAGCCGCAGCACCTCGTCGTTCAGGCTTTGAATGCCGATCTGCACCTTGGTGCAGCCCAGCCGGCGGATGCGCAGCACCTCCTCTTCGCTGATGTGATCAGGGCGGGTCTCGATGACCAGCCCGACACAGCGCACCGGGCTGCCTTCGTTGAGGCGGTGTGCCGCTTCCAGTTCCGCCCACGTCGCATATTCGTCGATGGGCGAGCGGGCGTGCTGCCCGTCACTCAGGGCGGCGGCAAGCTCGCGCGACCGGCGCATCTCGTCTTTGTAGATCGTCTGTACGACCTGATTGTAGGTCTGCTGAAGCGCGTCGCCGTGCAGCGCCACGTTGGCGTGGTTGCGGTCGGGGTGAAGCTGCGACCCTTCCAGCAGGAGCCGTTCGACCTCTGAACTGTGATCCACGCTCGCGCCGAAGTCGTGCAGGGCGTCAAAGGCGCGCCTGACGAACCAGATCTGATAGGTTTCCGGGTAGAACGACCAGGTTCCGCCCAGGATGATCAGTTCGACCTTGTCGGTCGGGTGTCCGGTCTGGTAGTAGGCATGCAGGCGCGACATGGTTTGCAGATAGGGGTCGAAGCTGTTCTGTTCCGCCCGCTGCGCCCCCGGTTCATCACTCAGATAGCTCTTGGGCATGCGCACGTCATTGGGACAAAAGATACACTCGCCGGGGCAGGGGAAGGGCTTGGTCAGGATGGTGACCGGAGTCACGCCGGAGCTGGTGCGCACCGGCTTGAGGCGCAGCCGCTCGATCAGACCTGGATCAAACGTCGGCAGGTCGAAACTTCCGGCGAACTGGCGGTAAGCGCGGATCAGCTCGTCGCGCGTGTAGAGCCTCGCCCCTGTCCGCCGCGCGTGGGCGCGCACCACCTGGTTGATTTCAGCGCCTTTGATGCGCTCGTCGGCGATCACCTGCCGCAGGATCGCCACCAGATGGTCGCGGTGCTCATCAAGATCGAGTGCGAGTTTATGATTCATGCGTGCTCACAGCCTGTTGATTCCAGCGCTCATTCTATATCCTATGGGGCATGGATGAAACGACGATTCGCCGTCTTAACGATCTCAATCGGCGCTTCTATGAGCGCTACGCCGACTCTTTCGATGCGACCCGCGCCAGCGCCTGGGTGGGGTGGAATCGGCTGCTTCCTCATCTGCGGGCAGGGATGCGGGTGCTGGATGCGGGCTGCGGCAATGGGCGCTTCGCCCTCTACCTGGCAGACGCGCTGGGGCGCAGCGGTTTTTCTTATCACGGTTTCGACAGCAGCCCCGCGCTGTTGGAACGGGCGGGGCGCGCGCTCCGCGATGTGCCCGGCGTGACGCTGGAGGTGCGCGATCTCCTGACCGACCCGCTGCCATCGACCTGCTATGACTGCGTGACCCTCTTCGGTGTGCTGCATCACATTGCCGGCGCCCAACGGCGAACGGCGCTGCTGCGGGTGCTGGCGGAGCGCGTCGCGCCGGGGGGTATCCTGGTGTTCACCGCCTGGCGTTTCTACGAATACGAACGGTTTCGCGAACGCATCATCCCCTGGATACACGTACCTGGGTGGGAAGAGTCCGCGGTCGAAGCCGGCGATTATCTGCTCGACTGGCAGCGCGACCCCAGCACACCGCGCTACTGCCATTACGTCGATGACGCCGAACACGAACGCCTGATCGCTTCGACCTGTCTCGATGTGGCGGAGGATTTTCGCGCTGATGGCTTTGACGGCGTGGTGAACCGATATTCGATCCTGCTGCGTAAACAGACCATAATCACACAATGATGATTCTGTCGTAACAGACACTTCACAATTGTGTCTACAATGCAGGGCAGAGGTTCGCCACAGGAGAGACGACATCAATGACACACGTCATGATCAAGAACCGCGTCGACGGAAACATCATCGCCCAGGGCGTTCTGGGACAGGACGTTCACGAAATCGAAGCGGGCTGGTATTTCCCGCCGGAAGCGGTGGACTCCACACATCTGCTGGTCACCGAGCGGACTTACTCCTGCCCCTACAAAGGGGTATGCTATTGGGTGGACATGGAGACGCCGGACATGCATGTCCAGAACATCGCCTGGATCTACTACGAACCCAAGCGCGGTTATGAGAAGATCAAGGGTTATGTTGGCTTCAGCAGTCGTGGATCGACCGGCACGACGGCGCTCATCGGAGAGACAGCGTAGGTGACAAATTCCGTACAGCACCTCAGTATACACAACCTTCCCTGGCCCGTTGACTGGGCGGGAGTCTTCGGCGCTGCCCGCCCGCTGATCGTGGAGATCGGTTTCGGGCGCGGCGCGTATCTGCGCCATCTGTCGCAGAAATACCCCGACTCTGGCATCGTCGGCTTGGAGATTTCCAACCGCTGTCTGCAATCTGCCGAGCGGATGATGGCGCGCGAAGGGCTGTACAATGTTCGGGTGATTCATGCCACCGCCGAGACGGCGCTGGCGCATCTCTTCGAGGCGGGGACGGTCAGCCAGATTCACATCAATTTTCCCGATCCCTGGTTTAAGACCGACCACCATCACCGTCGGTTGATGCGGGCTGCCAACGTCGCGCTGCTGATCAGCCGATTGCGTCCCGGCGGCGCGCTCTTCCTGGCGACCGACATCCAGGAGTACGCCGAACTGACGGACACTCTGCTCTCCCAGGTGGACGGCGTCGAGAATTTGCTGCCGCAGCCCTGGACCCACGATATGCCTGGGCGCACCCCCACCAAGTATGAAACGGCAGCCCGCCGGGAAGGGCGAATGTGTTATTATTTCGCCTACCGGCGCACCGATGCTCCGGTCGCGCATATCCCTGTCAACAAGGAGCTGGAGATGCCTCATGCCGTGCTGCATGTGCCGCTGTCTCTGCCGGAGATCGCCGCACGGTTTGCCCCGATCAAAGCTGCGCGCGAGGACGTTCATCTGCACCTGATGCAAGCCTTCCTCGGCGAATCGTCCATGCTGGTCGAGGCGCATATCGGAGAGCCGACGATCCGCCAGCATGTGATGATCGGCATTTATCGCTACGCTGGCGGCACAGAGCCGGATACATACACCGTCCAGATCAGCACCATTGGACAGCCGCGCGCCACACTGGGGGCACATTTCGCCGTCTGTCTGCTGCGCGACTGGCTGCTGACACTGCACCCTGAAGTCAGGCTGTTGCACCAGAAGGTGCAGGAACAGCCGTGAGCATTGACGAACGTTACACGCTCGACAGCCTGCGCGAGATGGTGCGCACGGCGTCGGTCAATCCCACGCTGGCGGAAGGCGGGATGGGTGAACTGGCGATGGCGGAATGGCTCGCCGCCGCATGCGAGCGCCTGGGCTTCGTGGTCGAAGTGCAGGACGCCGCACCCGGCAGACCGAACGTGATCGCCCGGCATTCCGGCACAGGCGGCGGGCACAGCCTGCTGCTGACCGGGCATACCGATACCGTCGGTACGCTCGACATGACCATCGATCCGTTTGGCGCAGAAATCAGCGAGGGACGGCTCTACGGGCGCGGCAGCCAGGATATGAAGGGCGGCTTGGCGGCGATCCTCGGCGCGGCGCGCGCGCTGGTCGAGCGTCCACATGCCGGAGACCTGATCCTTGCCTTCGTGGTCGATGAAGAATATGCCAGCATCGGCGCGTCGGCGCTGGTCGAACGGGTGCGCGCCGACGCCGCCATCCTCACCGAGCCGACGGATGAACGTCTGTGCATCGCCCACAAGGGATTCGCCTGGCTGAGCCTGCGCACTGAAGGCAGGGCGGCGCACGGCAGTCTGTACAACACCGGCATCGACGCTATCGCCCACATGGGGAGGTTGGTCGCCTTCATCGAGCGGCTGGAACGGGACATCTTCCCCCGGCAGGTCCACCCTTTGCTGGGGCGCACCTCGGTACATGCCAGCGCGATCAGCGGGGGTCTGGGTCTGAGCACCTACCCCGACGCCTGCACCCTGCAGGTGGAACACCGCTTGCTGCCCGATGATTCTCCAGACGCGCTCCTGGCGCTGTGGCAGGCGGAGATCGACCGCCATCATGCTGCCGATCCCGCCTTCGAGGCGAGTGTCGCGCTCGACCTGACCCGCCCAGGTTATGGGATTGCACCCGACGCGCCGATTGTCGAGACGCTTGGCGGGGCGATCCGCTCCATGACGGGGGCAGCGCCGGAATTCTGGGGTATGCCCGCCTGGCTGGATTCGGCGATCATCGGTCGCGCCGGCACGCCAACCGCGATCTACGGTCCGCGCGGGGCAGGGATGCACGGAGCGGAGGAGTATGTCGAGGTCGAAAGCGTGATCCGCTGCGCGCGGGTGATCGCCGCCGCCGCCGCCGGGTGGCTGGCATAGCGCCTGCGGCGGGCGGCTCTCATCATTTTCTCATCTTTTCGATAAACTTCGCCGCTGTAACCCCGTAATAGGCTGTAGAAGGGGGAGACGGCGGGATGCACACGGATGAAACCCTGGCAGCTGCCTTGCAGCGCGGCGACACCGAGGCGCTGGAGCTGCTGGTTGCGCGGCACTACGACGCGCTGACCGGCTACTGCTTTCGGCTGCTGCACGGTGACCGGTCGCTGGCACAGGACATGGCGCAGGAGACTTTCCTGCGGGTGCTGCGCAGCATCGACCAGTATTCCCACCCCCGCCCGTTCAAACCCTGGCTCTATGCCATCGCCACCCACCTGGCGCGTGATCACTACAACCGGGCGGAGACGCGCCGAACGTCGTCACTGCCCGATGTAGACGAGACACACGCGATCTTCATCCAGTCCGACCGGAACGACGACCGCCTGATGGCGCAGGATGAAGCGCGCGAGGTGATCGACGCGCTGTCGGCGCTGCCCGATGCGCAGCGCGAAGTGCTGATCCTCTACTTCTATCAGGACCTGCCGCTCATGACCATTGCCGAGACGCTCGACATCCCGTTGGGGACGGTGAAATCCCGGCTGTATCACGGCATTGCGCGCCTGCGGGAAAGGATGCTGTCCGATGAACGCCGCTGACTTGAACGGTCACTCGCCGCCGGAAGCCGAGTCAACGCTCGATCCTGCCGCGCTGCAAGAGGCGCGCCGGTTTCTGCAGAGGTGGGAAGCGCCGTCGCCCGATCCCGCCGCTCAATCGCGCCTGATGGCAGCGCTGACGCTGGAAATAGCGGTGCAAAGCGCTGCCATACGCCGGGGCGCGATGGATCAAGCCGAACATGTGATGCCGCACCCGGTCGGCACGCGGCGCACCCTTCGTGGAGCCTGGCTGCTGCTCTGGTCGCAGACGCGGGTCATCCACCCGCTGCTTTGGATGGCGTCGGCGCTGGTGATTAGCCTGGGGGCACTGGTTTCGCTGACCCTGCGCACCGGCGAGCTGCTGCCGCTGACTCTGGTCGCGCCGGTCGTCGCCGCCTTCGGCGTAGCGCTGCTCTACGGTCAGGAATCCGACCCGGCGATTGAACTGATCCTGGCGACGCCGGTTTCGCCGCGAATCATCGTATTGGCGCGGCTGGCGCTGGTCTTCGGCTTCAACCTGCTGCTGACGCTGGTGTCGAGCGCGGCGCTCTCACTGCTGCGCAGCGATGTGTCGCTTGGCGGTTTGGTGCTGGACTGGTTCGCCCCGATGACGCTGCTTTCCGGGATGGCGTTTTTCGCCAGCGTCCTGCTGTTCGACCCGCTGGCGAGTGGGCTGATCAGCTTGATCGCCTGGGCGCTTGTGGTGGCGCGTCACTTCGAGTTCGCCTGGGGAGGGCAGGTCCTGAGCATGGTCCCCGACCTGCTGCGTCCCGAGCTTCAGCTGCCGATGATCGCTGTCGGTGTAGGTATCGCCGGGCTGGCGCTGATGCGCCTGGAATTTGAAGAAAGGTGGAGCAGTCATGGCTAGAACCGGGCACAGTGAACCCCCCGCCCTCCCGGCACGCCGCTGGAGCTTCGCCTGGAAGATGAGCCTGCGCACGACCGTGCTGCTGATGGCGTTCGTCGGCGCGGCGCTGATCTTTGCGCTGATCCTCATCGATCTGGGCGACCTGACCATCGCCGAGGCGAGTCTCAACGGCATCGAAATTATCCTGCCGCTGCTCGCCGGGATGAGCGCTGCCCTGATCTTTGCTCCGGATGATGAACCGATCCTGGAATTGATGCTGAGTTCGCCGCGCCCGATTGAGTGGGTGCTGTACGAACGGCTGATCGTGTTGGCGGCGCTTCAACTGGGAATCGGTCTCATCGGCTCGGCGATTGTGGCGGCGCAGCACAGCGGCGAGCCGTTCCTTCAGCACGTCGTGCGCTGGCTCGCCCCGACGGTCGCCATGATCGGCATCTGCCTGTGGGCGTCGGTGTGGGGCAGGCGGACGAGCTACGGAGTGCTGATGGCGGTGGTGCTTTGCGCCGGGATGGCGATAGCCAATGACGTGCTGCTGATCCGTTTTCCCGATCTGTGGACGATCATCTTCTACGTGCAGCCGCGCGATCTGCCGGCGGAGCGCTATCTGATGAACCGGCTGATCCTGATTCTCATCGGCGCGGCGCTGACGGGGCTGGTGTTCTATCGACTTCGTGATAGCGAAAAGATGCTGGGCACAGGGGAGAAACGAGCATGACTGCGAGGCAAATCCTGACGATGGCGCGTTTTGAAATGCTGATGGCATTTCGGCGCCGCAGCCTGGTCATCCTGCAGGTACTCTTCCTGGCGTCGATCTTATTCTTCGCCAATATCTCGCGCGAAACCAACCAGACCTCGGTGATCGTCCTTCCGGGGGAGGGGTCCACCCCCGCGCGGATTGAGGACCTGAACACGCTGCCCGAAGATGCGATTCCGGTATGGATGCGCGGGGTCGATCTCAACCTGTGGTATCGAAGCGGCGGCGTGTCTACCACGCTGATCGCCGCGCTCATCATCATGGGGATCGCCATCGTCATGTTCACCAACGAGTCCATTCCGCTCGACCGGCAGTACCGGGTGCGAGAACTGCTCGATGCTATGCCTTTGTCGCGAACGGCTTACCTCGCCGGGAAGGTCCTCGGCGTCTGGGGTGGGCTGCTGGCGATTTCTGTACTGGCGGCGCTGTTCTCGGCGGTGATCCTGCGCATTCTGCTTGGACCCTACGATCTGCGCTACCTGGCGCTGCTCTGGCTGGCTTTTGAACTGCCGCTCATCCTCCTCGCAGGAGGGCTGGCGGTGCTGCTGACCAGCTGGACGCGAACGCGGCGCGGCGCGGTGCTGATGAGCCTGCTGGTGCTGCCCATCGTCATCCTGCTGGTGGCGCTCGGCATCATGTCGCTCTCTGGGATTGGCGTTTTCATCCACCCGGCATACGCCTTTCACATCCTGCTCAGCCCGGATGAGTCTGCGGTCGAGGTGGTGATCGGGCGCATTCGCGACGCGCTCCCCACGCTGCTTGGCTCGCTGATCGCCAGCTGGTGTCTCGCTTACGGCTGGCAACGCCTTCGTGAGGGGCGATGAAGGGGCAGGATGGGGTGGCTGCCAGATCATCCAGCAAACAATCGTTGGCGTATTCTGTGAAACCAAGGACTTGACGACGTGATCGAGATCACTGATCTGACGAAGACCTATAACCGCAGTGTGCATGCGCTGAACGGGGTGACCCTGACGATTGGCACGGGCATGTTCGGGCTGCTCGGTCCGAACGGGGCGGGCAAGACGACGCTGATGCGCATCCTTGCCGGGCTGCTGCGCCCGACATCCGGCTCGGCGACGATCTTCGGCAATGACGTGGCGACACTGCGCGGCAGGATGGGAGTCAAAGCCCTCCTGGGCTACCTGCCACAGGAACTCGGTCTGTATCCCAATCTGAACGCCCTCGAATTTCTGGATTACATGGCGATCCTTAAAGGGGTGAACGACGCCAGGCAGCGGCGCGCGCAGATCGACCGGCTGATTCAGCAGGTGCATCTTGACGACGTGGCGCAGCGCCCGCTTAAGACCTACTCCGGCGGTATGAAGCGGCGCATCGGCATCGCCCAGGCGCTGCTCGGCGATCCCCGCCTGCTGATCGTCGATGAGCCTACGTCAGGTCTGGACCCGGAAGAACGCATCCGCTTCCGCAACCTGTTGGTTGACATGGCGCAGGATCGGGCGATCATCCTTTCGACGCACATCGTCGAGGACATCAGCCAGAGTTGCAACGATCTGGCGGTGATGCGTGGCGGGCGGGTGATCTATCGCGGCGCGCCGGCGGATCTGATCGAACAGGCGAAAGGGCATGTCTGGATCGTCAAGGGGCAGCGCCCTGACGAACAGCTCATCCTGGTCTCGTCACTTCAGATGCACGACGGCGTGCACTACCGCGCTGTCGGCGATGCCAGCCGCTATCCCGGCGCGGTCGCCGCCGAGCCGAGCCTGGAAGATGGCTACATGTGGCTGATGCAGGACAAGCGCGCCGGCGAGCGCGAAGCCGCACGGCAACAATAGTGGAGTCTTGAGAGAAATCCCCCAAGTGGACAGCCTGGCGGGTTACCCCTGAAGATGTCTCGCAGAGGCTTGCCAGCGGCAAGCCTCTGCGAGAAGATGCGAGACACTACGGGAATGATGGGCAGCGATCGGTCGAAAGCTGCGTCACACTGTTGGCGAAGACGTAGCCGCCGCTCAGACGTACTCCCTCCACCTGCGCCTCGACCTGGAACCAGAGCTGTCCTCCAGTCTGCTGCTGCCCGATGATATCGACCACCGTCGAGACGGGCAGGATGCCGGTGATCGCCGCATCCAGGTTCGGCTGCGCGCGGATGTTGGTCTGCTGGGTGGCGATGGCGCGGCAGATGACGCGCGGCGTTGGCGTCGCGGACGGCGTGTCCGTCGGTGTAAAGGTGGGGGTCGGCGTGCCGGTCGGCGTGGGCGTATCGGTCGGCGTGGGCGTATTGCTGGGCGTGTAGGTCCAGGTCGGCGTGAAGGTCGAAGTCGGCGTATCGCTCGGCGTCGGCGTGTTGGACGGCGTGAAGGTGGCGCTGGGCGTGAAGGTCTGGGTCGGCGTCGGCGTTGGCGAGGGGAAGATTACCGCCTCCCAGGTGGGGCGGGTGAAGATGGCGACGATGGCGATCACGATGAGGACTCCGCCGGCGATTGCCAGCGCTTGCAGACGAGAGCGCGACTTGATGCCGCGCAGCTGGCTTTCGATGCGGCGCAGCTCTGGACGCCGCCCCACGATGTTGAACGGCTCATCCTGCAAGGTGTCGAGCAATGCCTGTGCTTCTTCGACATCGCCATCTTCGACGGCGGCGATGGCGCGCTCCAGATAGCGCGACATCAGATCGTTGACCACCGTGCGGTAGCGCGTGTCCTGGGCGAAGTCCATGAGACCGCTCAGCATTGAGCGCGCCTGAAGCAGTTCATTATCGTAGTTCTGGGCGATATGCGTGGCGGCGCGTTCGATCACCTGGCGAGCGCGCTGCATGTTGCCGGCGTTGGCACGCGCCTCCAGCAGCATGTCGGAAAGACTGTTATCCGCCGGGTCGAGCTTGACGCCGAGTTCCAGGAGCTGAATCGCTTCGTTGGTCAGGTTGAGTTTTTCGTCAAGGGCAGTCGCACTCTGCGCGCGGTTGAGCGCCGAGCCAGACTGCTCGCTCAACTGCGTCTTGACGCCGCCGAGCCGCTTGTTGGCATTTTCGGCAAGCTGCGCCAGACGGGGGCTGTTGGGGAGCGTCTGGCGCAGCCGGGCAATCGTGCCCAGGACCGTCTGAAGCTGTTCCGCCTGTTCCGCCAGCGCGCCGCCGATCAGGCTGAGCTGCGCCGTCACGGCTTCGGCATCGGTCTGAATGCGGCGCACGCGCTCGATTCGATCCTCTGCATTGGGGTCGTTGGGGACGACCCGCAGCGCGCCCTCATATTTGCGCAGCGCTTCCGCCCAGTTGTCGGCGGCGAGTACGCGGTCGCCTTCGTTAATCATCTCGCGGGCGAGCGCCAGGTCTTGAATTTCCAGAAGCGCCTGTTCGGCGTCCTTCCAGGTCAAGATGCCATTGCGTTCGGCGATGTCTCTGGCTTCGCGGTACAGGCGCTCGGCTTCGTCGTAATTGCCGGCGCGCACCAGCGAGTTGGCGCGGTTGAACGAGACGCGCGCATCGAACGGGATGCGGTGATCAGGGACCACGCCGCGTATCAGGTTGTCTTCGGCTTTTTGACGATATTCCAGGGCGGTGGCATTGCCAGGCTGAAGGTTCAGCACCCGGTTCGCCAGGTCGATCACCTGCTGGTATTCGCCAGAGTAGTACGCCTGAGTCATCTCCGACAGGCTGCTGTCCACGTCACCGCCGCTGTAGAGCGGTCCCTGACCGGGCGTACGCCGTGTCGATTCGCGTGGGAGATCGCGTTCCGGCGGTGGATAGCCGGAGGAGGTGACGAAGCTGGAGGGAGGCGCTTCTTTGCCCGGCGGTTCTTCGAGGGGCGTCTGCGTCTGCTGACCGGTGGCACGGATGGCGGGCATATCCCCGCGCGTATCGACCGGTGTGCGCGGCGGCAGTTTGCGCTCAACCTGATGGCGGGCGAAAAGATCGTTGACGCGCTGCTGTGCCTGGGCATTGTGGCGGCTGGCGTCCACCAGCAGGGCGATCACGTCGGGGTCGCGCGGGCTGAGCGACAGCGCTTCGGCAAGGATGTCAATCGCCTCATCGACATCGTCATCGTCGCCGGCGATCTCGATACGGATGCGCGCCCGGCGCACCAGACCGCGCACGGTCGCCGCCGTGGGTGATGTGCCGCTGCCGATGCGCGCCAGTTCGCCGAAGACCGCCTGGGCGTCGCTTTCCAGCGGGGTGTTCTTGGCATCGGCGAGCAGTGCGCGCGCCTGACGTTCGAGTTCGCTCGTTGAGGCGGTGTCGGCATCTTCCGGAAGAGCGCGAACCGCCCGCCGCAAGTCGTCGAGCCGCTGTTGTAGGTCGGGCATAGTTTCCTCATCGTGCAAGCAAGCACGCGCCCATTATAGCACTGTGAGATTCCCGGCAAGGGTGTTTTCAGCCGACCGGCGCGCTATAATGCCGCGCTATGTCTGAGCGGGAATTCTTCGCCTTCTTTCCTTTCGTCTTCGGCGCTACGCTTGGTCTGGGCTTCGCGCTGCTGATCGTCGCGTCGCTGCTCTTGCAGCGACGGCGCACCGCCGCGAATTTCCAGCGGCGCCGCGATGCCGGCAGACGCGGCGGTCGGCTGTTCATCTTGAGTGTCTTCCTGCTGATCGTAGGAGGATTGATGGTGATCGGTTGGGCGGTCGTAGGACTGGTCTACCGCGATCACTTGGTGCGCCCGGTGGAACGCGGCGAAGATGATCTGTACGGCATCGACGTGCCGCAAGAGACCCTCGACGCGTTGACGGCGCGGGCGCTCACGCCGACCGCGACCGGGACGCCGACGCCATCGAACACCCCTATGCCATCAGATACCCCGCATCCGTCGGAGACGCCGCTGCCGACCAGCACCTCGACACCCAGTCCGCTGCCCACCACCGCGCCGACGGAGACGCCAACTATCCCGCCAACGGCGACTACGACGGTTACGCCGAGTGAGATCGTGATACCGCTGGCGACCAATACGCCGCGCCCGCCGCCGACCCGCTCCCGCTCGACCCCGCCGCCCTCATGAAACGCCTGTTTGAGTCCGCGCCCGCCGACGTTATACTTTTGCGCAGATTTTTGCAGATTTCTTCATAGACCTGTTCAGGATTGCTGCCTCGCTCGGTGAATCCTGAGCACGGTTCAACACCGATGAAAGTGGTCAACATGCTCTCGCTGCCTTTAATCTTCTCCATCGTCACCGCTGCGATCAGCGCAGCGTTCGCCTTTTTTGTGCTGCGCCGCTGGGTCGGCGCGCGCCGCGCCGGCAGGTCGCGCCCACATCTGCTGGCATGGGGGATCGGATTGATCCTCTACTTGCTCGGTTCGTTCAGCCAGATCGTCCTGTCTCTGCAATGGAGCGCCTTCTTCTTCGCGCTTTGGTACTGGTCAGGCGCGCTTGCCGTCGCTCCCTGGCTGGGGCAGGGAACGATCTATCTGCTGGTCAGGCGCGGCAGCATTGCCCGCAATATTCAAATGGCGCTGCTGCTGATCTGCATCATGACCCTGCCCTGGGCGCTGTTCCTGACGCCGCTGAACGGCGCAGCCTGGGAGCCGGGCATCGACATGGTGAGCATCACCAACGATGTGATGCAGCGCGGCGGGGTGCGTGGGTTCGTCCCGGTAATGAATATCTGGGGGACGATTGCCCTGGTTGGCGGGGCGATCTACTCGTCGGTGCTGTTTCGCCGCAAGCAGATTTTGCGCAGCCGCATGATCGGCAACTGGCTGATTGCCGCCGGTGGGCTGATGCCCGCGCTGGGCGGCGCGCTCATTCGCCTGGACCTGACCTGGATCAAGTACCCGGCAGAGATGGTCGGCATCATCCTGATCTTCGTCGGCTTCCTGGTTGCCACCCACGCGCCGGAAGACGACGCCCGCTCGCGCCGTGACGACCGGACTGCATAGTTCATGGCTCAGCTCTACCCATCGCTCAAGGAAATCCATTTCGTCTTTAGCCGTGCCGGGCTGATCCTGGGCTTGGCAATGTTCGCGATTGCCATCATCATAGGATTGATCCGCCATCGCGATGTCACCCCCTGGTTTCGGCGCGGCGTCTACGGCATGACCGGCTTCGTGGCGCTGGAGGCGCTGCTGGGGTTGATCATGTACGCCGCCGGTGGGCGTCCGTTCGAGGAGGTCCATCTGATCTATGGGCTGGGTGCGCTGCTGTCGCTGCCGTTCTTCATCTTCGTCGAAACGACGGCGACCAAACGCCCGGCGATGGGCAGCTATATCTGGGGGTTTGCGCTGCTGGCGGCGATCTTCCTGCGCAGTATCATGACCGGGGCATCCGGCTAACAGGACAAAGAGGAAACGACATGGTTCTCCCGCGCAGCCGGCTGTTCTGGTCGGTGTCGATCGGTCATCTGGTGATCGATATCTTCAATGCCAGCGTCGCCGTGCAGCTCACCTTCGTCAGCGGGCATATCCTCAGCCTGACCAACACGCAGATCGGATTCGCCATCAGTCTGTACCAGCTGGTGAGCGCGCTCAGTCAGCCATTCGCCGGCTGGCTGGCGGATCGTACCGGTGGACGCAGCCTCGGCGCGGGTGGGGTCGCTGCCACCGTCAGTATGCAGGCGCTGGCGCTGCTGCTGGCGGTGACGACGCACAACTACGCGTTGATGGTCGTGCCGCTGGTGCTGGCGGCGGTCGGTAACGGAACCTATCACCCGGTCGGCACGATGCATGCCTCGTCGAACGCTGCCACCCGTTCCGGCGATTTGTCGATCTTCTTCATGATGGGGCAGTTGGGCGCGGGCTTGGGTCCTGCCATCACTGGCATGCTGCTGGATCGTTTCTCTTCCGCAAATGCCGTTTTCACCCAGGCGCTTGGCGGTTTCGAGGTGCGTCTGGTGGAGCACGGCTCAATCACCCCTATCCTGGTGATGGCGCTTTTTGCCCTGCCGAGCATCCTTTACATGCTGGTTTCGATGCCCAGCCGTGATTTATTTCACCAGCAGAATGGCGCTTCCGTCAAGGGGACCACGCGGCGTCGTCTGCCTATGATGCCGCTGCTCATGCTTGGCGCGATGGTCGCCATGCGCGGGTTGGTCAATCCCGGTATGGTCGCTTTTTTGCCGCGCCTTTTCCAGTCACGCGGGTGGAGTCCTGCCGAATATGGCTTGGTGACCAGCTCGTTCTGGATCGCCGGCGCCTTCGTCGGGCTGATCGCCGGACAGCTCGCGGTTCGCTTCGGCGACCGACTGGTGATCGGCGTGACCCTGCTGATCGCCTCGCCCGCTGTCTTCCTGCTCGGTTCGGCGACGGATGCGTCCGCTTACCTGCTGGCGATCATCGCCGGCGCGTCCAGCAGCGCCTCGCATCCTCTGATCGTTGCCATGACGCAGCGTTTGCTGCCCGGCGGCAGAGGGTTGGCGTCGGGGGTAGGCTTGGGATCAATTTTCGGTATGGGCGCGCTGGGCACGCTGGTGATCGGTGCGCTTTCGGACTCTCTGGGTATCGAAACGGCATTTCGGATCATCGCCGTCGTCACCGTCTTCAACGGACTCCTGGCGCTCCGCCTGCCCGGTTTTGCCCCGACCGAGCCGCCGGTGACAGGGCGCGATGAGAGCCGCGAAGTCCTCCCCGAAGCGGCGTGATTGATGTGGTCCGCGCGCCGGGACGAGACTGTGTTAGAATGAGGTTTGGCTCAATAGTCACCATGTGAAGGCGCATGGCGCAATTATTCATCAGTTACAGCAAACAGGATATCGAGTTTGCGCGACACCTGCGCGCGCTCCTGCAGACTGCCGGTCTCGAAGTCTGGATGGACGAGCGGCTGGTTCCCAGCACGCAGTGGTGGCGTATGCTGGAGCGGCAGATCAAGGCTTCTGTTGCCCTGATCGTCATCATGTCGCCCTCGTCTGCCGAATCGCGCTGGGTCGAGCGTGAAATTCTCGTCGCCGAGAACAACAACCTGCCGATCTTCCCGGTGCTCCTGGCGGGAGAGGGCTGGTCGCGTCTTGCCGACATCCAGTATGAGGATTTCACTGCCGGGCTGAACGCCGTACTGCCGCCGCGCTTCGTCGATGCGCTCAAGGCGGTGATCAGCGGAAAACCGGTCGCCAGAGATGCCACGCAGCCGATCAAACTCAGGAATTCGGCGACTGAGTCGCGCCTCCTTGAGGCGGCGATGCCGGCGGAGACTCGCTCGGGCAGCGACACCGAGATGTGGGCGAAGATCAGCCTGCCGGATTCGCCGGGGCTGCGGGCGGAACTGCCAGCGCTGGTCCCGACGGGTGATGTCATCCAGAAGGGCGATGCCCGTACCACCAGCTTTCCGTTTCGCTTTCCCACCGACCCGCGCACCGGTGAGCGTCTGCCTGTACAGGTGACGCTCAAAGCCTCCTCGGCGGATTTCTCCATCCGCTCGCCGGGGGGCGACGATGTCGAGGTCGTGGAACTGCCTCCCGACACGGACTCGCGGACGGTCATCTTCACGCTCTTCTACAAACCCGGCGGACGCCTGACCGGGCGCGCTCGTATCTTCCTCGATCTCATTTACGAGCGAAAGGTAATCGCCCAGATTTCCGTCTCGACGCATCTGGTCGAAGAAGTGACACGCCTGAAGGAAGGCGCTTCGCCCTGGGCGATCTGGACGGTCCCCGTCGGCAGCACGACCGCCAGCGCGGGCGGCTATGCCGCGCCGGGCGGGGTGATGGAACGCGCCGAACTGGATGCAAATCCGCTGGCGAACGCCGAAAGCGGCGGTGCGCCGGCGGCGTTCGAAGATGAGCTGTACGGCGGCGAAGACGACTCCATGGAAACGGCTGAAGGTGACGAGACCTCATGGCAGGGGGCTTTCCCAGCACAGCCGTTAAGCCCGATTCCACCGGAGGTGCAGCAGGAAGCGCTCAAGGGCGTCTCCGGCGGTGCGAGCGCCGCCAAGCCCGTTCCGGCTCCGATTACGCCCCAACCAGCTGCGAAACGGCGGTCGGCTTCCTTTCGACTACCGGCGGCGGCATCGGCAATCGCTGGGCTGGCGCTGGTCTTCGTCGTCGTGATGCTCGCGCTCAACAACAGCGCCGGACCCCCGCTGGCGACCTCAGCGCCCACCGATGATCCGTCTATCGCGATGGCGCTGCAGACTGAGGCTGCGGTGACTGCCACCGCAGACGCCGAGGCGACGCTGACGCAGACTTTTCTGGAACAGTCCACCGAGGTTTTTCCGGAAGTGACCTGGACGGCTGGCGCTGAGGCGACGCGATTGGCGCAGAGCCTTACCGCCGAACCTGTGAACCCCGGCGAAACCGGCGGACGGCACGGTATCGCGGCTGCGAAGCTGGCGAACTGCGGCGACAGTGTCGGCGCAAGTCGGTTGAGCAATCTTCTGGATGAACTGAACATCTCGCATGCGCTGCTGTCGGGCGATATGGTTGAGGGGACAGTAGAGGTGCTGGGCGACCCATCAGGCGCGGCGCTGCTCTTTTACGGGGCGTGCCAGGGCGACGGTACAGTCCTTCTGACGGCGGAACTGCTGGCTCCGCCGCCGCTGCACGGCATTCTTCACCCCCAGCGAGTGGAAATAGGCGCGCCCGTCGAGATGCTGCTCGATACCGAATCGCCGGTGGGGCGTTACCTTCGCGCGGTCAGCCTCTACATGGCAGGGCAGTTCGACCTCGACCTGCTGAACGTTCTGGTTGCTGCCGAAGAAGCGCTGCCGACCGTGGTCGATAACACAGCAGGTTGGATGGCGCTCAACGTGATGATTGGCACGGCGCACCTGTTCTATGAAGATGGCTACGATAATGCGGTCAGCCGCTATGAAGTCCTGCAAGCCGGCAGCGGTATTGCGGTGGACTCGCTGGTTGCCGCGCGCAACAACCTGGGCTTCCTGAATCTCAACCGCGCCTTCACTCTGGAGGCTGCGGATTCACCCGAATTCGAGGAAAACACCGCCTCCGCCTCTCAGGTGTTGGGAGAAGCCTACGATTTGGCGGATGATCCGCCCACGCAGCATCTGACCATTCTGATCAATCAGGCGTGGGTTTGGACCTTCGTCCAATCCCGCATCGACGCTGCGATGGCGCAGGAAGCGATCGCGATCTGTCAGCAGGCGCAGTCCTTTTTCTCGCTGGACTCCGAGCCAATCGCCTGCGAAGTCGCGGCGCGAATTACGATCCTGGAAGGCAGTGGGAGGCTCTGCGAGTCCTCAGACGAACTCTCGGAACTGCTCGCTCGCCTGGATGAGGCGCTCACTTTCGACGCGGGCGAACCCTACGGTCATTTCTGGCGCGGCGTCATCCTGGACCATCAGGCATCGTGCAGCAGCGAGGCTTCCGAGCGCGAGCTTGTACAGGCTGCGGCGGATGCCGCCTTCCAGCGGTTCCTCGACCTGATCGCCGGCGAACCGGCGCACCTGGCAGTTGATCGCGCCAACATCGCCGAGGCGCTGGACCGAGTGGCGGGATGATCTTGCCGCCGCGGCGCTAAGGGAGCACCGGGATGTCGAAGGGTGGCGGGGCGCAACTCGTCAATTGTTGCGCGCCTTCAGGTTAGGCTAAAATTGCTGTAAGGGCGCAGCGGGCATCGACTTGACTGGGGAGGACAGCGTGAGCCGTTGGGAGAACAAGTATGTCATCGGTCTCACCGGAAACATTGCGGTGGGCAAGAGCTACGTTCGCCAGATGCTTCAGCATCTCGGCGCATATCCCGTTGATGCGGATCAGCTCACGCATCAGGCGATGGCTCCAGGCGCTCCAGGCTATAAGCCGATTGTTGAGACCTTTGGCAAGTTCATCCTCGACCCGGACGGGCGGATCAACCGTACCCGGCTCGCCGCGATTGCCTTCAGCATGCCCGAAGCTCTGGCGGCGCTGGAAGCGATCATCCACCCGCTGGTGCGCCAGGCGATCCATATCCTGGTCAGCCGCGCCAAACAGCGCATCATCGTCGTAGAGGCGATCAAGCTGCTGGAAGGTGAACTGGCGGACGCCGTAGACAGCGTCTGGGTGGTTGACGCCACCCCAGAGACGCAGCTGCGCCGTCTGTTGGAGAAGCGCAGCATGTCGCCGGAAGAAGCGCGTCGTCGCATCGCCGCGCAGCCCCCCCAGGCGGACAAGCTGAAGCGCGCCGACGTGGTGATCATGAACGATGCCAGTCCCGAAGACACCTGGCGTCAGGTGCAGGCTGCTTATGAGGAGATTCAGCGCAAGCTGTCGCCGCAACCCGCCGTGCCGCCACCAACGATTCAGCCGATTACCAGACCGGTCAGCCAGGTGAGCGCGTCGCAGGCTCCAACCCTTCCTGGGAGACCGACTCCGGCTGCCACCGCGCGTCCGACGCAGCCGGCGGCAGCCGGCACGCCCGCGACCGGACGACTTGGACAGCCCGTGCCGTCTTCGGGCGGCGCAGCGCCGGCTGGTTCCGCATCGAGTGCCGTGCTGAACCCGAAGACGCCGATTGTGATTCGGCGTGGGATGCCCGGTAACGCCGAAGCCATCGCCACCTTCATCAGCCGTTCGTCATCCCGGCAGGTGGCGCGCATGGACATCATGCTTGCTTTCGGACAGAAGAGCTTTCTGCTGGCGTACGGCAGGAACGATGCGCTGATCGGCGTGGTTGGCTGGCAGGTCGAGAACCTGATCACCCGCGTGGACGAGTTCTACGTGATGCCGGAGGTGCCGAAGGCGGAAGTCCTCGGAGAGCTGATCGGCGCGGTCGAGGATGCCTCGAAAGAACTTCAAAGCGAAGTGAGCTTCGTGGTGCTGCCGCGCACTCTGGGTCCTGAAGTGGGACCGGGACTGGTGCGCCGGGGGTACGCGCCGCTGAAGCTGGAAGAAATACGCTTCCCGGCGTGGCGAGAAGCGGCACAGGACCTGCTCGCCGTGCCCGCGTCCGACGTGCTGATCAAGCAGCTGCGCGCCGACCGCGTCATGAAGCCTATCTAGGGACAAGAATAGCGCAGCGGCGCGCCTCGCAGGATGCGCCGTGCGCCAGAAAGCAAGGAGTGACGAGTTGAACGCGCTTATCGCACTGCCACCCGTCCGCTGGGTGCTGAAACATCCCCGGCTTTCCGCGTGGACCTTCCTGTCTGTCGGCATGATCGTCCTGCTGTTCATCGAGGCGCGCGACGTTGGGCTGCTGCCCGGACAATGGTTCGCCCTGGTCGTCGCCTGCATCCTGGTGGCAGGCATCTGCATCTGGATCGTCAGCTGGGAAGACGGCGACGAAGAGGATGAGCCGGCAGCGCCCAAGCTTGTCGAAAGCGCCGCCGAAAGCGCCGACAAGCGGTCGGGTTCCTGAACCCGACCAGCGCGAGGGCTTGGCAGCCTGCCAAGCCCTCGCATTCGAATGGTATGCCTCATGCCCTTACGGGCGCTGTGCCTCACCGTGCAGCGATTGCGCGCCGCTTTGGCGGAATCTGCTCTAGCGAATGTTCAGCTCACCGACACCGCCTTCAAAGCGCACGGTGATACGTTTCTCGGCAGTCTCGTAGTCTGGCGTCTCCCACACCCCCTGCGCGCGGATGAACTCTTCGCCGCCGCGCACCTTCTGCAGGTGATGCCCGTGAATATTTACCCCGCCGATGCCCGTCCGGGCTTCGACCCGGATCGCCGCGCCCTGGGGCATGACGAGTGAACACTCGCCAATCCCGCCGTGAATGCGGGCAGTGCTGTTGCCGTTTGCTCCGAAGCGCACCGTCGTCTCGCCGGTTCCGGCGCGGATGGTCAGATCGACCTCGGTCTCATCCGGGATCGTCACGTCAAATTCGCCCAGCCCGCCGTTGATCTGCACCGCGTACTGCTGTTTCGCCGGCAGCGTTGCCTTCATTTCGCCCGTGCCCAGACTGATCGAAAGCCCGGTAACCTTAAGCTGCGCCAGATCGAGCTTTGATTCGCCGACTCCGCCGCGAATCTCCAGGTTGGTCGGTACGTTTGGCGACAGGCTGACATCCCAGCGGAGCTTGCGTCCGCTGCCGATCCAGCCGAAGAAGTTGCGGAACCAGTCGGCGGGGGTGTTCGCCTGGCTCAGGCTCACCGAACGTGCCGCTTCGCCTTTGACCACGAAGTTGAGGTCGCCCACATAAGTCAAGTCCGCTTCGATCAGGTTGGTCGATTCCGCCGGCAGCGCCTTGACGCTGTGTTCGCCAACGCTGAGATCGAGGCGGATATCCGCCGATTCCGCGCCGTCCACCGGCGAGGTGTAGATCTCTTCCTTGACCGCCTGATCGCCCTGGATGCCCAGAGATTGCACGAATTCGCCGATTTGGTCGCCCATCTTCTCGAACGAGAAGGACCATTCTGTCTTGTAGGTCTTGTTCTTTTCCTCAGTCACGAGCTTTGCTCCACGTTTCGCTGACTTTGCTCAACTGTCGATACGTCCGACTGCCTACGGTTGTTCACTTTCAGTCAACACGTAAGCCACCCACCCCGCCGTTATAGTCGATCTCGATGCGGTCGCCAGATGCTGCCGTATCATAGGTGGGGGATTCCCACACACCGCTGCGCTCTTCGCCGCTGACGCGCTGCCAGGATGAAGGCAGATTGACACCCCCCAGCCCGCCCTCGATCTGGATGCGAACGGCGGCATCGTTCGGCACGTCGATGGTGGTATCGCCGACTCCGGCATTGATGTCGGCGTTCAGCGCTGCGCCTTCAGGGATGGTCAGCGTTGTTCTGCCAACCCCGCCGTTGACCCTCACCGGAATCATGCCCTCGGAATCGGGCAGCGTGACGACTGAGTCGCCCACGCCCGTGTTGATGGCAAGGCGGGTAATTTGCAGCCCGCTCAGATCGACGCGCGATGTGCCAACGCCTCCGTTGAAAGTCAGGTCAATCGGAATCGCCGGCGTCAGAAGGATGTTCCAGTGCAGATCACTGGGATCAAGCGCCAGCGTCCAGCCGAAGAAGTCGAACCCTGGCGTAGAGGCTGTCTGTTCATGGTTGAGGGTGACGACCGTCTGTGCGCCCGGCGTCACGTCAAACCGTACGTCGCCGACGTAGCGCAGATCGGCTTCGATGAGGCTGCTCGAATCGCTAAGCGCGGCGACCGAGGCGTTTCCGACGCCGACGCCGAGGTTCATGCGCGCCGAAGCGGCTTCGCCCACCGGTTCATTGAGGGACAGTGACTTGATCTCGACATTCGGAGCCAAGCCGAGCGAGGGTCCGACGAACATGAGCAGCACCAGGACGATGATGGTCGCGCCGACGATAAAGGTCGAGGCGGCGCGCGAGCCGCGACCAATCAGCAGTTCCACGCCGATGGCGATCAGGATGAGGGGCCAGAGCCGCAGCAGAACTGCCATGTTCTGCGCCGTGAAGATGTCGAGCTCCCGCAGCAGCCAGATCACGCCGGCGGCGATGAGGATGAGCGCCCAGATCACCGCGCCGCTGCGCGGACCGGACGTTGAAGGCAGCGCCTGGGACATGATGATTCCCCCTTGGGTAGATGTCCTAAACACTGCAACTCTATACGCAGGATAGTGCTGAAGAGTTTCGATCTTTATTTCATTTTGTGCGTCGGTTTAAGAGAGGTTGAGACCATCATCCGATGCAGCTGGGCGGTCCTTCCGGAGGATAAGTCCAACGTTCGCGCACCTGATGATTGACGGCGATAGCGCGCCATTCATTGTAGATGGCGACGAGGTTGGGGCAGTCGCCGAGAATCTCCGCCGCCTGCCCCTGGATGTACCAGCACTCGAATCTCAGGTCAGAGGTGGGCACGTCGAGCAGAGTTTGCAGGGTCGTGCAGCGGCGCAGGGCGCGCTGTGATTCTTCGAACTTTCCCTGTAGGAAGTATTCCATGCCCAACCGGTACCAACCCTCATACCAGCTCGGAGCGCGCACGGTGACCTCCTGGCAGTACTCAACCGCCCGTTCACGTTCGCGCATGATGCTGGAAAGCTCGCACAGGCGCAGGCGCGCCTTGATGTTGTTTGGCTGTCGTGTCAGCACGGCGAAGTAAGAAACAGTAGCGCTGTCGGAATCTCCGAGCAGCAGCGCATACTGCGCCCGCTCGAAATGGAGGGTGAGCAGGCGGTCGTCCAGTTCCAGCGCGCGATCGACGGCAGCCAGCGCGTCGCTGTAACGTCCCACGTCGCGATAGCTGATCGCCAGCGCCCGCAGCGCATCGACCAGCGCCGGACGCGAAGCTGCCGAAGCGACAGCGCTCTCGCTCTCGCTCAGCGCCAGATCGTAGCTGCCGACGCTGTCCAGGGCGAGCGCCAGGGCTGTCCGCGCGATTGCCGAAGATGGCGCTTCCTGTTCCAACGCTTTCCGAGCGATTTCAGCGGCTTCGGCAGGGCGGTCCCCGGCTTGCAGCGCCAGTGCGTGCACCGCCATGACATCACGGTCAAACGGGCTGCGCGCCATCATCGCCGAGGTGAAGGTCAGGGCGCGCTGACGATCCGCTGCCAGGTTGTATTCGCTGTAGCTGCGATAAATAAGCGCGCGGGTCAGGATGTACAGGGCGTTGAGGTCGTCCTCGCGCACTGTCAATGCCTGCTGCGCCCAGGCGACTGCACCCGAAAGATCGCCCTGGTCAAATGCCGACTGGGCAGCGGCGACCTCACTTCCAAAAGGGATGTTTGGCTGGATACGGTCGGAGAGGCGGCTGTACCACAACCCGATGACTGTCCCCGCGCCTGCCAGCAGGAGCGAAGTCAGGACGAACGAAAAGCAGCCGATCGAGCGGCGCTGCCGGCGAAAGGTGAGATTTGAACGTGAGCGGTGCAGGCGCATGCAGGAACGCCCCGTGCGATGCAGGCGAGTGGGCGGATCGGGGTGAGTGTAACGCGAGATTGCGTCATCGGCGATCCGGCGTCACAGAAAAAACATATGAACTTGCTGAGGCAGAATAGACAGCCGAGGTTCACGAGTACAACCTGTGAACCTCGCGGCAAGACGTATTTTTTAGAGCGCCATGACGCTGGTGGGGTTTTGCGGCACGTCGTTGTAGCGGATCTCGAAATGCAGGTGAGTGCCGCTGGAATTACCGGTGTTGCCGACGCCACCGATCTGCTGTCCCGCGTTGACGTACTGCCCGCAGCTGACATTGTAGCTGCTGAGGTGACCGTAGATGGTGGTGAAGGGTCCATGCGCCAGGACGACGAGGTAGCCGTAGCCCCAGTTGTTCCAGCCGGCAAAGATGACTGTGCCGCCGTTCGATGCCAGCACCGGCGTCCCTTCGGCAGACGCCAGATCGACTCCGGTGTGGATCGATGAGAACCCCTGAGTCCAGGTATAGGAATTGAGCGGGCGCACCCAGCCGCCGCCGCCGCCGGGGTTATCGACCAAGCCGCAGCTTCCTGGATCGCCCGGCGAGAAGGAGATCCTGCCGCCAGCGCCGCTGGAGTCTCCGCCGACGCGCTCGACCACCGGGTTCCAGACGATCTGCTCCGCTACGCCGCCAGGGACCACGACCTGCGAACCGGCGGGTATCTCGGTCTCCGGCGATGCGCCGAAGAGATCGTTATACTGCGAATCGATGATGGCGTAGGGATCGACGCCGTACTGGTCGGCGATCTCCTGAATCGACGCCTCAACCAGGATGGTGTGGTAGGCTCCATCTATCGGCATAATGTTGATTCGCCGTCCCGGTCGCAGCCCACCAATCAGACTTCGGTCGTTGGACCAGGCGATGGTTTCCGGCTCGATGCCGAAGCGTTCGGCGATGCGAAAGATGGTGTCACCCTGCTGGACTTCGTACTGGATCACTTCGCTGCGAGGGCGGTCTGGGATGATCGTGAAGGCGCTGTAATCGGTGCGCGGAATCTCGAAGCCGAACGTCGTCTGATAGACGGCGAGCGGTTGCGACAGCAGCGCGTTCATCGCCTCGCTGCTGATCGTGGGAGCATTGGCGAGGACGATGCCCCCGCCACCCTGATCTGTCGCCTCGGTGGGCAGGGGTGCAGCAGTGGGGAGCGCGGCGATCTCCGTCGTCGGTTGGACCCCGGCGACCGGTTCAGCGGTCGGGCTAGGCGTCGGCGTGCTGCCTGGGACGTTTGGCAGAAGCAGCAGCACGGCAGCCGCTGCCGTGAGGAGCGCGGCGAAGAGCAGGGCGAGCCAACCAGCCAGACGGCGCAGCGGCGATATTGTTGGCGCGCGCAGCGAACGCATCGGTCCGGTATCCGCCAGATGATCCGGTGTTGGCTCCTGAATGATAGGCTGTGTCATAAATCATCCTGAATGCTGTGTCTGATGGGGAAGATGCTGAGTGAGCCGGCTGTCCCTGCAGAGCGCGGTGGGGAAACCATCAATCATCGTTGAGCGGGGCTTTGAAATCATAGATGCCGTCGCGCACCTGCCAGCGCAGCCCGTCGCGGTCACACACCAGCTGCTGGGAGTCGTCGACGATCATCTTTCCGCCGCAGCGGGGGCAGGCGAAAAGGTCTTCGACACGGGTGTTATCGACCGTGCCACCCTGCGCCGTCGCGCCGACGAAGACGCTCGGCGTCAGCAGCAAACCGCTCTCCTGGAAAAGCGCATCAATGCCTGCCAGCACGCTGACCGGCACACGTCGTTTCAGCACCGGCATACGCAGCAGTGAGACGGGAATCCGCCGGCGGATGTCAAAGCCGGCTTCATTCAGCGCGCGCCGGATGTGATCGGGGTGAAAATCGAAATTGAGTTCGACGAACTCGACCGGGCTGAGATCGAAAGGACTCCACGACTGCCGCCGCAGCCAGTAGCGCACCATCGACTTCAGGTGGCGTTTGCTGGCATGTTCCAGGATGAACGTGCTGCCCGGCGCGAGGATGCGGCGAATCTCCCTCAGCGCTGTCTCCGGGTTGGCGATGTGATGTAGGACGCGGACCATCGTCGTCGCGTCGAACGCGCCAGCTTTGAAGGGCATATGATAGACATCTGCGGCGACGAAGATGAAGCGGTCATCCCGCCCCAGATGCTCCTGCGCCTGCTTGAGCTGGGTGCGCGAATAGTCGAGCAGCACGACCTGCTCATAACCGCGATATTCCCCTGTCAGCCGACCAAAGCCCGCGCCAAGCTCCAGCAGTCGCCTGCCGGTTGGCGGGAGCAGCTTGCGCAGCGCAATTCGCTCGACGCGATCCTCATAGTCACGCCCCTGCCCCTCCCAGAAATCGGTTCGGTAGTTCGACCCTTCGTAATCGCAGACGGGCGGGCGTGCGTTCGGCTGAGTCATAGGCGAAACAGGCAGTCCAAAAGCCGGGTAATGCCCACAAGTATCGCGTTCCAGCGTCGAAAGTCAAGCACCGGAAACCCTACGCAGCGGGCGGCGCGGCGGGGGTGTCTCAGGGCGACCCCGGCGCGGGCGTCGGCAGAATGCCCAGATCATCCGGCGCGGCAGGCTGGGCGAAGTCGTACTCCAGCGGAGCCAGCGCCGTCGGCATGAGCATCTGCGCCTGGGCGTTGATGGCGTCCGGTCCGCCCGACGTGTAGAGTTCTGGGCGAATCTGCTCATCCAGCGCCGGAATGCCGCCTTCCGGGACGATGCCCGTCTCACGTGCCACATTCTCCGGCGGGATGGGCACATCCTGAAGGTCATACCCCACCCCGGCGGTGCGCGAGAAGCCGGGCCAGGGATTCTCTGAATAGGCGTTCGCCGCCAGCAGGTTAACCGGTTGTCCGCTGAGCAGGGTGGAGACCAGCTGTCCCGCGCCACCGTAATTATCGGGCAGATTGTAGAGCGCGCGGGTGATCGGCTCGAAGATCAGCCGAAGGTTTTCCAGCGGGTCGTGCAGCTGTGTCTCGCCGAGGGGGATGACGGCGCGCACGTCGAGTTCGACATCGATTTCGGTATCCACCGGAACCTGGAGATCGAGCGCGACCGGCAGGCGGGTCCCAGCAGGGAGCGACAGGAAGACGGTGGCTGAATTGACCTGCAGCGCCGGCGCGGAGATCGAGGCGAAGACGGTGAGTGGGACATCTTCAGTCAGCGTGACGACGGTCGCCTGTTCCAGCGGCAGATCGAACTGCACCGGGATGGCGTCGCGGACCGGAATCGTCCAGTCAATCGTCGCCTGATCCAGCCCGACGAAACTGCTGTGCAGCCCGGCGACCAGCGGCGTGACGACGTTGTTCTTGATGTCAAACAGCAGCGCCGCCAGGGCGATCACCGCCACCACCAGGACGAGATTGACGATGAACGAGAAGATCACCATGAATCGCCAGATGAACCTGCCCACGCCACGCACTGCGCGCATGTTTTGAACTCCCTGCGACCAACCTGAACAAACTATACACCAACCTTTCCGGCGGCGGCAAAAAGAAAAGGGGCGCACCCGCCTGGGCACGCCCCTGCACATCACCGGTCAGCGAATAGAGGACTAGAGACCCGCCTCAGCGCGCAGCAGGGCGGCTTTGTCGGTGCGTTCCCACGGCACATCCAGATCATCACGCCCGAAGTGCCCATATGCCGCCACCTGTTTGTAGAGCGGGCGGCGCAAGCCGAGATCGCGGATGATCGCCGCCGGGCGCATGTCGAAGTGCTTGCGAATGAGCGCCTCGATCTGCTCGTCGGGGATGACGCCGGTGCCGAAGGTTTCGACCGCCAGCGAGGTGGGGCGGGCGACGCCGATGGCATAGGAGACCTGAAGTTCGAAGCGCGACGCCAATCCGGCGGCGACCACGTTCTTGGCGATGTAGCGCGCCATATATGCCGCGCTGCGATCCACCTTGGTCGGGTCCTTGCCGCTGAACGCGCCGCCGCCGTGCCGCGCGACGCCACCGTAAGAATCGACGATGATCTTGCGCCCGGTCAGCCCGGCGTCGCCCATCGGTCCACCGGTGACGAAACGCCCGGTCGGGTTGACGAACACCCGGGTGTTGTCGTCCAGCAGGTGCTTGGGCACGACGCGCATGATGATCTCTTCGATCACCGTCTGGCGAATCTCTGCCTGATCGACATCGGGCGCATGCTGGGTGGAAATGACGATGGTATCGACGCGCTTCGGCTTGCCATAGGCGTATTCGACGGTCACCTGGCTCTTGGCGTCGGGGCGCAGCCAGTTGATCTCACCCGCCTTGCGCGCCTCCGCCAGACGGCGCACCAGCTTATGCGCCAGAGAGATGGTCAGCGGCATCAGTTCCGGGGTTTCGTCACAGGCGAAACCGATCATCATGCCCTGGTCGCCCGCGCCGGTCGCTTCGATCTGCTCGTCGCTCATCCCGCCTTCGCGGGCTTCCAGCGCCTTATCGACGCCCTGGGCGATGTCCGAAGACTGCTCCTTGATCGCCACCATCACGCCGCAGGTCTCGTAGTCGAAGCCGTACTTGCCGCGTGTATAGCCGATGTCGCGCACAGTCTCGCGGACCAGCTTTTCAATATCGACGTATGCCGAGGTGGTGATTTCGCCGAAGACGAAGA
>JAEURA010000273.1 GCA_016789005.1 Anaerolineae bacterium
AGATCGCATATTTCAGGAGGTCTTTCATGAAGGTGTATAGGTTGCTTCCGGTCCTGGCACTGTTGATTGTTCTCGCCTCGTCGCTGATGGCTGCTCCTGCGATGGCGGCTGCCGGCGGCGCACTGCTCACCTACGAACTCAACGCTGCGGCTTGCACCGTCGACATCACTGCGCAGGTCCAGGATGCTGGTTTCTACGCCATCAACATGTGGGATGATGGCACTTTCCGCGCCGGCGCTGGCGGGAACATCCTCGCTGGTGGGACGTTCACCGTCCGCTTCAACATCGCCGGCGTGATTTTGCAGGGCGCGGCTGGCATCGGCATCTATCTTGAGAACGGCGTCGGCACCGCGGCGACGGCGACGTACGACGCCGATGGGAGCGCCCAATTGTGGGACGATACCGTCGGCACAGCCTGTTCTGCGGGGACCTGGGGTGCGGTCGTTCTTGGCAGCGACGCGTGCAGCAATCCGCTGCCGTCGGGTGCGAGGGTGTACAACGTCCCGGCGGGCGCGTTGGCGTTCTACGATGACGACCCGAACACCTACGCCGGCTTCAACCTGCCGCCTGGAACCTGGTACATCTCTGAATTCGGCGAAGCCTATGCCAAGGTGTGGATCGCCTGCGAAGCGAAGCCCATCTACATCCCGGTCGAGAACGTTCTGCGCTGAAGCGGATCCTCACAGCGTTTCAGCGGTCGAGCCGTCGGCTCGTCCCTACGACGCGCTGGTTGTAGGGTGGATCGGCAGGTATCTTTCGAGGCGGTGACGCCTGGCAAAAAAACAGAGGCTCTGCACTGGCGGAGCCTCTGTCGTTAGAATTCGATGTAGCGCCGCCAGGTGTCCATCCCACTGCCGATGGCGACCACCAGATAACTGGTGCGCGGAGTCTTCGGCTCCCACGCCATTTTCATGCCCGCCTCATGCGCCAGACGGTCCCCTTTGCGGTGGTTGCAGTGGTAGCAGGCGCACGCCGTGTTGACCCAGGTATCCTTGCCGCCGCGCGACCGGGGGATGATGTGATCGACGGTGAAGTCGCTGCGGGTCAGCACTTTTCCCTTGATTGCAGTACCCGGCGTCGCCTGGCAGTAGATGCAGGTGAAGCTGTCTCGCACCAACACCCCCCGGCGGCTCCAGTGCGCCTGCCGGCGCGGGACGTTGACGTAGGAGCGCAGCGCGATCACCGACGGGATGGGGAAGCGGTCACAGACGGTGCGCAGGAATTCGCCGGACTGCTCGATCACCACCGCCTTTTCCGACAGCAGCAGGTTGATGGCGCGCGGAATCGAGATGATTGACAGCGGTTCCCAGGACTGTCCGTTGAGGAGCAGCACTCTGCCGGGTATGTTTCCTGACACAGTTCACCTCATGCGTTGACTGACCCTAACCAGTACGTGATTTTTCGCACAACCAAGACCCATTATAACACCAAGGTCAAGCCGCCGGACATGTTTTGCGAAGCTTTTACACAGACAGATGTTCGTTAAAACAAGGGCGGCAAAGACCCCCCGCCAACACTCCGATGTCGCGCCTTTGGGGGTCTTCGCCGCTCTTGGACCTGCATTCTGCGCTACCGATAAATATGTGAACCGGTCGTTCGTTCTCGTTTGCGCCTGGCTACCAGTAAGTCTCGCCCCAGGGTGTTTCGTGTCAGCAAATGACTGTCGGTTGCGGTTCGGTCTTGGTGTCTTATGACCCGCCCCTTCGTCTGATGGCGAACGGCTGGTCACAAGACAGGTCGGCTTGTTCGGTTTTGTCTGGTCTGGCGTCGGACGTTCGCTTTGACGATCCGTCGGACGTGCCGTCTGTGCGGCTGTTCATGGTCTTTGCCTTCCCTACTCGACGACCAGCGCGTTCGCCGCGCTGAAACGAAACTGCTTCCACTTGCGGTCTGCCTAGAACAGGACGGAGATCCGCGAGAGCCACGGATTCTGTTTCTGTTCCTTGCTGCGATTCTCGCGCTGCCGCTTCTCTTTGCGCGCTTCTTCTGCCATGCGTTCGTTCCGCGCCTGTTTTTCCAGCTCGGTCTGGCGCAGCAAGAACTGCCTGAATTCATTACTCACGATCTTGTTCCTTCCAGTCGTTCGCCTGTGTTGTCTTAGTCTGAAATGGCTTAGGACTGTCTTGAGTCCCCGCTGTCTGGGCATCTTCGGCACCCGCCAGTGCTTCCTTCGATGCCCGCCTCACCCGTTTACGATGTCTTCCGTACCAGACTCAACCCTTCGAATGCTGCCGTGACGCTGTTGTCCTGAATCTCTTCGATGGTCTCCTGCGCCGTGTAGATCAGGTCGCGCAGCCAGGCGATCATCTCGGCATTGCTGAGCGTCGTGACGGTTCCCAGGCTGCCATCGCTGGCGGCGCTGTGCAGCTCGTCAAGCGCATCGAAGAGGCTGGAGAGACGCGCGTCGTTGTACAGCAGTTGAAGTGTTGGTTGATGCGTCGGGCTCATGAGCGTTCCCTCGCGTTTCCAAATAAAAAGGGCGTGAGACCTGTTGTTTCAGTCTCACGCCCTTGCGGGTACCCTGTTCGGGTGGGGAGGTCCGCCGTATCGCCTCATAAAGGCGGTCTCCCTCGTTCGTAAGACTGTCCATTTCGATTTCCCACCGGCGCGCCGAAATCACCCGCGCCGATGCCGACACCTGCTCCATACGCCGCGCCCTGACCGGCATCTGCCGGCGTGCAGGCGGAATCCACCCAGGGGCGCAGTCCGACGGGACTGAGGAGCTGAGCGCGCATGGTGGGGGTCGAGACAGTCAGCCGAACCATGTTTACGCTCCTCGCTCCACCAGCGTATCGTCGAGCATGGAGAGAATACTTTCACCGGTAATGAAGACGCGGCGCATGCCGTGCGGCTTGCTCACACGCAGGTGTCCGTTTTTCACCAAGCGCTTGAGCGTGCTCAGGCTGATGCCGAGCGCTTCCGCAGCCTCCTGCCGGGAGTAGACTCTCCCCCCTTCGATACGAGGCTTTAACGCTTGTGTCATTCCTAACTCCTTTCGTTCCGCTTGCCCGATTTGTTCATTCGGGGACGCTTTTGGCGTCTCTTCTGGGTGACAGGCTGCATCGCCTGTTCGTCATCGTCTCGATTTTGTCCGGTTTCGCTGCGTCTGAACGGCGCACACAGAACCGCGTGGAAAAGGCTTTTCCCACACGACAACAGACTATCATGGTTTTGAATGCATGTCAAGCAGCGTGTATCGGCTTCTAGAAAATTTAATGGGTCAAAGGGGGTCAGACCATCCCGAACCGCCGACGCTACGCCAGCCACTCCCCGCCATCGACGTTGAGCACCGCCCCGGTAATGAAGTTGTTTGCCGCCAGAAAGACCGCCGCGCGCGCCGCATCTTCCGGCGCGCCCCACCGTCCCAGCGGCAGCCGCTCCGCCGTCTGCTGAATCGATTCGACGTTCCGATCTTCCTCCGGCAGCACCGGACCCAGCACTAGGCAGTTGGCACGGATGCCGTATTTCGCCAGCGCCTTCGCTGTCACCTGGGTCAGCATGATCAGCCCGGCTTTGCCGACGCTGTGCTGCGGGCGCGACGCCCAGGGGCGCAGCCCGCTGTTGTCGGCGATATTGACGATGCAGCCGCCGGTCCCCCGGTCGCGCATGAGCCGCCCGGCGAGCTGCGTGCACCAGAACGGCGCGCGCAGATTCACCGCCAGCGACTCTTCCCAGGCTTCGGCGGGCAGATCGAGCAGGTCGCCGCCGAGGAAGACGCTGGCGCTGTTGACCAGCACGTCGATGCCGCCGCAGCGCGCCGCGACGGCGTCGAACAGCGCTGTGACGCTGGCGTGGTCGCGCAGATCGGCTTTCAGCAGGATCGGCGGCGCGCCGCCGGCGCTGACGATGGCGGCGGCGGTTTGCTCGGCGGCGTCCTCGGACCGGCTGTGGTGCACGACGACCTGCGCGCCCGCCCCGGCGAAAGCGAGAGCAAAGCCGCGCCCGACCCGCCGCGCGCCGCCGGTGACCAGGACCGTTTTTCCGGTCAGCGTATGTTCCATGCTCGAAAACCCTCGTCGTTTGTTCCGTTAAACTGCCGCGTGTACAATCCAGGCATGGTACAGCATAACGCAGTTCGCCATTCGCCGGTACGACAGGAAGCCTGCCATGCACGTCTTCATCTCCTACGCGCACGATGACCTGGATTTCGCCCAGAACGTCAGACACGAACTGGAACGGCGGCGCATCCCGGTCTGGATTGACGAGCTGACGCCGGCGGGCGATGATTGGCGGCAGGATATCGAGGAAGCGCTGCGCCGCGCCGACGCCGTTGTGCTGATCCTCACGCCCGACGCGATGGACTCGCAGTACGTGACCTACGAATGGGCGTTTGCCCTGGGCGCGGAGATCGCCGTCGTGCCGCTGCTGCGCAAGAAGACCGCCGTGCATCCCCGGATCGACCGCTTGCAGCATCTCGATTTCACCTCGACCAAGAACCGCCCCTGGGACGATCTGGCGGAGCGGCTGACGGCGATTCAGGAACAGCGGACGCCGGTCAGCGCCGGCAACCTGGAAGAGTCGCTGCGCAGCCGCCAGGGCGAAACGCGCGACGCGGCGATCCGCCTGCTGCGCAAGTTGACCGACCGGGCGGCGCTGCCATTGGTGGAACAGCTGCTCTTCCCGGAAAATCATGGCGTGCGCTACACCAGCGATGTGCGCAAGGCGGCGGTCGACGCCCTGGGCAACATGGGCGAGACGGCGCTGCGTCCGCTGCTGCACACCCTGGTCCATGCCGACAAGAGCATCCGCTTCATCGCCGCGTCGAAGCTGGCGGCGCTGGGCGATGCCGCCGTGCCCGACCTGCTGATGCTGCTGGACTCGCCAGACATCGACGCCCGGCTGCGCGCCACCTGGATTCTGGGCGAGATCGGCAGCCCTGCCGCAGTCGATGCCCTGGCGCTCAAGCTGAACGACAAGGACAGCCAGCCGACGTATCGCAAGCGCATCTGCGACGGCGCGGCGGATGCCCTGATCGCCATCGGCACGCCGGATGCCCTGCGGCAGGCGGCTGCCTACTGGGAAGGGCAGCTCGCCAGCAAGCGCAAACACTGGTCGAAGGATCACGACATGCGGCTGAGCGATTACGCGGCGCAGCGCCTGCTCGACATCAATACTCCGGAATCGCGCAAGGCGCTGGAGAAGTGGCGGCGCGATCAGGACAAAGAACCGGCGTGAACGCAAGACAGGCAGTCTCGCAGCCTGGCGTATAACAACGTATCTTGAAACTGTAGCGCTGCGCTATAATCCTCGCATCGTTGCGGCGCACTGGCTATTCGGGACGAGTCGACGCCATGTCGGAATCGCTCATCGGGAAGAAACTCGGCGACTACGTCATTCAGGAAATCCTGGGACGCGGCGGCATGGCGCACGTCTACCGAGGCTACGACCCGAATCTCCAGCGTTTCGCCGCCGTCAAAGTGATCGACTCGCAGATGCTCTCCAAGGGGCATGAAGAGGAATACCGCGCTCGTTTCCGCCGCGAAGCCCGCGCCATCGCTCGGCTGACGCACCCGAACATTGTCGGCGTTTACCAGTTCGGCGAATTCGACGGGCTGTACTACATGGCGATGGAATTCATCGAAGGGCGCGACCTGGGGATCATCCTCAAGGAGATGGCGCAGAAGAGCGACCGGCTGGAGCCGCGCCAGATCGTGCGCATCGTCCACGACATCGCCGGCGCGCTCGATTATGCCCACGCGGCGAACGTGATCCACCGCGACGTGAAACCCTCCAACATCATGGTCACACCCGACGGTCGGGCGGTGCTGACCGATTTCGGTTTGGCGCTCGATGTCCCGGAAGGGACCGGCGGCAACACGTTTGGCAGCGCCCACTACATCGCCCCCGAACAGGCGATCTCCTCGCGCAATGCCGTTTCGCAAAGCGACATCTACTCGCTCGGCGTCGTGCTCTACCAGATGGTCACCGGGCGGGTTCCCTTCGACGATACGTCGGCGATGAGCGTCGCCCTCAAGCACCTGAGCGATCCGCCGCCGCTGCCGAGCAGCTTCGACCCGCGCCTTCCCGTCGCCGTGGAAATCGTCATCCTGCGGGCGCTGGAAAAAGAGCCGAGCAAGCGTTTCAAGAACGGCGAGATCATGGCGCGGGCGCTGGAAGAGGCGATGAATACCGCCCCGATCGACACCAACGTCGATCTGGCGGCAGGCGGTTCTCGCCCTTCGCGCAGCTCCGCCCTCGACACGGCGACCGGCTCGTCTTCCAAGCGCAACACCCGCGAGATGGTGTCGATCGGCGCGCAGACCATCCAGTTCGCCGACGACGACGTTAACGAGGCGCGCCGGAGCATCCTGATGGCGCAGGAGGCGCTGCGTCGCAGCCGCCGCCCACCCCTGCTGATCGCCGGCGTCGTCGCCGCCGCTGTGCTGCTGCTGATCGCTGGTTTTGCCCTTTCCCGGCTGGCGTCGCCGCCGCCCTCCGATCCGCTGACCGCTCCGCCCAGCCCGGCAGCCGTCGTCGAAGACGCCACGTCTGCTTCCCCCACACTTCAGCCGACGGCTGAGCCGACGTTAGCCCCGACTGAACTGCCGCCCGCCACCGCCGTGTCTTCCGACACGCCGACGCCTCTGCCGACGGACACGCCGCCCGCCACCGCCGCGCCGACCGACATTCCGCCGCCGACCGCCGCCCCGACAGATCCCCCGACTATCGAATCGACGCTTGGACCAGCCAGCCTGTCGGGCGGGGGCATCATCAATCCCGATGCGGCGCTGGTGCTGGTCTACGACGAAGACGCGCTGGTGCTGCTCAATCGATCCGATCAGCCGGTTGATGTCAGAGGGTTGACCTTCGAACAGCGGACTGCGACGGGGACGTTGAGCTTTGCGGCGACCACCTGGCAGACCGGGCTGCTTTCCCGTCTGCCTGCCGGCGACTGCCTGATGCTCTGGCGGAACGGCATACGGGAGCTGCCCACACCTGCCTACTGCCAGGACCGGCAGGCGTGGTTCGCGGTGGGCACGCCGCGCCGCTTCTGGCTGAGCAGCGATCCCAGCGCCACGTTTGATGTCTACCGATCCGGCGAAAAAGTGGCGACCTGCCCGGTCAATCGCAGCGACTGCGGCATCGGACTCTAGCCGCCGCAGTCCACCAGCATCTCGACTTCCAGCAAGTTTTCGAACGAACCATCGGCGTGCTGCGTGTACAGCCCGTAGCGCACCCGTTCGCCAACCGAGAGGCGCGGCAGGACGTAGTAGTCGCGTACCACCTCACCCTGCGACCAGGTGGTCAGCGGGCGCAGTCCATAGACCGGCGCATCGTGATCGTCCTGCGCCCGCACCGCTCCGGCGTGATCGAGCAGATGGACGAAGATGCTGAGTTCTTTCTCCGGGCGGCGATGCGCCATCCAATCGACCTCGATGATCAGGTCAAGGGGCGTGCAGGTCAGGCGGTGGGCGAAGACGCTGACATCGGCGGCGGTCGCCGCCGGCAGGGCTGCACCGGAACGCGCCGGGGTGGTAGCAATTCCGACGAGCTGGGGCGCGACTGCCGAAAGGTAGACCGGTCCGCCGATCTTCTCTTCCCACCAGGCGAGCGGCTGGCGGTAAAAGGTATAGGACGGGGTGACGAGTGTCCCTTCGGCGAGGACGGCGCGGTAGTTCGCCTTGTGATCGACCAGGTCAACGCCGGGGAGCGCCCCCAGCACCGAGCGGGCGAAACCGACGGCGAAGTAGCGCGGACCCCACGCCAGCATGAGGGTGGAACCGGGCGGAGCGTGCTGCGCCATCGCTATCGTTTCAATCCCGGTCTGATCCCCGGTCAGCGCGCTGATAAACGGACGGTTGACCGTGAACAGCATCACTGCCGGAATCAGAGCGGCGGTCGCGGCGGCGGCGCGCGCCAGGGTGAGACGCCGCCCGGAAAACAGGCTCAGGAAGGCATCCACCAGGAACAGCCAGCCGAACGCTAGGCTGAACGTCACCGCCAGGATCAGCGCCGAGAGGATGTCGGTGTAAAAGAAGCAGTGAAAAAGGTAGGCAGCGCCGCCGGAGAGCAGCAGGGGGACCGCCGCGCGCCGTGTCCCCGGTCGGGCAGCGCCGAGGATCAACCCCGCCGCGCCGAGCAGCACGCCGAGCAGCGAGAGATCGGTCAGGAGGGTGCTGCTGACCATCTGGATGTTGGCGATCAGTCCGTCCAGCGTGGCGGGCATGCCGATGAAGCGCGACGCTTCGCGCCCGATGAACTGATCCCATAAGCCGTTGAGCGTGCCCGGCTCCCCGTAGACCCAGCTTGCGCCGGCGTTTGCCCGCAGCATCAGATAGCCGTAGGGCAGCAGCCCGATCAGTCCCAGCAGCGGCAGCGCCGCCAGCCGCAGCGGATGCCGTCGCGCCACGATGATCAGGTCTGGCAGGACGGCGTAGATCAGGGCAGGGGCGGCGACGATCAGCGCGCGGTGATGGGCGACGCCGATCCCGCCGATCAGCGCCAGCAGGTAAAGACGCCCCGGCAGGCGCGGCTGACGCAGGGCGATCAGCAGCAGCGCCGCCAGCAGCAGCAGCGTCATGGAGTAGATTTCGGCGATGACCTGGTGAATCCACACGGTGCGGGTCAGCCCGAAGAGCAGCACGACTCCGGCGGCGGGCAGCCAGCGGCGGGTCGGCGTGCAGTGCAGCGCCAGGGTGAGCATCAGCGTCAGCGCCCCCAGACCCCATAACAGCGAGACGACCGCCGGCGCGGCTGCCGCGTGGATGCCGAAGGCTTTCAGGATGGTGACGGCGACGCTGCCGATCATCACGTAGAGCGGGTAGCCGGTGGCGTGGAGCGTGCCGTAGACGTTCAGCACGATCTGCGTCTCGCCGACATCGATCATGTAGTAGTGTTCGGAACCGTTGGGGATAGTCTGAAGCGTGGGGAGATAGGCTGCCAGCAGGAGCAGCAGAACCCCCGCGAAGATCAGGAGGGGAAGGCGCTTGGAACTGCGATTCTGAGACATTGGTGAGAAGGATAACATGGGCGTCTGGCTTGAGGCGCAACTTTATGCAAATTCTCATCGATGTCCATTTCAGCGGCATGAGAACGTATCGCCGGAAGTGGAAAAGTGGCGCACTCCCTGGGAACTGACGTATCATCTCCTTTCGAACCCCAGCCGTGACGTGCTGAAGCCGGTGGTGAGCTTGTGAGCGAACGAGGAGAACGTGAAGATGCCGGTCAAAGGTGAACGGGCACCAGATTTTGAGTTGGTGAATCAGGATGGCAGGACGGTCAGATTGAGCGACCTGCGCGGCAAACGGGTGGTCATGTTCGCCTACCCCAAAGCGGGAACGAGCGGCTGCACCATCCAGGCGTGCGGTTTCCGCGACCAGTTCCCCCGGTTCGACGCGAACAACGTCGTCGTCCTGGGACTCAGCCCCGATGCCCCGAAAGACCTGCTCAAGTGGAAACAGGCGGAGAATCTGCCCTACGATCTGCTCTCCGACCCGGACCACCACGTCCTGGAAGCGTGGGGAGCCTGGGGCGAGAAGTCGATGTATGGCAAGGCGTACATGGGCGTCATCCGCTCGCACTGGGTCATCGACGAGAACGGCGTGATCGTCGACGAACAGCTGAACGTCAAGCCCCTGGACAGCGTCGAACGAGCAGTGAAGGCGTTCGGCTGGTAGCGCCGACGCAGGACGGAGCAGCGTGACCGCTTACATCCTTGCCCATGATCTGGGAACCAGCGGCGACAAAGCCACCCTTTACGACCGTGAAGGACGCCTGCGCGCCAGCGCCTTTCAGGAGTATCCGACGGACTATCAGTCTGGAGGACGGGTCGAACAGGACGCCGGCGAATGGTGGCGCGCCGTTTGCCTGACCACCCGCCAGCTCTTGCAGACGGGCGGCGTGCAGTCTTCGGAGATCGCCTGCGTGGTCTTCAGCGGACACATGCAGGGCGTGGTCGCCGTCGATGAACAGGGCATGCCGCTGCGCCGCGCCATCATCTGGGCGGACCACCGCGCGGAAGATCAGGCGGCGCGGCTGCGCGAGCGCCTGGGTGAAGAAGGCTTCTATCGCATCACCGGGCATCGCCTCAGCCCGACCTATTCGCTGCCCAAGATCATGTGGCTGCGCGATCACGAACCGGAACTCTATGCCAGGACGCACCGTTTTATGCATTCCAAGGAGGCGATGATCGCCCGGCTGACCGGTCGGTTCGCCACCGAGCCTTCCGACGCGACCGGCACCGGACTGTACGATCTGGCGGCGGGGGGATGGTCGGGCGCGATCCTCGACGCTTCGGGCATCGACCCGCGCACCCTGCCGCCGATTGTCGCCTCGACGACGGTGATCGGCGAGGTGCTGCCCGCCACTGCCGAAGCGACCGGTCTGCGCGCCGGGACGCCGGTGGTCATCGGCGGCGGCGACGGAGCCTGTGCCTCGGTCGGAGCGGGGTCGGTCGCGCCGGGAGTCGGCTATGCCTACATCGGCTCCTCGTCGTGGATGGCGACGGCGACGACTCAGCCTCTGCTCGATCCGGGGCGGCGCATCGTCAACTTCGGGCATGTCATCCCCGGCATGGTCATTCCTCTTGGCGCGATGCAGGCGGCTGGCGGAGCGTACCGCTGGACGCGCGATCAGCTGGGCGCGGCGGAAGAGGCGCAGGCGCAGGCGGCAGGGGCGAGCGTCTATGAACTGCTGAACGCGACGGCGGAGGCGTCTCCGCCGGGCGCGGACGGCTTGATCTTCCTGCCCTATCTCCTGGGCGAGCGCGCCCCACGCTGGAACCCCAGGGCGCGCGGCGCGTTCATCGGCTTGACCATGCAGCACACCCGCGCTCATATGATCCGCGCCGTGCTGGAAGGCGTGGCGTTCAACCTGCGCGCCATCCTGACCGTCCTCAACGATCAGGGGGCGGGCATCGAGTCGCTGCGCATCATCGGCGGCGGGTCGGTCGGGCGCTTCTGGCGGCAGATCATGGCAGATGTCTTTGGCATCCCGCTGCACCGCCTGACCATCCTGGAAGAGGCGACCTCGATGGGCGCGGCGGTGATCGGCGGCGTGGCGGTCGGCGTTTACCCCGGTTTCGAGATGGCGCAGGCGATGAACCCGGTCGCCGATGTGATCTCGCCTGATCCCAGCCGCCGGGCGCTCTATGACGAATCGGCGGCGATTTTCGAGGCGAGCTATGCCGCGCTGATCCCCGTCTTCGAGCGCATGGTGAAACCTTAGGCACGTCCTCACCGCTGCGCTCGAAGCCCCTCGCGCGCCTGTCGATTTCGCTTGAATCGGCGATTCTTGGGTACAATTTCCTTTCAATGTGCATTAATTCGATGCCTGAACGGAGGCTTTTCGATGACAATCCTACTGGGACTCGACATCAGCACCACCGGCGCCAAGGCGCTCCTGATCGATGACGCGGGGAAGGTGATCGCCACGCACACCACGCCGCAGCCGATCAGCCAGCCGCAGCCGCTGTGGAGTGAGCAGGACCCGGCGGACTGGTGGGACGGGATCGCCGCGTCGATCCGGGCGGTGCTGGCGGAAGCGAATCACCCGGAGATCGCCGCCATCGGTCTGACCGGGCAGATGCACGGGCTGGTCTTGCAGGATGCCGCCGGCGCGGTGCTGCGCCCCTCTATTCTATGGAATGATCAGCGCACGCAGGCGCAGTGCGATGCCATGACGGCGAAAGTGGGTTTCGAGCGGCTGATTCAGCTCACCGGCAACCGCGCTCTGACTGGTTTCACCGCGCCGAAAATCCTGTGGGTGCGCGATCACGAGCCGGAAGTCTTCGCCCGCGCTGCCCACATCCTGCTGCCGAAAGATTATCTGCGCTACAAGCTGACCGGCGAATACGTCATGGATGTCAGCGACGCCTCCGGCACATCGCTGCTGGATGTCGCCAATCGCCGCTGGTCGTCGGAAGTCGTCGCCGCGCTCGATCTGCCAGAATCCTGGCTGCCGCGCCTGGCGGAGGGACCGGAAGTCACCGGGGTGGTCAGCGCCCAGGCTGCCGCCGAGACGGGTCTGAAAGCTGGCACGCCGGTGGTTGGCGGCGGCGGCGATCAGGCGGCGGGCGCGGTCGGCGTCGGCGCGGTCGAGCCGGGCATCGTCGGGCTGGTGGTCGGCACGTCGGGCGTGGTCTTCGCGCCGCTGCCGGGCTATGCCTATGAGCCGGAAGGTCGTCTGCACGCCTTCTGTCACGCTGTCCCCGGCATGTGGCACTTCATGGGCGTGATGCTGAGCGCGGCGGGCAGCCTCCAGTGGTATCACGACACGCTGGGGCATGGTCAGTCGTTCGATGCGCTCCTCGCCCCGGCGGCAGACATCCCGCCCGGCGCGGATGGCGTGCTCTTCCTGCCATATCTCCCTGGTGAGCGTACGCCCCATCCTGATCCGCTGGCGCGCGGCGCGTTCGTCGGGCTGACCGTCCGCCACCATCAGGCGCACATGACGCGGGCGGTGCTGGAAGGCG
>JAEURA010000323.1 GCA_016789005.1 Anaerolineae bacterium
TTTGTACCCAATCCTGATCAGCAGGATAGCGATCTCGATGGGGATGGCGATGTCTGCGATCCGCAACCTTACATCAATCCCTTTGCGGATGGGGATAACGATTACGTTTCTAATATTGACGACAACTGCCCGACCGTCTTCAACCCTGAGCAGGAGGATGCCGATGCCGATGGCACGGGCGATGCCTGTGATGAGCCTCCCCCTCCTCCCCCTGACGAAAGTATCGACGTGGATCGCGACGCTATTGTCGATTGGCGCGATAACTGCCCGACCACACCCAATCCCGATCAGCGGGATTCGGATAAAGACCGCGTGGGCGACGTCTGCGATCCGACCCCCTTGCGCGGCGGCATAAATCCCGACCTGGATGGCGATGGTATTCCCGATTCGCGCGACAACTGCCCGACCGTATTCAACCCTGATCAGCGGGATATCAACCGTGACGGCGAGGGCGATATCTGCGCCGGACTCGACGATCTGAAGGACCCGGGCAGTCTGTTCAGATGGCTGCTGCACCTCTATTGGTTCCTGAATTATGGCTTCCCCTGCGACCCGCGCGGCGATCTGTACCGCTACTTCCTGGATGGTCCCTATTCAGGCTTGTCTCAATTCAGCGCCTACGGCGATATGCAGTTCGCCTATGCGGGCTATGGCGCGCTGCCGCAGGTGGCGACGAACACAGCGAACACGTCGGGGCAGTGGTTTGGCTACAGCCTGAATGCCGTCGGCATCGGCAGCACAGCCGTCTTCCAGCGCGATCTCTTCTGGCAGTCCTATCTCGCGGCGCAGCCGGGGCAGGCGCTGCTCAATGCCACCACCGGGCAGGCGATATGGCTCAACGGCAGCTGGTTCACCGGCGATCTGCGCCAGCTCGCCAGCGGCGGCGAAACCTTCGACGTGACTTTCACCGGCAGTGCGACGATGTTCATGAGCGATACGCCGCAGAATCCCCTTCCCAACATGGCGGTTCACGGCTTGAACTCGCTCATGCTCCAGGGGGCGGTCGCCGCAGTGCGGCAGGACGTAGAAACCGGCGTGATCGATGTCTACCTGGTCGAAGGTGCGCTGTCTATCGACGGCACAGAGGAGCGCTTCGACAAAGCGCTGGACGGCGAGACGCTGCTGCACGTGCGCATCGATTCCGCCGGCAGAGTCTCGTCCGAGGAACTGCCGCTGACAGCGCTGGAAGCACTCGCTCCGCGCGAGCTGTACTCGCTGCACTACCAGATTCGCATGGCGCAGCCTGTGGCGGAAAACCCTGGAGAAGCGATGCAGGTCTGGCATTTCCTGCTGGACGTCGACGGCGACGTTAACACCGGCTTCACCGAAGGGCACATGTATGCCGGGATCGGCGTGGATGTATCCGGCGATGTTTTCCTGGAGGATAATGGGACACTGAATGCCCGATTCAACGTCATCGACGAACGCTTCAGCAGTCTGAAGGATGTGCCGGTGACCGTAGACCTGAGCGCAGACCGCCGGGTCATCGACCTCTATATCCCGCTGTTCAGCCTGTATGCGGCGCTGATGGATGAGGCGGTCGGTCTGACGATCTCGCCGGAAAGCCTGATGTGGCGGGTCGCCTCGGTCAACTACTCGGATCAGGACGAACCGCCGAAGGATATGTTCCCCGAAGTTGACCCGGCGCTGATCGGCGCGCGCCCGGAAACAGGCGATGGGACGGGACTTGGCGCTGCCGGCGACCTGCCGGACGGGCTGTCGGTGAGCATCAGCCACAGCATCAGCGGCGGCGGTCCTGAAGTGCGCTTCAGCGAAGAAAACGTATCGCCCGACCCGAACAACCCGATTATCGGGCGGGAGTGGGATTTCGGCGATGGCACGACCGCCACCGATGCCGAAGTCCGGCATTCCTATGCCCAGGCGGGCGATTACACCGTGCGTCTGACGCTGTTCTTCCAGAATGGCGCTTCGATGACCGTGCCGATTCAGATCGAGATCGAGCGCGGCTCCGGCGCTGCGCCGACCGCGACGCCGGCGGGGAGCGCCGAGACCGGCGGACCTGCTGCTGAGGCTCAGACGTGCAGCGCCACCGTCGCCTCCAACGCCAACCTGCGCGGCGGACCGGGGACCGGCTTCGGAATCGTGGGCAGCGCCTCGGCGGGGCAGGTGGTCGGCGTCGTGGGGCAGAACGCCGCCGGGGACTGGTATCGACTCGCGCTGGAAGGGATCGACGCGGCGTGGATCGCCGCGTTCCTGATCAGCGCGCCGGTTTGCCCGGCGGGGTTCGACCTGCCCGTCGCCTCCTGAGCCGCATCCAGCACAAAACAAACGCCCCCGCCGGTGCTGCCGGCGGGGGCGTTTGAAGCGATCTCAGGATTGAGCCTACGCTTCCGGTTCGGTGGTGACGACCACAGAGTTGTCGCCGCTGTAGGGGTTCGGAACGTACTTGTCCGCCTCCCAATCGTTGTGCCACTCGGACCCGTTCACCAGGTAACGGAACTGAAATTCCATGCCGCGCGCCAAATTCAGCGTGACCGAGAAGCTGCCATCCTTCTGCTTCTTCATCGGCGTGTCGGTCTCATTCCAGGCGTTGAAGTCGCCGACCAGGAAGACGGTTTCACCCTGCACTGCCGCTGGCAGCGAGAAGGTGACCTTCACTTCCGGCTTGGACTTTAAGAACTGCTTCTTGAGCATGTGCAATGCCCCCTTTGCAAATTTTGCAGCTAGCAGGATGAATTCTATCAGAAATTAACCAGAGTCAAATGTTGATTCTGTTAACTATATTACGCCTAATTTTATCAGATTTTGATAGTTGCGAATTGCTAAGCGGACGATCTGGGGCGGATCGCACCCCTCACGCGCGGTGCGATCCATCCCTGCTCGGCTCAGATGCCGGTCGCCGTCACGCCATATTCACCGCTGCTGTGCACGTAGACCTGAACGTCGGCTTCGCCCATGCCGTTGAAATCCCCGTCATGCACCCAACCGTAGAGCCAGCGGGCATCGCTGATGGTCAGGTTGACGCAGCCGTGACTCTGGCGGTAGCCGAACAGATCATGCCAGTACGTGCCGTGCAGGCTGATTCCGCCGTCGAAATACATCACCCAGGGCACGCTCTCCACAGCATAGGCATCCGGCGCGCCGGTCGCCCCGCTCATGCGGTCGAGCGGCAGGCTCGCCCAGACGTTGAACAATCCTTCGTTGGTCTCGTTGGGAGGCAGTCCTGTCGAGACGACGGTGGCATAGACCGGCGTGTCGCCCTCATAGGCGACGAGCGTCTGCTCGTACAGATCGAC
>JAEURA010000338.1 GCA_016789005.1 Anaerolineae bacterium
GTCGATCTCTGGCGCGTCGAAAGCGGGGAGCGCCCCGGCGGTCTGGGCAGTAGCGATGGCGCTGTAGACAGCGCTGGCGAGGATGCGCGGCAGCAGTTTCAAGGTAGCATTTCCTGATGAGTAAGATGACCGAGTCACGATGCGCAACAAAGGCGCATGCGAATTGTAGGGGGCATGGGCGGGGGTTACAAGAGGTATGATGGCGACCGGCGCGGCAGGCGACCGGCGGCGTCAGGTCTCGGGCGCGCCGCGCGACTCGGACGCCGACGCGCTGATCAAGAGGGCAATTGCCCCGCCGATCAGCCCGGCAATGAAGATCGCCCCCGACCAGACGTGAATGCTCCACCGCAGCGAATTCGTGGCGGCAAAGACGGCGAAGTAGCCCGCGAAATAGACCGCCGGCGCAGCCGCAGCAGCGATGATGAACTGGTGAGCGCGCTGCGGTGACGGGCGCAGCCGCAGCATCAGCAGGTCCATGATCACACCGGCGGCGAGCGCCGGCGCGATGAGGATGAAGGCGTCGTTGAGCACCGTGAAGAGCGCCGTGCTGACGCCGAACAAAAGCGTGAACGCCCCGAACGGAAGTCGCCAGCGCCAGGTCAACAGCGCCGTCACGGCAGCATAGATGCCCGCCGTGAGCAGGATGCTGGTCACGCCGAAATCCTGCATCAGGTCGCGGCGCATCCCGCTCATGGCGATGTACGGCGTGATCATCGGGTTGGCGTAGCCCGTGAAGAACATCATCAGCGTCGTGAACAGCGTCGCAGCGACCACCGCCGGACCCAGCGCCCTCCAGCCGAGCGCCGGCGCGTGCTGGCTCTGAAAACGAACCCACGCCGACCGCAGCGGACCGGTGAAGATCAGCGCCATGCCGATCCCCAGCAGGATGTGCGACGGACTCATCAACGCTTCGGTCCCGGCTTCGATGCCGAACAGGGTGTGCCAGACCATGTCACCCACCCCACCGACCGCGAACACCCCCACCCCGATCATCGACAGCCAGTAGCCGCCGGGCAGCGTGCGGGTGAAGGCGTAGCCTTTTCCCAGGTTGCGCAGATGGGTCGCCAGAAGGAAGACGGCGACGACGGCAAAGGCGCTGTAGAAGAGGAAGTGCCAGGGCGTGAAGAAGCTGCCATCGACCCGCCCGTGATAGTGTGCCCATCCGTCCACCCACAAGCCGGCGAGATACAGGGCGGAGAGCGCCGTCATCGCCCAGTCGAACATGCCGCTGCTCGCCGGCAGACCAGCGCGCGCCTGTACTGGACCTGCCGCCTTTGTCGGAGTCTGCGCCGTCGCCGTCATAGTCGATCCTCCCTGCTAGTCAGTCTTGTGCAGCACTGTACGTCGTGCGCAGCGAAAGGGTTGCACGCCAGGCTGCCGTTCAGAAGTTCGGCGCAGGCGAGTCGAAGAAAAGCCCCCACCACAGTTCCCAGGTCTGCACCTCATCCTCGCTCGTCTGGATGTCCGCCAGCACCACCGGCGGCGGGATGACCTCCTCGACTTCGACGCCAGATGGAACCGGGACGTAAAGAATCTCGCCAGGGCGGATCATCTTGCCGTCGTCGCGCGCCCAGCGTTCGACGTACGGATCGCTCATCACGTAGTCGCGCAGCGCCGTCAGACGAGCGTGCTCCACTTCCAGGGCGTCGATCTCATTCTGCACGCGGCTGAATGCCTCTTGCAGCGGCTGGGCAGCGCTGATGCGGCTGCTGAAGTTGATCGCCAGGATCAGCACAACCGCCAGGATGACGGCGAACATCACCTGAAAGCTGTTGATCTGCCCGGTCTTGCGGGGTGAGGTCTCGGATGCGGTCTTGGTTGCCATATCAGGATTATAGAGCAGGAATCAAAAACCCGGCGAGATGCCGGGTTTTCCTGTGCCGAAGGTGGGAGTCGAACCCACACTCCGTTTCCAGAACTACGCCCTGAACGTAGCGCGTCTGCCAATTCCGCCACTTCGGCTTGCAGTTAACCAGATTCTAGCATACTCCAATCGGGTGTCAATGGTTTCTACAGCGGAAATCAGGGCAAACGCATCAAATTTCCCGATGGGGTCACAACAGACATGCTGGGTCTTGTAGGGGCGGTTCGTGGACCGCCCGCGATTTCGGGCGCATCGCGATGCGCCCCTACAACACGTTCTGGCTGCTTATGAGCCAACAACCGATTTTGATGCGTTTGCCCTGCAGCGGAAATCAGCCTCCCTGAAAGGAGGGAGGGACGGCGCGTCACAGGATGACATTACTCCTGACCGAGAGGCGCCTCTGGCGGCTTATAATCGCGACGGTGCGCACGTCATCCGCCAAACAGCTTGGTGGCGCGTGAGGCGCACGCCAAGTATTCTGAGAATCGTTCAATACAGAAAGCCATCCACCATGAATGAGCCGCCGATCCGAATCGACGCCCTCCTGCCTTCCGAAACCGCCGAGCGCGCCGCCGCCGTCGGGGTCAAAAAAGCGGGCATGAGCCTCGTCAACACCTTGGTGCTGGCAGTGCTGGCAGGGGGCTTCGTTTCGGTCGGCGCGCTCTTTGCCACCGTCTCGACGGCAGGCGCGAGCGGTATGCTTCCTTATGGGGTAATCCGGACGATCTACGGGCTGACGTTCTGTCTCGGACTGATCCTGGTGATCGTGGCAGGCGCAGAGCTTTTCACCGGTAATGCCCTGATCACGATGGCGTGGGCGAGCCGAAAGGTGACGACGCGCGCGCTCCTGCGCAACTGGAGCATCGTCTACGTGGGCAATCTGGTCGGCTCGCTGATCACGGCGGGGCTGGTCTTTCTTTCCGGCGAGTACCACTTCGGCGGCGGGCAAATCGGGCAGGCGATGCTCAACACCGCGCTGCATAAGGTCGAACTCGATCCCTTCCAGGCGGTGGCACTGGGCATCCTGTGCAACGCGCTGGTCTGCATCGCCGTCTGGCTGACGCTGGGGGCGCATACCACGACCGACAAAATCCTGGCGATCCTTTTCCCCGTCGCCGCTTTTGCCGCCGCCGGCTTCGAACACTCCATCGCCAACATGTACTTCATCCCCGTCGGGATGCTCATCAAACAGTTCGATCCTGTCTTCGCTGCCGCGACCGGGCTTGATCTGACGCCGCTGACCATCGGCGGCTTCCTGAACAACCTGATTCCGGTGACGATAGGCAACATCATCGGCGGGGTGGTGATGGTCGGCGGGGCGTATTGGTTCGTCTATCTGCGCGAGAGGCGCTGACCGGCGATTCGATCCGGTCAGCGCCGCTCAAGGCGGTCATGCCTGCTGCGCCGGGACGGGGACAGACGCTTCATCGACGATGTGATGGTCGGTCGCATGCTCGAAGGTCACTTTGAAGCCTTCCGGGAGCGGCAGCGAGTCGAGGTTGACCTGTTTGATGTTCAGCGACACATCATCCGATTCCAGCAGCGCGTCGCGCAGAAAGCGGTCTGTTGACATGTGCAGCAGATTGTACGGGAAGCGCGTGCGCAGCGCTCCGATATAGACCTGGAAGTAGACATCAGGATAGGTGTCGCGCATCGTCTTGAGCGAACGCGCCACGCTCTGGTACAGGTCGCGATACGGTTCATCGATGACGACGGTCACGCCATCGCCCCATCCGTTCAGATCGCGAATCTCCTGACTCCGTTCGACAAAAGCGGCGGTCCGCTTCGGGTCCACGTCCACATGGATGATCAGGATCGGCAGCCCGCGCTTGAGTATGGCGCTGACCACCGTCACCGCCAGCTTCGACCAGGTGTCGCAGAAGTAGATCGCCACCTCTTTGTGCTGCGCCGGGTCGAAGATCACCGGCTTGTGCTGGAAGACCGGCAAATCCTGAAGCTTCAGCCGCGCGGCGGTCTCCTTGTAGTGCCGGTGAATGCGGAAGAAGACCATGACCAGAAGCGGGATCAGCAGGACAATCGCCCAGGCGCCGCTGGTGAATTTGGTGATGATGAAGACGACCATGACGATGAACGTGACGACCGCCCCAATGCCAGAGACCGCCAGCTTGAACCACCAGCGCGGATCGTAGAAGATCTTCGTCTCCAAGCCCCAGGTGAATTCGCCCGGCTTCAGCTGCCCGGCACGCCAGAAGCGCCGCGCCATCCCCGTCTGGCTGATGGTGAAGCCCATGAAGACGCCGATGGCATAGAGCGGGATCAGGTTGGTGACAATTGCGCCCGTGACGATGACCAGGAAGATCGCCGCCGCCGAAAGGGTATAGATCCCCCAGCTGAACACCAGACGCCGCCCACGATAGGTGAGCTGGCGGGGCAGAAAACCGTCGCTGCTGTGCAGGGCGGCAAGCTGTGGGAAGTCGGCAAAGGGCGTGTTCGCCGCCATGAACAGCACGGCGAAAGCGCCTGCCATGGTCAGCACGTAGAGGGCAGCGCCGAAACCTTCCGCGCCATAGATAGTACGCGCCAGCTGGCTGATCACCGTCTCGCTGTGCGACGGCACCGCCTGGACGGCGTTCGCCAGGAAGGTGATGCTCAGGAAGAGCGTGATCAGGATGGCGCTCATCGCCACCAGGGTTTTGGCGGCGTTGTGGGCGCGCGGCTGGCGGAAGAGTTGGGTATCGTTGGAGATGGCTTCGATACCGGTGAGCGCCGTGCATCCCGACGAAAAGGCGCGCAGCAGCAGCAGCAGCGTGATCGGCTCCAGGGCGGTGTGCTGAATGGCTTCTACGTCCGCGACTGTGCCCAGCGTGCCGGTGAGCAGCTTGACGAAACCGGTCACCAGTGTAATGCCGATAGTCGCCAGAAAGAAATAGGTCGGCAGCGAGAACAGGCGGGCGCTCTCTTTGACACCGCGCAAGTTGACGTAGGTCATGAACAGGATGATGCCCACCGTCATGACGACGCGATACGGCAGCAGCGCCGGGACAACGCTGATCACGTTCGCCACGCCGGCGCTGATGCTCACGGCAACGGTGAGGATGTAGTCGGTCAGCAGCGCTGCGCCGGTGACCTGTGCCAGTTCTTCACCGAGATTCTCCTTGGCAACCCGATACCCGCCGCCGCCCGCCGGGTTGGAGAAGATCGTCTGGCGATACGAGATGGTGACGATGGCGATCAGGACAGCGATGGCGATAGCAATCGGAATCGATACGGCATTGCCCTGAAACCCTACGAAGACGAACGCGCCGAGCGCGGCGGTGTTCAGGATGATCAGAATCTCCTCGGTCGCGTAAGCAACTGAGGAAAGTGCGTCGCTGGCGAGTACCGCCAGGGCGATAGGATTGGGCGCGGTCTGGTGAGAAATGTCCGCCGTGTGAAGGCGCTTTCCGATGACAAGATTCGCCAGACGTTCTTGAGCTTCATGAATCGACATTCAGGTTTCCTCGAAACGGGCAATGGAGGGAAAATGCTGGACGTGGGACTGCGCCGCCGTCGAGCTAGCCGACACCAACGACGTGATGGGGTTGTGAAGCACTTTCGGAAGCAGCGTTGAGTTCGCCAAAGCGAAGCGGTTGTTCGAGCGTCACCAGCCGGCTGCCGAAAGCAGCCAGCCGGTGCTTCAGCGACCACATCTGAAGACGATTCCACCACGTTCGACGCCGAACAGGCGCCCTGGCAAAGACCACGACAGCATCCAGAAGTTCGGCAGCATCGGCAAGAGCGCTCAGCTCGTCGAGATACTGCATTGGCTGGACGACGCATTCGACGCCATAGTCTTCGGCAGTCGCTCCGAACTCGGATAGATCCGCCTCTTCCTGCGCCGACGGCGACAGGCTGCACAGATCGGTTCCCAGGTAACTGGCATGGCGGACGGGGATGAGCCGAAGCAGGGTCACGGTGACTTGCATCTGCCGCGCCAGCGCACAGGCATGATGCAGCGCTTCGGTCGTCCAGCTTCGATCGGAGAGTTGTACCAGTAAGGTCGCCATGAGGTCCTTCTCATTGAGTCAGTGTTCGGCTACAACGACTCTACGCCCGGCGGCGTCAAGATTTGGTCAACAGGCGCAGCGGCGGCGTAAAATCGGCATAAAGACGAGCACCCGCCGTCTATCAGGCGCTTGGCAGCCGTCGGTCAAGCGTGCAAAGGGATGCCGGGGAACCATGCTATAATGCCGGCACGCGGTGGCTGGAAGCCGCCGAAACGGCAGCAGATCACGGAAAGAGTCAGCGTGAGAAATCTCACTTCTTGGGCGGCGGCGCTGCTGGCAGGCGTGCTCCTGGGCATCACGGCGGCAGCCGCGCAGACCCCCGGCGTCACCGCCGAGGCGATTCAGCAGGCGAACCTGCGCCGCGCCACCAGCATCGATTCCGACATCGTGGGTAATATCGCCTCCGGTACGCGCTATCCGGTCGTCGGACGCAGCGCGCTCTACCCCTGGCTTCTGCTCGCCGATCCGGGGTCGGGGCTGCCCATCGGCTGGGTGTTCCGCGACATCGTAACCTTACAGGGCGATCTCAACACCGTTCCTATCACCGAAGCGGAACTCGGAGCGGTCCCCGCCGCCCTGCCGACCGCCACCCTGCCCGCGCCCGTCGCCGGCACGCCGACCCAGAATGCGCTCGCCACGACCGTCGCGCCGGCGACCGCGCCCCCTGCCGGCGTATACGGCACTGTGCTGGGCGAAATCAACATTCGCTATGGACCCGGTGTGGACTATCCGCGCGTCGGGGTGGGGTTCGCCGGCGAATCCTTCCAGATCGTCGCCTATCACACCCAGTTCCCCTGGGTGCAGATCGCCTACCCCGCCTCGCCGACCGGCTTCGCCTGGGTGAATGTCGATCTGATCGAGATCAGCGGCGACCTCGCGGGCGTTCAACCGATCAGTCAGACCAGCTTCAATCTGCCGACGCTCACGCCGACTCCTTCCCCTGTGGAGATCGTCGCCAGCGCCGGCGGAGCCATCAGCCCGGAATTCCGCGCCCTGGGCGACGGCATCTGGGAGAGGATGCAGGCGGCGCGCTTTGACCCGGCGACCAGCCGGCTCGGCGGTTTCTACCTTAAGAATCTCCAGACTGGCGAAGCGCTGGCGTTGGGCGACGGCATCGCCTTCAGCGGGATGAGCCTCAACAAGATCGCCATCCTGACGGCGCTGTACAGCTTACTGGATCGCCCGCCGGACGACGCCACCGCACTGACCATTGCCGAGGCGATGGTTTGCAGCGAGAATATCAGCACCAACGAGATGCTGGCAATGATCGGCGACGGCAGCCCCTACGAGGGAGCGAACCGGGTCAGCGCGTTCTTGCAGCAGATCGGCTTGCAGCGCACCTTTATCTTCACGCCTTACGCCAACGACCCGTTCATCACGCCGCAGGCGCCGCAGACACGCCTTACCGACGCTGACCAGCAGGCGGCGCAGCCGGACCCCTTCAATCAATTAACCGTCAGCGAGTTGGGCGGTCTGCTCGACCAGATCTACCAGTGCGGATATAGCGCAGGCAGTCCCCTGCTGACCACCGCCGACGGCGCGTTCACACCGGATGAATGCCGGCACATCCTGAATACCATGAGCTACAATCGCATCGGCAATTTCATTGAATCGGGGACAGCCGCCGGGGTCAAAGTGGCGCACAAGCACGGCTGGATCGAAGACACCCATGGTGACGCCGCCGTCGTCTTCTCGCCCGGCGGAGCCTACATCTTCGTCATCGCCCTGCACAACCCGGACTATCTGGAGTTTTCGGAATCAGAACCCATCGTCGAAGAAAGCGCCCGGATGGTCTACAACTTCTTCAACCCGGACGCGCCGCTGGACGCCGTCCGCCCGCCCGATGTCGATGGGACGTGCAACCTGCTCGCCAGTCCCGTCGTGGTGGAAATGCAGCAGGTGGAAGCCTCAGGGTAGAAACATGCAAGGTAGAACCGAGCGCGCCTTCACCATGCTCCTCGCCATTGTGCTGGCGTTGGGTGCGGTCATCTGGGTCATGGTGACTCAGACGCGCAGCAGTTTCCCGGTCGCTACCCGCACGGCGACCCCGACGCTGGCGATGCCCTTTGCTCCGCAGGCAACCTCTGCGATTCCTGGGACGCTGTCACCCACCCCCTCAGAACAGCCCAATGCGCTGAATTTCTTCCTCGTGAGCTACCAGGCTTTCGAAAACGGCTTCATGCTTCAGCGGATCGGTGAAGCCTGTGTCTACGCTTACCGCACGACGCCCGGCGACGCAGGGATCATCCTGTCACCCGCGCTCAACGAAGGTCAGCCGCGCGAATACGCCTACTGCATCGGCTTTGACGGTCTGGCGGAACTTCCCCTGGACGAGGATGTCCGCAACCTGTTCGGCGAGTATCTGCCGTTCCGCCTGGTGTGGGGGACTTACGCGCCGGTGCAGAGTGGGTTGGGGAAGCCGGTTGCCGAGCTGGTCGACGCCCGGTCGGCGCTGCTGCCAACGCCGCCGGTCAGAGGTTCACCGTACTACACGCCCATCGCCTATCTGCCGGACGGTCGGCTGTTCCAGTGTGGGTCAAGCGCAGCCACCGCGGGGACCTGCCAGATCGGCGAATGACTTCGTGTGACGTCGCTAATGAGCGACGGTGAAACCATCGCCGTTTCCCGGCGCAGCGCCGCGCTGTTCCCAGGCGCTGCGAAAGGCGATCATCTCCATGGCGATGGTCCAGTCGTCTACGAACTCGTAGAGATACCCCATCAGGCTGAGATCATCGTCGAGACGCGCCAGACTCTCCAGCTGATTCACCGGATGCGCCGGATCGTCGGGGTCTTCATCCTCGTCGTCCATATCGGATGACAGCGCCGACATCATGGCGAGCAGATCGTTCTCGCTCGCTCCAGAGACCAGGTCGCGCACAGCGGCGGCAGGAAGTTCGATCTCCCAAAGCGCCCGCAGCGTCCCTGCCAGCGACTCGCAGCGCTCAAAGTGCAGCTGGCGCAGTTCATTGAGGCGTCCCTCGACGACTTCCGCCATTTCGCTGAGCATGTCGAGACGGGTCTCCGGCTGCATCACGATGCGGTTGACCAGCGCCTCCAGCTCGTCGGCGCGTCCCGATTCCAGGCAGCGGTCCAGGATGCCCACTGTTTCGGCTCGTACACCGTTGGCAGCCGAAAAGACGAATTGTTCCAGCCATTCGGCAAGCTGCATAGCGGTCATACGCCGGCGGTTTTCGGACATAGTCGCCTCAGATATTCCCAGGTATATAAGCCCGTATGATGCCCATCATCCCAGACAGGCTGAATGGCATAATTGCCGATCATATCGATTCGCTCTACGGAATAGGAGCGCTTCGGAGTCAGCGTCAGGATGTCTTCCGGATCATGTTCTCGCCCCATAAATGCGTGACCGCCCCGGCATTCGACGCACGGGCAGGCTTCCCGAAGTTCTGAGAGCGGATAGCGGCAGACCGCATCATCGCTCCAGCGAATTTCCAGAAACCCTTCGCGCTTATTCAGCGTAATACCTGTCGGGCGAATAGCTGACGTCATGCTGCTGTTTATCCTACGTTTTTCGACGTTTTTGCGGGTTACATAACGCTCACAACGGCTATTCTACTCCTATTCTACGGCAGATCATACACACACTCGATAAAGATTCGGGATACGGGTTCCGCTTGCGGTTGAGTTTCGGTCTGCTACAATCTTCGCGTGGGTTGCCCGATGTGAACCCGTCCGATCTCCAGAATTCTGACCATGATGACGCCTTCCACCGCCCTCAGCGCCCTGGCGTCTTAACCCCGGAGAAAGCTATGCGTCCCCGTTTGTTGTTCATAGTCCTGCTTGCCACTCTGGTCGGAGCCTGTCAGGCGATGCCCAACGGGTTCTTCGTCGTCGTGACGGCAACGCCCGATCCTTCAGAAATTGCGCTCAATCTCACCCGCGACGCCGCCGTGACGATGGTCGCCCAGCTTCAGCCCGCCGCCCCGACGGAAGCGCCGACCCAGGTGCTGCCGACCCCCGAACCGACCAACGCCGCGGCGCTGGAGCCGACCCCGCTGCCCGCGGGATTCCCGACCCCCGTCGTAGCGCAGATCACCGTCGCCGAACAGCTCTTCGAGGGCGGGCGGATGTTCTGGATTCAGCCAACCGGGCAGATCTGGGTGATGGTCATCACCAGTGAGGGGCGCGGGACCTGGACGATCTATGAGGACACCTTCGTCGAAGGCGAGCCGGAGACCGACCCCGCCCTGGCGCCGCCAGAGGGGCGGTATCAGCCGGAACGCGGTTTCGGCAAGCTGTGGCGCCAGGCGGAGAACCTGCGCAGCGTGCTGGGCTGGGGCGTCACGCCCGAATTCGGCTACGTCAGCCAGTATGAATACCACGCAGGCGGCAGCGTTGACTCGGCGACCGGCAGCTACACGCCGGGGCCCGGCTATCATATCGTCTTCAGCCTGGGTGGCGAACTCTTCCGCTTCAATGAAGCCGACGGGACCTGGCAGCTGGGCAACGACTGACATCCCAGCGCCTTCTTCCGGACGGCGGCACTCAAACTCACGAGGACACGACATGGCGCGCCGAGTCTGGGAACTGAATGCATCTGCACCGCTGGCGCTGACTCTTGCCGCCGATGCCCGCATCGTGGAGATCGACTACGGCGACGATCAGGTGTGGGAACTGTCCCTGGGCGCGCCAGGCAGTCCGGCGTTCGCCCTGTCCACACGTCTCGGCAGGCGTGTCGGGCAGATCAGCGTCATTCCCATGTGGTGGGCGGACGGAAAGGCGATCTACGCCTCCGAGTCCTACAGCAGCAGCCCGCGACTCACCGCTTTCGCGCCGGGATACCTTCAGGGCGAGGCGCATCTGACGCAGGATGTGCTGCTGCAAGCCGCCTACTATGCGCTCGATTCGCACGCCGTCGGCATGCGCTTCACGGTTCGCAGCGCCGCCTCTGTGCCGGTCAAGATCGCGCTCGACCTGGTCGCCTTCGCCGCCTCGGACGGGCAGGAGCGCACGCCGGCGTCTCTGCACAGCCACACGCGCCGCTTCGCCGCGCTGTCTTTCGGGCGGTTCGTCAGCGTCGATCCTGTCCTGGCGCTGGAAGGCGGCGCGCCCGGAGACAGCGCGCGGAAGCTTTCTGTCCCCCTCCTCATCCCGGCAAATGGGACGGTGACAGTCCGCGCGGTCGCCGCCGCTGAAGGCGCAGCATCAGAATCGCTGGACAGCGCCGCCCACTGGTTCGAAGCCAGCTGGGCGAAACCTGCGCTCCCAGGCGCGCGCACCCGCGCCGCCGCGCCGGACATTCAGACCGGCGATGCCGATCTCGACGCGCTGCTCGCCTTCTCCTACCAGCAGGCGATCCAGGCGCTCGTGCGCGCGCCCGGCAGACTGCCCCACACGTCGTTCGTCGCCAGCCGTCAGCCTGAAGATGGGTTTCGCCCCACCGCCGATGCCTCCGGGTCCGGGTTGAACCGCGTGCGCGGCGGACAGCACCCTGCCCTCGCTTATCTGACAGCGCTGGCGCTCGCCCCGGTCGCACCGGAAGCCGCCGAGGGCATTCTGCTCAACTATCTGGCGGCACAGAAGGCGGATGGCTGGATCGACTGGGGTCCGGGAATCGCCGGTGAGACGCGCGGCATCCTCTGCCTGCCGATCCTGGCGCGGCTGGCGTGGAGCCTGTGGCAGTACACGGAAAACGGGGCATTTCTGGCGCAGGTCTATCCAGCGCTGCGTAAATTCCTGGACCGCTGGTTGGCTCCTGACCTGGACGCCGACGGCGACGGCGTGCCGGAATGGCAGTCAGAGGCGCAGTCGGCATATCCCTTCCTGCCGATCTTCTCGCGCGGGCTGCCCCAGGGGCAAAACGCCGACATCCGCCTGATCGAATCGCCCGATCTGCTCGCCTACCTGCTTTCCGAAGCGGTCAGCCTGCGTGAGATGGCACAGGCATTGCACCATCAGCAGGACCATGCCGACCTCGACGCGCTGGTCGCGCGGCTGAAGCGTGCGCTGGCTGATCTGTGGAACGAAGACCTGGGACGCTACGCGCATCGTGACCGCGACTCGCACGCCGTCACGCGCGGGATCGAACTGGTGCGCGACGCCGCCGCCAACGAGAGCACCGCAGGACCGCTGCTATTGGAAGCGCCGGCGCGGCTGATCCTGGAAGTCGTCGGCGGCACGTCACACCCGAACGTGATGACCGCCGTCATCGAAGGCATACGCGCTGACGGCGAACGCATCGTCGAACAGGCTGACGCCGACGCCTTCTCCTGGACCGCCGGTCGCGGATCCTATACCTCACAGCATACGTACCGCCAGATCGATCACATCGCGCTTCAGGGCGTCGTGCCTATGTATCGCTACAGCGTGCGCACGGTCGATACGACAGCGCTGGACATCACCGCGCTGCTGCCGCTGTGGGCGGTCGACATTGAGCCGCACCACGCTGCCGCGCTGCGCGACCTGCTGAAGTCGCCCGATCACTTCTGGCGCAGGCACGGCGTGATCATGTTTTCGGCGCGCGACCCACAGTATGCGCCGGATCGAAACGAGTTTGCCGCCGGCGTGTGGGGCTTCTGGCTGACGCTGATGGGCGAGGCGCTGGTCGAAGCCGGCGACTACGCCGCCGCCGCCGACCTGCTCCGGCGCTATTTCGCCGGGATGATCCCCGTCGTCAAGGCGCGCAAAGCCTTCTATGAGGGCTACCACGCGGAAAAAGCCGAAGGTCTCGGCGCTCGGGGGCAGGTCGGCGGCATCGCGCCGCTGCACCTCTTCCTGCGCGTGATCGGCATCCGCATCATCTCTGAGCAGCGCGTCTGGACGGGCGGACCGTTCCCCTGGCATGAGCCGGTGACGATTTCGCACCAGGGCGTCACGGTGCGCCGCGCGGCGGAGGGGACGACGATCAGCTTTCCCGCCGGTGAGACCATCACCCTCCCGCCGGACGCCCCCTGGCAGCAGGTGGACGCGCAGCCCGCGTCGTCCGGCGAGTGATCTGCCGATGCGCCGGGTCAAAGTCTCGCTGCCCGCGACTGTCACCAACTTTGGACCAGGGTTGAACAGCCTGGGCTTGGCACTCGGTCTGCGGCTGAGCGTCGAATTCACCGACCGCACGGACGAGCAGCTGGTCGTGGAGACCGCCGGCGAAGGCGCAGGGCGCTACGCCATCGGGCTGCGTCACCCGGTCCTGCTGGGGCTGATCCGCATCTTTCAGGCATTCGAGCGCGCCCCCGTCGGGCTGACTCTTCGCATCGACAACCAGATTCCCCTCGCCAGCGGGCTTGGCGCCGAAGCGGCATTCCTGATCGCTGGGGTGATCGGCGGCAACAACCTGCTGGACAGCCCGCTCAAGCGCGATGCCCTGCTGCGCTTCGCCGTCGAAGTCAGCCGCCGCCCCGATCACGCGGTGACAGCGTTCTTCGGTGGGCTGACCGCCAGTCGCGCCGACGGCGATCCGCTCACCTATGCCCGCCTTCCGGTCGAACCCATGCCCGCCGCAGTCGTCGTGCCGGAGATCGCCGACTACGAAAATGCTGCCCGCGCCGCCGTCCCGGAGCGCGTGGCGTTCAATGATGCGCTGGACACTCTAGGTGCGCTGCCGCTGCTGCTCGACGCGCTGCGCCGGGGCGATCACGCTCTGCTGGGCGCGGGACTGCATGATTCGCTGATCGCCCCTGCCCGTCTGGCGCAGATTCCCGGCGCAAGTGCCGCCATCGCAGCGGCGGAGGCGAACGGCGCTTCAGGGGTTGCGCTCTGCGGCGCAGGTCCGGCGCTGCTGGCATTTGCGCCGCGCGATCACCGGCTCATCGCCGAGAGCATGGTCGCCGCCTTCGCCGCGCAGGGAGTCGCCGCCCGCCCGCTGATCACGTCGATTGACACACAGGGGATTGTGCTGAGCGCTGCCCGCTCAGCCTGAGCCTTCGCGCAGGCGTGACAGTTCGCTCCGCCACGACGCGATGCGCGCGGAGAGGTCTGCGCGCTGCTCCGAAGTCACCAAAGAAGGAAAAGGGAGGGCATCCGGCGCGTAGTCGGTCTCGCGCAGGATATGACGCGCCAGTACCGCGCTGCGATACGCGCCAGAGACAGCGTCACCGAGATCGAGGGCGATGACCTCTCCCCGAAGCGGCACGGCGATTCGCCCAATCGCCTCCAGGCAATCGATGGTGCTGACGCGGGCAGGCTGATCGAAAAGATGGAAAGCGACGTGATAGCAGACAGCGTCGATCTGGGGATCATCGACCAGCCGTTTTATCGACCGGGTGAGATCGATCTCGACGATGTGCACCCGATTCCGCATCCAGCGCCGCCGCACCACCCTGTAAGCTTCGATGTCGGCAAGATCGGCTTTGTTGCGCGGTGAAACAACTTCGATGACCGTGACGACTTCGCCGGTCGGTTCATGATAAATGTAGACAGCATCCAGGGCGTCTTCCTCAGAAATCAGGTCTACCATCGGCAGCGCGGCGACTGCTTCGGCAGCCTGGCGAAAATCCCAGGGCAGGCTCGGCGGCTCGACTTCCGGCTCGTGATCGCTAACGACGAAGAGATCGGGCTTCTTGTTTTCGACGATCTGCAGGCTGATCTCGCGTCCAGCGCTGTATGGGGTTTCGATCAGGCGGTCGTTCAACCGCGTCAGCATCTCACTTATGATGCCGCCGTGAAGTTGGTGAAAATAACGCCCCGCTTCTGCCCAGGGATCAACACAGCCAGGAAATGGACCCCTGCGCAGAATCTCTGCGTAGTCCAGATGTGCGCCGCTCATCATCTGCCCCCTCGCAACCCACCACCAACAAACTGCGTAACGAGCATTATAATGCACCCTGTTCAGCCCAGGGCGTCCAGGTCGGACGCCCCACCACCCATTCACGTTCCTTCACGTCAGCTAAATACAGTAGAGGTCCATCGCCCATGATGCGTGGTTCCCGGCGGCAGCGCCGCCGCCCTGAAGAAGATATCGAAACGCCCGATGCTCCGGTCAACTGGCGGCGGCTGATCGGCTATCTGCGCCCGTACCTTGGCTTCATGATCATCGGCTTCATCGCGCTGATGGCAAGCGCCGGTCTCAGCCTGGTCTTCCCTTCCGTCATCCAGCGCGTGGTGGATACCGTGCTGCAGGCGCGAGACTCGCAGCTGCTCGATCAGCTGGTGGCTCTGCTCCTCGGCGTGTTCGCCCTGCAATCGCTGACCACCCTGGTGGAGACCTACTTCATCAACCTCGTCGGCGAACGGATCGTCCTCGATCTGCGCAGCGACACCTACCGCCACTTGCAGCACCTCTCGCTCGGTTTCTTCGCCGAACGACGCATCGGCGAGCTGGTCTCGCGTCTGACCAGCGACGTGACCGCCATTCGCGGCGTGCTGACCACCAGCGTCAATACGCTCATCCAGCAGTCGTTCATCCTGGTCGGCGCAGTCGCCATCATGATCGCCCTCAACTGGCGGCTGACTGTGTTCATCGCTGTGCTCATCCCGGTCCTGCTGATCCTGGGTTTCGGCTTCGGCATCGCGCTGCGCCGGGGCAGTCAGCAGATTCAGGACGAACTGGCGGAAGCGAACACCGTCGCCAACGAGACCATCCAGTCCATTCGCGAAGTCAAGACCTTCGTCCGCGAAGATTACGAATTCGGGCGCTACCACTCGGCGATCACGCGGGCGTTCAGAGCGGCGATCAAGGTGCTGCGCATCCGTTCGGTGCTGGGTCCGATCACCGCGTTCGCCGGGTTCGGCAGCATCGGCGCGGTGCTGTGGTTCGGCGGGCGCGAAGCGCTGGAAGGTCGGCTGACCGGCGGCGAACTGGTCGCCTTCCTGGTCTACGGCGGGACCGTCGCCGCCAGCCTGGGGTCGCTGGTCGGCTTGTACACCGAAGTTCAGTCGGCGCTGGGGGCGAGCAAACGCATCTTCCAAATCCTGGATACGCCGCCGAGCGTGACCGATGCGCCGGACGCTCGGACGCTGACCGGCGCGCAGGGGCGAATCACCTTCGATCACGTCGCGTTCAGCTACGACACCCGGCAGTCGGTGCTGCACGACATCAACCTGGACATCGCGCCGGGCGAGATTCTGGCGCTGGTCGGTCCGAGCGGCGCGGGCAAGAGCACCGTCTTCAACCTGATCCCGCGCTTCTACGATCCCTCCGCCGGGCAGATCTGCCTGGATGGCGTCGATCTGCGCACGGTCACCCAGAAGAGCCTGCGCGAGCAGATCGCCATCGTGCCGCAGGAGACGCTGCTCTTCGGCGGCAGCGTCTACGAGAACATCCGCTATGGCAGGCTGGAGGCGAGCGAGGCGGAAGTCAAAGCGGCGGCGCAGGCAGCCAACGCCCACGACTTCATCATGAGCTTTCCCGACCAGTATCAGACAGTGGTCGGCGAGCGCGGCGTCAAGCTGAGCGGCGGGCAGCGTCAGCGCATCGCTATCGCCCGCGCGCTGCTCAAGGACCCGCGCATCCTGCTGCTGGACGAAGCGACCAGCAGCCTGGACAGCGAGAGCGAGCACGAGGTGCAGGAGGCTCTGACCCGTCTGATGCAGGGGCGCACGACGGTGATCATCGCCCACCGGCTGAGCACGATCAACGTCGCCCACCGCATCGCCGTGCTGGAAAAAGGCAGCCTGATCGAACTCGGCTCGCACGCCGAACTGATAGCGCGCGGCGGTCTGTACGCGCGGCTGTACGCCATGCAGTTCCGCGACGAGATCAAGCCGGAAGCCGCGCTGACGGCAAAATGAGCGCCTGGGATTTGCACACGGCGCAATAGACTCACAAGTACTCTGTGGCACAGCAGGCAGCCAGTATGCAACCGGTGGCGAGAAGCGGCTATAATCTCGTCACATCGTGTGAACCAACCGTCCTGCAAGGCTGCATGACCATGAGCGAACGCCGCACCAAACACATCCTGATCACCGGCGCAACCGGTTTCCTGGGCGGCGCTCTGGCGCGCCACCTCGTGGAATCCGGCGCGCCGGTCGTCGCCCTGGCGCGCTCCGCCGCCAAAGCCGGCGACGCCGAGGCGCAGGGGCTGCGCGTCGTGCGCGGCGACCTGACCAACCGCGAATCCCTGCGCCGCGCTGTCGAAGACTGTGATGTCGTCGTCCACTGCGCCGCGTCGTTCGGGCATCCCGACGAGCAGCGCGACGTCAACGTCAACGGGACCCGCACCTTGGCGGAAGAATGCGCCTTCGGCGGTGTCCGCCTGCTGATCTACGTCAGCAGCATCGTCGTTTACGGCTTCGGCAGGCGCGGCGTCATCACCGAAGATATGCCCGCCATGCCCGGAGTCTACGCCTACGCCAAGACCAAGTACGGCGGCGAACTGGCGATCAAAGAGGTCGCCCTGCACACCGGGCTGAGTACCGTCATCGTCCGCCCCGGCATGATCTATGGTCCGGGGTCGGTCAACTGGACCGATGCGCTGTTCCGCTACGCCAGGCGCAAGCCGGTCGTCTTCCCCGGCGATGGCAGCGGCTCGACCCACCCGATCTACATCGACGATGTGGTCGAGATGCTGGTGCGCATCGTCAGCGGCGAGAACCTGAACGGCGAAATCTTCAACTGCTCTCCCGACCCTGCCCCGACCTGGCGCGAATGGCTGCTCGGCTACGCCCGCCTCGCCGGTCACCAGAGCTGGCTGTCGCTGCCGCCTTTCCTGGCGAAGACCGCCGCCGGGATGATCATGGGCTTCGCTCCGCCGGCGAGTCTGCTGCGCGACCTGCCCGAACTCCTCGATCAATATCTGGAAAAGTCGGTCTTCAGCACCGCCAGGGCGCGCGAACGTCTGGGGTGGTCAGCACAGGTCGGGCTGACCGAAGGGATCGAACGCTGCGCGCCCTATCTGCGCGAAAAAGGCTTGCTGTGATCGACCCGCTCGGTCTGCTGCTGCCGGCGCTGGTCATCGGCGGCGCGGCAGCGCTCCTGTGGTGGCTGCTGATCGCCTCAGAGGGCGTCTACCTGGGGCGCAGGGTCGTCATCTGGCTCTACGATCTTTACGCCGCGCGCTACGATGGTATCAAGGGCTACCGGCTGGAACACGAACACCAGTATCTCTCGCAGCCGCTCATGGAGCAGATCGCCCCGCTGACCGACCCGCTGGTGCTGGATGTAGCGACCGGGACAGGGCGCATGCCGCTGGCGCTGCTGCGGCATGGACGGTTTGAGGGGCGGGTGATCGCTTCCGACCTGAGCGAACTGATGCTGCGTCGCGCGGCGGATAAGCTGGCGGGGTCGCCCCGCGCCGTCTGCGTCGTCACGCCGGCGGAACGGCTGCCCTTCCCCGATTCGGCTTTCGATGTGGTCACCTGTCTGGAGGCGCTCGAATTCATGACCCGCCGCGAACCGGTGCTGGCGGAATTGATGCGCGTGCTGCGCCCAGGCGGGCTGCTGCTGATCACCAACCGAATCAATACGCGGCTCATGCCGGGCAAGCTCTATTCCAGCGATGATCTGGTGGCGCAGTTCGCTGAGCTTGACGCCGATACGGTCTACATCGAACGCTGGCAGGTGGATTATGATCTGGTCTGGGTCAAAAAGACTGCCGAGTTGTGACGAAAAGTACGCTATTCACGGGACGCGCCTCGCCTTCACCGGCATGGTTCAGCGAAATGGTTTGCGAGTCGTCCGATTTTCTGGTTTAATTACAGGTACGTTTTTAATAAGTTGAAATCTCGTAATGTCGAGCGAGTGGAAATGATGAGTGCCGCAACCGCAGAGTCTTCCCGTCGCATCATGATCGTCGAGGACGACGAAACTACGGCTGAGATGCTGACCGAAATCCTCCAGACATCCGGTTATCAACTTGTGATCGTCGACTCCGGGCAGCATGCGCTGAGCACGCTGGAATCGGAAGACACCGATCTGGTGCTGCTCGACATGAACCTGCCCGACATGTCGGGGCTGGAGGTCGTCCGGCAGGTGCGCACCGCCTCGCTAACGCCGCTGATCGCCCTCAGTGGGCTGACGCGCGAAGGCGACAAGGTGGCGGCGCTGGAGATGGGCGCGGACGATTACGTCGACAAGCCCTTCTCGCCGGAAGAACTGATCGCCCGCATCAACGCACTGCTGCGCCGAGTCGGCTGGGCGCCCTCAATGGAGCCAAAACTGCGCATCCGCCAGCTGGAACTGGACCTGGCGCGGCGTCAGGCGCATCTCAACACCCGAAAGCTGCATCTGACCCCGGTCGAATACGGCATCCTGGTCACGCTCATGCGCAACGCGGGCAAGGTCGTCTCCCACGACGAGCTGCTGCGCTCGGTCTGGGGCACCAACTACGAGGGCGATTACTCGGTGCTTCGGGTCAATATTTCCCGCCTGCGCCAGAAACTCGAGGACAAGCCGCGCTTCCCCACTTATATCGTCACGGCGCCAGGTCAGGGCTACTACATGCCGGCGTAAACCCGGCTCCGCTGGTCAACGCGCCCCCCCTGTGTTACGCTTCCGGGCAGAATCGTAAAGGGAAGCACATGCGTTTGCGCCTGGCACTGATGATGATCGGCGCGCTGCTGGTCGTCGCCACCTATACCTTTCCCCTTTGGCAGTCGGCGGTACTGGGTACGCCGGAAGAAGTCACCATCCTCTTCCCAGGCTTGCCGATGGACATGCAGTCCGCCTTCGCCAACCTGCCGCCTGATCAGCAGCGGGCATACCTGGAGATTGCCTCGCGCGAACCGCAGCTGGCGGTGCGGATGGTTTCGACAGCGCTTCAGCCGCGCATTCCTATCCCTGAAGAAGATCAGGAGATGCCGGAGATGAATGCGCCGACGCCCATTGCAGCGGGCGCATTCGCCGTGATCGACGCGGTGCGCTGGGGACAGGGGCGCGCTACTTTTTTTCAGGATGTCGACAACCGGCTGCTGCTCCGTTTCGAGGATTTTTCAATGCCCAACGGTCCTGATCTGCGGGTGTTCCTCTCGGCGGTCGAAGCGCCTATCAGCGCAGAGGCAGCCCGCGCCGGAGATACCGACCCGTTCGAGGTCGGTCCGCTGCTGAGCAGCGTCGGTGTCCAGAATTACGAACTTCCCGAAGGCTTCAACCTATCGCCCTATCGCAGCGTAGTGATCGTGAGCGGTGAGCTGAATCTCGTCTATACTTACGCCGCGCTGTCCGTACGTCAGTAGGCGGCGCAAAAAGGACTGGCGAAGCTGACATGAGCGATGTCTATACTCTCCTCGCCCCGTATTATGAGGCGCTCGACATGGGTGCGTTTGCCGAAGCGGTCACGCCGCAAATCCTGCGCTACGCTTACAGCCTGGACTGGGTGGGTCGGCGCGTCGTCGATCTGGGCTGCGGCACCGGTCAGAGCGCGCACTGGTACGCCGCGCAGGGCTGCAACGTCCTGGGCGTAGACGCCTCTGAATCGATGCTCCAGGTGGCGCGCAGCAGCATCGACGTGCGCGGGCTGTCGCTTCAGTGGCGGCGCGGCGGCGGAAGCGTGCTTGACGAGCTTCAGGAGATCGATCTGGTGATCGCCCTCGACATGATGAACGAAATGACCGGCGTGCGCGAACTGGAAGCCGTTTTCAGATCAGCAGCCCACGCCCTCGCCGCCGACAAGCTCTTCGTGTTTGATCTGCGCACCTTGGAGGGTCTGGCGGCGGATCACGGCATCACGCAGGTCCTGCGCGACGACGACTCGCTGGTCGCCTTCAGCACGACCACTTTTGACCATGAACGGCAGACGCGCCTGGATGATCTGCGCATCTTCGCGCGCCATGATGACGCCTGGCGGCGGGTGAACGTCACGCAGGCGCGGCATGGATTCCCGCTTCAGGTGGTGAGCGCCCTGCTCGGTCGTTCCGGCTTCCATCTGGCGGCGGTGGTCAATGCCGCTCTTGAACCGATCAATCCTGCGCAGCCGCGCACGCCGCGCGCCCTGTATTTCGCGCGGCGCAGCGCCTCATAGACTATCCGGTGAACAATCCCATGCTGACAGCAAGCTCTGTACAGGAACCCGCCATCTTTCAGGTTGACCGCGAACACACCGGGCTGCGTCTCGCCATCCTGGCATCATTCGTCGGAGTCTGGTTGGTCGTCTTCGTGCTCATCAGTACGCTGCTGGCAGCCGAGGGACCGGCGCTGATCGCCGTACTCGTGGGCTTTGGGGCGGCATACCTGGTGACACATTATCTCGAACGCTACCTCAAGGGCGTCTGGCACAGCGGACGCTCCATCCAGGTGAGCAGCGCCGGCGTCGAGCTGGCGCTGAAGGGCGCGCAGCAAGCGCAGATCCTCTCCGAAGACCCGGCGCGCCCGCTGATGTGGCGATTCGTCATCAGCCGCCGCGCGCGCATCCCCAAAGGGTGGTCGATGTTCGCCTGCGCGCTGACCGCTGAGGGACAGTATCTCTGCGCCTACACCTTCATGCCACCAGACAAGAGCGACGCCTATCCCCGCCAGGGCAGTTTCAGCCGCCTGGAACCGAAAAAACCGCGCACGCTGCGCGACGATGGACGCGAGGACCTGCGGCTCGCCGGGGAGCAGAAGCGCCTGCGTGAAGCGGAAAGCATGCGCTGGGTCGCGGGCGCGGAGATGACCCCGGAGGATTTCATCGCCTTCGTCGATCTGCTCTACACCCGCTTCCCGGAATGGATGCCCGCCGAAAAATGAGCCGCCGCCTCGCCCTTCTGTTGATCCCCCTGTGGCTGTTCCTGTCCGCCTCGCGCGCAGATGCCCAGGAGGCGCTGCAGATCCTCGATACTGTGACCGGCGAACTCGCCGCCAATGACTCGCACGATTACGCGGTCAATGGGCGCAGCGGCGAAGTCGTCTCCTTTCGCGTCGAGGCGCAGTCCAGCGGGCTGGATGCCGCGCTCATCCTCACCGACAGCAGCGGCAGGGTGATCGCCGCTGACGATGACCGCGCCTATCCCGACCAGCTCGATCCCCTGCTTCAGGCGGTGACTCTGCCGCGCGCCGACACCTATACGCTCAGGGTGCGCAGCGTGGGCGCGACTTCCGGCAGCTACACCCTGACCATGACGCCTGGTCTCGCCGCCGCCGCTTACACCGGCTTCGGCGAGGGCGGCTGGACTGCTTCGCCCGAGGGATCGACCATCGATGTCACGCCTGACCGGGTCATCCTGACAGCGGAGGGCGCGCGCCTGACTCGCTTCGCCACCGGCGAAGGGCTGCCGCAGGCTGCCGATCTCTATGCGCAGGTCGATGTCATCGCCGTCAGCAGCCAGTCGGGGACCTGGGCTGCCGGGTTGACGTTCCGCGACAGCGGATCGGCGCGCTACGCCTTCGTGGTCGATCACAGCGGTGTCTGGCGCTTCAGCCTGTTCGACGACTCTGGCGAGCGGGTGATCCGCGACTGGTCGCCTCATCCGGCTATCGTCGCCGGGCGCACGCCCTTCACGCTGAGCGTCCTGGCGGTCGGGGGCAGCTTCGATTTTTTCTATGACTCGACCTACATCGGCAGCGCCGTCGATGACGCACTGAACGAAGCGGGCGACCTCGGCTTGATGGCGGTCACGCCGTCGGCGCTGAGCACGGTCAATATCCTCACCTTTGCCAACCTGATCGTCACGACGCCCGATGGTGGCAATGAAGCTGCCTCCTCGTCTCCGGAAGGCATCTTTGTCTCGGCGGACGGGCGCGCGATGGTCACCGCGCTGCGCCGTCAATTCGTAGCCGGCGCCGATGGCGAGATGTCGCTGAATCTGCCGGAAAGCTCGGTGCAGTACAACCGCGCCGGCGTGAACCTGCTGGGCATCGGACGCGGCGTGCGTTACAGCAGCTTCATGCTCGGCTTCACGGCGACGCTGACCGCCGACCCTACCGGATCGGCAGGCTGCGGCATCGCCTTTCACGCGCTCGATGAGACGCACTACACCCTCGCCTATTTCAACCAGGAGGGCGCTTACGGCATCTCCCGCCGCGAAGGCGATCTGTTCGCGCCGGGAATCGTCGGCGCACTGCCCGATGGCGGAGCGCAGCAGCATCACTTGCTCATAATCGCCTCCGACAATACACTGACGCTCTACATCGACGGGGTGCATGTCGGTTCTCAGGCGGAAACGGCGGACGACGGTTCGATGTCTATCGCCGTCGTCAACTTCGAGCCGAACACGACCACCTGCCAGTTCGATGACCTGTGGGTTTGGGCGTGGGAATAGATGTTGAAGACATCAGCACATCGGCTCAAGGGGGATCATGGATCAGCTTGAGGCTGCGGTACTGCGCACTCTCCTCTACGCGGATGTCTTCGGCTTTCCTCTGACGCAGCGAGAAATCCACCACTTTCTGATCGCCGATCAGCCTTTCAGCGAGATGCAGATCAGCCGGGCGCTGGAGTCGCCGGCGCTGCGTCCTCTGCTGGAATTTCATGACGGCTACGTCATGCGCGCCGGACGAGGCGATCTGGCAGCGCTGCGGCGCGAACGTGAAGCGGCGGCGGCGGCGCTCTGGACTCAGTCGATCCGCTACGGAGCGTGGTTGAGCCGCCTGCCCTTCGTGCGCATGGTCGCCGTCACCGGCGCGCTGGCGATGCGCAATCCGTCGGACCACGACGATGATCTCGATTACGTGCTGGTGACGGCGGCGGGGCGGGTCTGGCTGGCGCGCCTGTTCGCCATTGCCGTCGTCCGCCTGTCTCGCCTGCGCGGCGTGACCGTCTGCCCGAACTACGTGCTGGCGGAGACGGCGCTGGCGCAGGAACGGCGCGATCTGTTCATCGCCCATGAAGTTACCCAGATGGTCCCGGTTTTCGGGCGTGACCTGTATGAGCGGATGCGCACCCTGAACCCCTGGGTGGCGAGCCTGATGCCCAATGCTCAGGATGCCTTCTACGACGAGACGCAGTGCGCGCCCGACACTTTGTGGCGCGCAGTCAAGCGGCTGGCGGAGGGTCTGCTTGGCGGCGCGCTCGGCGACCGGCTCGAAGCCTGGGAATATCGGCGCAAAGTGGCGCGCTTTTCCCCCCAGCTGCGCCAGCCCAACAGCGCCGCTCGCCTCGACGAAGAGCGGGTCAAAGGGCACTTCAACGATCACGGACACCCGGTCCTTCAGCGTTACCACCTGCTGCTGCATCAGTACGGACTGACCGCAGAAAACAGCACCCTACCCCTGGCGGGCGACTGAGATAGAATCGGCATAACATCGACCAGCGTACCAGATGCGCGTCGGTGTCAGCTGCCCGAATTCCGCAACAGGACAAGAGATGGTCATTCAATTCTTCGACACCTATACCCGAACTGTACGCCCATTCGAGCCGCTCCATGCCGATGAGGTCGGGCTGTATACCTGCGGTCCTACGGTCTACGACTATGCGCACATCGGCAATCTGCGCACCTACATTTTCGAGGACATCCTGCGCCGAACGCTGGCGTACAACGGATTCGAGGTGCGTCACGTCATGAATATCACCGACGTGGGACATCTGACGTCCGACGCCGACACCGGTGAAGACAAGCTGGAAGTCGGTTCGCGCCGCACTGGCAGGACCGCCTGGGATATCGCCGAGGAGTACACCCAGGCGTTTAAGGATGATCTGGCGCGGCTGAACATCATCGAGCCGACGATCTGGTGCAAGGCGACCGATCACATCGCCGAGCAGATCGCGACGATCCGCGCCATTGAGGCGAACGGTTTCACCTATGCCACATCGGATGGCGTCTACTTCGATACCTCAAAGCTGCCCGATTACGGCTACCTGGGTCGGCTGGACATCGAAGGGTTGAAAGCCGGGTCGCGGGTGGACATCGGCGAAAAGCGCAACCCGACCGATTTCGCGCTGTGGAAGTTCAGCCCGGCGGGTTCCAAGCGGCAGATGGAATGGGACAGCCCCTGGGGCATCGGCTTCCCCGGCTGGCACATCGAGTGCTCGGCGATGGCGGCGAAATACCTGGGCAGCTACTTCGACATCCACTGCGGCGGCGAAGATCACATCACCGTTCATCATCCGAACGAGATCGCCCAGTCTCAGGCGTGCTGCAACACACGGCTGGCGAACTTCTGGATGCACGGCTATTTCTTGCAGCTCGACGAAAGCAAGATGTCGAAGTCGAGCGGCGAATTCTTGCGCCTGCAGACCCTCATCGACCGGGGATATGATCCGCTGGCATATCGCTACTTCTGCCTGGGCGCAGTCTATCGCGCCAAGCTGAACTTCAACTGGCAGAGTCTCGACGGCGCGGTGACGGCGCTCAATCGTCTGCGCCAGACCGCCTTCGAGTGGGGCGCGCCGGGCAATAGCGTCGATGAAGGCTACCGCACGCGCTTCCTGGAGGTGATCAACAACGACCTGAACATGCCCCGCGCGCTGGCGCTGGTCTGGGAGCTGGTCAGGAGCGATCTGCCCGCGCCGGTCAGGAAAGCGACCCTGCTCGACTTCGACCGCGTGTTCGGGCTGGGCTTGGCAGAGTGGCAGCCCGCCGCTCAGGCGATCCCCGACGCGATCCTGGCGCTGGTCGAGGAGCGGCAGCGGGCGCGCGCGGAAAAACGGTGGAAAGACGCCGACGCGCTGCGCGATCAGATCACCGCCGCCGGGTTTGAAATCGAAGACAGCCCGCAGGGTGCGCGCGTCAAGGCGAAGAATTGACCGCAGCGCAGCACTCAGCGGCAGCAAAAAGGGGTGGTCCGACTAAAATCGGACCGCCCCTTTTTTGTTGTGTGATGCGCTTGCGGGATGAACTAAGCCATGTTCCAGAACAATTCAATGTCCTCACCCCTGCTGCGCAGCGCTTAGCTTCCCCTCTCCATTTTCATGGAGAGGGGACCGAGGGGTGAGGTGTTTCGTGGCTGATCTTCGATTACTGGCTTAGCGACGCATGACCGTGCCGAGCGAGTCGCACGCCGGGCAGCCGCCGCCCGGTCGGATCATGGCATAGCCGCCCATCGGGTCGGTCGCCGTGAACAGCGGGAAGTCCACATTCCAGACGATCATCAGGCGGACACGTCCGCTCTGCGCCGCCAGGGCAGCCGCTTCCGCCAGCCACGACGCATGTTCCGCCAGCGAGGTATTCTGCGCCCAGGCGAAGCCGCCGGGCAGCGGCGAGCTGAAGCCTTCCGGCGACAGATAGCCGAGTTCGGTGAAGCACACCGGCTTGCCGCCAAACGGCGAATAGCCGCGGTTGAGCATCGATCCGAAGAAGTAGGTCGGGTAGCTGCCGCGCGGGTCGCCGCCCGTCGCCGACGGGGCGATGATGCCTTCGTTATAGTGCAGACCGACGCAGTCCAGATAGTTGCCCGCCCCCGCTTGCGCCATCTGCTGCATGAAGACGTCGTCGTTGCAGCCCTGCGCCGTGCAGCCCGCCGTGCCGAAGTAGCCGGTCGGCGCGGGCGCGCCGCTGATCACGATGACGTTGCCATTGCGCGACTTGATGGCATTGAAGGACGCCGCCAGCAGACGCGCATAGTTCGCGCCGTTGACCTGACCGGCGGGCCATTCGCGGTCGATGTTCGGCTCATTCCAGACTTCGATGGCGTCCGGATTGAGCGCCGCCACGCCGCCCAGGAAGTTGGCGAAGGTGTTGATGTAGCTGTCGAAGTTCGCGCCCAGTTCCGACGGGCTGCCGACGACCGCCACCAGAATCTTGAAGCCGTTGGACTTCGCCGCGTTGATTAAGCCGGAGACGGCGGCGGGGTCTGCCCCCAATGCATAACGATACTGGAATTTCACCCAGCTCATGCCCGCGCGGCGCATGGCGCTGACGGTATTGGCGTTCAGTTCCAATGCATGCCCGCCCAGTTCAAAGCTGCCCACCGCGCCAGCCCCCGCCACCGGAGCCGGCAGGCTGCCATCGGGATTCGCCGCCGGAGCCGCCGCAGCCGCTGCCGTGACTTTATCGCAGGCGGTGACGATGGTCGTGTCGAAGCTGGAACGTCCCTCGAACTGGCGTCCATCCATGCTGGTGATGACAAAGCGCCAGCCGTAGTAAAGTCCGCGCGCCTGGGTCGGATCAAGGTTGTCCAGGCAGGCATCGATGCCGCCGACGAACTCGGTCTCCTCGAAGGTCCAGTTTAGAACGTAGAGCAGATCGACGTTGTATTTTTCTTCGAGCGCGTTCCGCACCACGCGGAACGCCCGCTGCAGCGGATCCGTCGGCAGTTCGTCCTGTGCGGACGCCGGCACAATGCCGAGCGCTCCGACGATGATGAGCAGCATCAAGACGGGTAAATAGCGAGTGATTGCGGTCTTGCTGTGTGGCATAGGGTCTACATCCTCACGCAGTTGGTTGGTGTTGCTCGAAACGCGCCGACCGCCAGAAGGTGACCAGCGGCGAACGCTGTCGGCAGGTTAATCTACAACAAGTAAGATGAGAATTCCATAGCCGTAGGGCAAACGTAAGATTTAGGATGCAAAAAAACTGTCGAATCCCTCCCCCGGCGGCATCGCGCAGAGGAGGGACGCGCGGGGCAAATTCAGAGCAGGATGCGCTCCGCCAGGGCGCGCAGAAAGACCAGTTTGCGCAGCAGATCGCTTTCGCCGCGCTGCGCCAGCACCCCTTCCACGGCATCGATGGTCGGCAGCAGATCATCGGCGTAATCCTGCGCATGGGCGTCGAGCAGTGCGCTGGCATCTTCGTCGGTCTCGGTCGCCAGCAGGTCGTTGATGAAGCGCAGCGCCGGCGGCATGGTCTGTTCGATCATGGCATTGACGTGTTGATAGACGTAGGAGAGCCGCTGCAAGAGCGCCTGATCGCCATTGCGCTGCGCCTGCTGCAGGTTGGCGTCCAGCACGGAAAGGAAGGTGCTGTCGATCAGCGGTCCGACACGCTGGATGGCTTCGTCGATGTCCGGCGCATTGATGATCTGTTGAAGCAGCTGCGCCGCCGCCCGCACCGCCGCCTGCGTCTGCTGATCGACCTCCTGTGCCAGGGTGAGAAGCTTCTCGCGCAGGCGTTCCAGGCGGTCGCGTTCGGCAGCGGGCGCGCGCCCAATCTCGGCGGTCATGTCCTGGAAGAAAGTATAGTCAAAAACCGGACGCGCCAAGCCCACCAGGGCGCGCAGGCGTGATTCGTCGTCCTGGTAGCGCCGCGCCAGCCCCAGGAATTCCGGTCGGTCGGCGTCTTCGCCCAGCGTCTCGACTTCATCCGCCACTTCCTGCACCAGCGCTTCTTCCGCCTGCGCCTGTGCCATCGCCTGCCTGCCATAGCTGGATTCCTCGGCGATGCGCGCCTGCACCATGAGGATTTGCTCGGCGGCATCGACCGCGCCGCTGCCCGCGAGGCGCTGCGCCATCAGGTTCATGGTCTGAAAGAACGCGCCGTCGATCAACGCATCGTTTTCGGCGATCACCTGCTGGAGCGCATGTTCCGGCGTCTCCATCAGCCGCTCGATCAGGCGCGCCCGCGCCTTCTGCGTCTCGATCATCTCCGGCGTCACACCGTCAGCGCCGAGCACCTGCTCGATCAAGCCCTGAAGAGTCAGCGCGCGTCGGGGCTGGAAGAGATAGCCCTTGAACTGCTCTTTCGGAATCTGATTGGTGAGTTCGCGCATCAGATCGCCGAGCGCTTTTTCCTGCTGATCGTTGCTCAGGTTCAGCTCCGGCGGCACGAAACCGATCAGCAGTTCCTTGCTCGCGTCGTGGTACAGGACCGGCGCGCCGATCGCCATCTGATAGCCGCAGTTGGAGCACTGCACAGCGTTCAGCGCCCCGCCCAGCAGGCGCAGCTTCGCTTCCGGATCGCGCCCGGCATCAACAATCGACTCAACTACTGCCGGAAACTGCACACCGCAGTTCGCGCACCGGATCATCATTTGTCTTGCCACTGGTGGGTCTCCTTAGTCAAGCGGCAGAGTG
>JAEURA010000055.1 GCA_016789005.1 Anaerolineae bacterium
CCGCCGACGTGACCAGCCCGGAGCAGATCGGCGCGGCGGTGAACCTCGCCCGCGAGCGCTTCGGCGGGCTGCACATCGCCGTCAGCTGCGCCGGGATCGGCATGGCGCTGCGCACCGTCACCAAAGACGGTCCGCACCCGCTGGAGGTGTTCGAGACGGTGATCCGCATCAACCTGATCGGCACGTTCAACGTGATTCGGCTGGCGGCGGCGGCGATGGCGCAGAACGCCCCGAACGCCGAGGGCGAGCGCGGGGTGATCGTCAATACGGCGTCGATTGCCGCCTTCGACGGGCAGATCGGGCAGGCGGCGTACAGCGCCTCGAAGGGCGGGATCGTCGGCATGACACTGCCGATCGCCCGCGACCTGTCGCGCGACGGCATTCGGGTGGTGACGATTGCGCCGGGACTCTTCGACACGCCGTTGATGGCATCCCTGCCGGAAGCGGCGCGCGTCTCGCTCGGTCAGCAGGTCCCCTTCCCCTCCCGCCTGGGCAGACCGGAGGAATATGCGCAGCTGGCGCAGGCGGTGGTCGAGAACCCGATGCTCAACGGGGAGGTGATCCGGCTGGATGGGGCGATCCGGATGGGCATACGCTAGATTCATTTTCTTGTTTTAACATCCTCATCAAGGTCGGTGATGAAGAAAAGACCGGTCACCGCAACCCAAATAGAACTGGAACCACAGAGGGCTACATCGCGAAAAAAGCGCCGCCGAGTACGGAGAACGTCATGAGTCAAACGTCGAACCACAGCACCATCTACCTGTGCGCGCCCGTCAACGCGCTGGTTGAGGGCATTTACAGCGAACACATTCTCCTCACCGAAGTGAAGAAGCACGGTGATTTTGGGCTGGGCACGTTCGATAAGCTCGATGGCGAAATGGTCTTGATGGATGGGGTCTTCTATCAGGTGACGGCTGACGGGCATGTTTCCGTAGTCGATGACAGCGATCACGAAACACCCTTTGCCTGTGTGACCTTCTACCGGAATCCCATGCTTGACAGGTCCGACCGTGAGATGGACTACAAGGGTTTCCTCGATTGGCTGATGAATCTTCTGCCCTCAGAGAATATGTTCTACGCGCTGCGCATCGATGGTTTCTTCCGCCACGTCAAGGTACGCTCTGTACCCAAGCAGGAGCACTACCGTCCGCTGGTTGAGGTGGCAAAGGATCAGCCTGTGTTCAACTTTCAAGATATTGAGGGGACACTGGTGGGATTTTTCACGCCGACCTATATGGCGTCGCTGAACGTGCCAGGGTTGCATCTGCACTTCCTGTCCAGTGACTTGCAGCACGGTGGGCATCTGCTGGAATGCAGTCCGGTCAACATCAAAGCAGGCGTCCAGTTCATTCGCAAGCTGGAACTCGACCTGCCTTTGACGCTCGATTACATGGCGTGGGACTTCCAGCGCGACATTACCGAAGACTTGAAAAGCGCCGAAAACTAACTTACCTGCTGATTTCTTGAATCAGATTGCGGAGAGCGTGGAGATGGATGAACTGTAGTCAATCGTGTTCAAGTTCATCGTATTGGGGAGTTTGGCGTTCCGGCGGGACGGTGGCATCAGAATGGGGATGAAGGGAGACAGTCGTTGCCAAACGTCGTACAATCAGACCAGAGACGCGGAGGTAGTACGATGGCATTACCCGACCTCATGAGAGAAGTCAAAGCACTTTCGAGAGATGAATTCGAAGCGCTGTACCTCTTCGTTCAGCATCAGCGTGAATACTGGCGTTCGCAGGAGCAGGAACCGAAAAGTCTTGACCGACGTAATGCCGCGCTCGACATCGATGAGCTGAAGCAGATATTCGCCGAGCTGCGCGAAGGTTTTACCGAAGCCGATCTTGACGAGCTGGACTGGGCGATGAACGCTGAGATCGTCAAGCCGACGGATGAGGATACATGAACTATCTATTGGACACGAATATCATCACGGCACTCATCAAAGGCGATTCCCGTGTCCTTGCCCAACTTCAAAAACATCGCGGCGATGGTGTCTATCTGTGCCAACCTGTGTACTACGAAGCCATGCGTGGTCTGCTGTGGAAGAATGCAACCACCAAAATAGCAGCGCTGCACCGGCTGCGGGCGCGCTTTGGATGGTTTCAATTAGTGGATTCAGACTGGGATCAAGCTGGTCTGCTGTGGGTACAAGCAGTTAGCAAGGGACGCCAGCTTGCCGATATCGATCTACTCATTGCTGCGATTGCGCTTCGCCAAGATGCTATTGTAGTCAGCGATGACAACGATTTCGATGCGCTGCCCGTGAAGCGCGAGAACTGGCGCGCTTAGAGCCTCTTTCGTTCAGAAGCGCTACGCCCCTTCGATCCCTCCCGGCAGCGGCAGCGCTTCCGGCGCGGGTCGCGGGCGGCGCAGAAAGGGGCGTTCCACGAACTGGTAGGTGACGGCTGCCAGGAGCAGCGTAACCCCCACCACCGCCGGGTAGACTCGCGTCCCCGCCATCCCGGACGCGCCGACGATGAACAGCGCCAGCATGTGCCAGAGATAGAGTCCATAGGTGCGATTGCCCAGCCACCGGGTGAACCGGTTCTCGATCACGAAGTGCCCCGCGCTGACGTTGAGGATCAGCCAGCCGGCGACGAGCGTCACCGCGTAGTCGGTCAGCACGTGGTGTTCGGGCATCTCCGCCACAACCAGGACGCCCACCGTCACTGCCAGCCCGATCCGCGCGGGCAGGGTCGTCAGCGTGCGTTCGACCAGGGACCGCCGGTTGAGCCACAGCCAGGCGATCAGCGCGCCGATGGCGAGCGAGTCGACCTTCAGATAGAGGGCGATCTGATGGGCAGCGCTTTCGAACGGCGTCAGCGTGAGGATCAGCAGGCGCAGCCCGATCACCAGTCCGAGCGCCAGCGGCACATAGCGCGCCGCCGCCAACCAGGGCGCGAGTCCATAGAAGACCACTTCTACGCCCAGGCTCCAGAAATGGCTGACCATGCCGGAGATGGTATTCAGCGCCAGCGGGACATAGGCTGCGAAGGCTGCGGTCGCCGTGAACTGCAGCGCGTCGAACTGACGCCCGAACACAATGGCGTAGTCAGGCGCGGTGGCGATGCTCGCCAGGGCGGTGACCGCCAGCACCAGGTAGTAGAGCGGAACGATCCGGCGCATCCGCCGTCGATAGAAGCCCATCACGTCGATCTCATCCCGCTGGCGCTTCTCCGACAGCAGGATCAGGGTGAGCAGAAAACCCGACAGCACGTAGAACAGCGTGACGGCGCCAGTTCCGGTCAGCGCCAGACTGCGCAGAATCCCGGTATTGACCTGTATCTGGAACCATCCGGGGATGAAGTGATCTACATGCTCCACGATAACCGACAGCGCCGCGTAGACGCGCAGCGCATGCAAACCCCGGACATACGGGATTGATTCAGATGGTGAAGAAGCAGTCATCGCGCGATGATAGCATAGCAGGCTGCAAAACATCACCCACACCCATTCCCGCCGCCGCCCTTCGCACAGCCAGACTGGGGTGTGCGGGGTGGCGTTCGATGGGGTGCTGAGCGCCAGAATCAGATGACTCGCGGATGGGCGCTTTTGCTGTATAATCTTATGCGAACACCTGTTCCATGTCGATCACCTGGGGATCGGCGGCGGTGTTGGGAGCCACAGGAGAGAGTACGCCATGAAGAAAACCGATGAAGCTGCCAAGCGCGCCGGCGCGGTCAGCAAGAAATCTGATGGATTTACCGACGAGGAACGCGCCGCCATGCAGGAGCGCGCCAAAGAGCTGAAGGCGGAAGCCAAACGCGGCAAGGCGGACGGCGAAGCCGACGTGCTGGCGAAGATCGCCGAGATGGCGGAACCGGACCGCATACTCGCCGCGCGAATCCACGAGATCATCAGGACCGCCGCGCCGAGCCTTTCGCCCAAAACCTGGTACGGCATGCCGGCATATGCCAGAGACGGCAAGATTGTCTGCTTCTTCCAGAGCGCGCAGAAGTTCAACGCCCGCTACGCAACGCTCGGCTTCAACGACGCGGCGAAGCTCGATGAAGGCGCGCTGTGGCCCGTCGCCTTCGCGGTGAAGGAGCTGACCGACACGGTAGAGGCGAAGATCATTGCGCTGGTGAAGCGGGCGGTGGGCTGAGGGTGCGGGTGAATTCGAAAGGGTTAGGGCTTCGCGATGCGGATACCTCAAAACGCTTTGATCCTGCGCGAAAAGCTCACAGATTATCTGCTTGTCCGCAAATCTGAAGATGACAAGTCGCAATTCCTGGGACAAGCGGGCTTTACGATGGAGAGCGCAGACGCACTTGAAGCGGCAATACGTCGCCACATTGCTACCTATGACGCACAGATTGACCGCAGCAATCAATTTGGCGAATACTATGTAGTGCATGGTGAATTGGTTGGCGTCAATGAACAAGTGCTGTCGGTAACTACGGTCTGGATTCAGGATGCGGGTTCTGAACGCTTGCGTTTCATCACATTGAAACCGAGGAGGTGACATCGTGACGCCTTTGGCGCTCTTTCAGCGGGTGGTTGTGCGCTATGATGTTCCAGAGGAGAACATGAAGCGTGGGGATGTCGCCTGGCTCATCGATATCGTTCACGATCCGGTCGCAAAAGTTGACGGCTACGTCCTCGAAGTCTTTAACATCCTGGGAGAATCCGTGCGAATCGCGACTGTGCCAGTCAACGCTGTGGAGCCGCTTCGTGCTGAGCATCTTCCCGCCGTCCGGCTGCCCGAACCCGTCCGCTGACCGATGACGAGCGACCGAGCAGAACTCGCCTGATGGATAAACGAATTCAAATTCGCATGATTTCAGCGGACGGCAAGAATGCCCTCCCTGGGACGCGCTTCTGCGCATCCTCCGCCTGCTTCAATCCTACGTGTTCGTTTTCGGTATTCCATGAGATATGAACCAGAGCCGCCTGTATCCGAATCTTCTTCGTACATCCGCCTGTGCGCGGTGAGGGACTGCCTGTGCGCCGAACCTGCAGCCCAGGCAGAGCGGGATTTTGAGTACTGGACCGCAGAGGCAATTCGTCCTACAGTGATCTATGGGTCATGGCGCGTTCTGGTCGCCTGCCACACGCAGGAAAGGTTGGTCACAATGCCGTCCCCTACGCTTTCGGTTGCAGAAATGAAGGACATCACGCGGCGGTACGCAGCGGAACCCTGGAATGATGGGAAATTCGACATCTTTGACGAAGCATGCTCGCCCGATTTTCGACTGGGCGAGGATATGACGGTGGCTCAGCTCAAGCAGATCATCGCAGACTACCGCAAGGGCGTTCCAGATCTTCAAAACGTCCTGGGCAAGATCATCGTCGAAGGCGATGCGGTCGCCTTTCGCTGGACGATGACCGGCACACATCTGGGCGAATACCTGGGGATTGCGCCGACCGGCAAGAAGATCAAGGCGACCGGCATCACCATCATCCATTTCCGCGACGGCAAAATCTACCGTGACGAATTCGAGTCCGGCAGTCCCAGCTTCGCGGATCAGGTGAAGTAGACGCCGTCTGCGCGCGGGATCATCTGCTGCCGCCTTCACATCCCCCAGGGAGCCGCTATGCCCATCCAGTTTCGCCTTGCCACCCCTGACGACCTCCCTGCCCTCCAGCAGTTGATCCCGGAATCGGTGCGGGCGCTGAGCGCCGGCTTTTACACCCCCGCCCAGATCGAGAGCGCGCTCGTCCACATCTTCGGCGTGGACACGCAGCTCATCGCCGATGGCACGTACTACGCCGCCGCGTCCGACGGGCAGATCGTCGGCTGCGGCGGCTGGAGCAAGCGCAAAACCCTCTTCGGCGGCGATCAGATGAAGGGGGCGGCGGACAGCCTGCTCGACCCCGCCCTCGATGCCGCCCGCATCCGTGCCTTCTTCGTACATCCCGGCTGGGCGCGGCGGGGAATCGGGCGGCGGATCATCCAACTTTGCGAAGAAGCAGCGCGGAGAGAGGGTTTCCTGCGCGCGGAGCTGGTCGCCACGCTGCCGGGGGAACCACTCTACGCCGCGCTCGGCTACGCCGTGACGCGCCGCTTCGAGGTCCCCATGCCGGGCGGCGAAACGCTGCCGGTGGCGAGCATGGCGAAGGAACTTCAGGAACCTGCTTAAGCCCCGGTTTTGAGTGAACGGGCAAACCTCAGCAGGTCGTCAATATCGGGATCATCCCCGGCGATCTTGCCGTAGTAGGTGTAGCGCACGATGCCGCCGGTATCGACGATGAACGTGCCGGTGCTCATGGCGATGTCGCCCGTCGCCTCGCCCTGCTTTTGACCGTTCGCCCGCGCCTTCTGAGTGGCGGATGCCAGCTTCAGCCCATTGAGCAGGAAATCTTTGGCGGTGTACTGGTACAACCCCCATTCATAGTAGGGATCGTTGGTCGTGGCGGCGAAACAGGTCTGGCTGGGAGCCAGCTCGCCGCAGAAGTGCCGTGCGTGTTTGGCTTCACCCAAAGCCACCGCCAGCAGCTGCATACCCGCAGCCTGAAGATCATCTTTACGCAGCTCCAACTGAGCCAGCCGATTGCGACAGTGAATTCAGCCGAAGTGGCGCAGGAAGGTGATGAGCGTCGGACCGTTTGACCAGCGGTCAGCGAGCGCAGACGGCGCGCCGCGAACGTCGGTCACGGTGATCTGCGGCGCCGGGTCGCCTGCTTGCAGACGGGGGTTCCTGGGCATCGATGTTCTCCTGAAAAGCCGAGGGCAGGAAAGCTGCCGATCTCTCGCCGACAGCCATGCCTAAGGTAGCGCGCGAGTTTGAGCGGGGGGTGAGCGTTTTGTGAAAGAATACACAAGATGCGACTCGAAGGCGCGAAGGTCATTTTTCCACCGCCGGCGAACAGCGGGTACAATCCAGGGGGTACGCATCGCCCTGCACGCGCATCCGAGGATCGTCATGCCGCGCCGCCCGAAAGCCCTCCAGTCCATCCCCTTCGAGGTAGATCGTCTCTACCTCGGCGACTGCATCGCGATCATGAACACCCTGCCGGCGGCGTCGGTCGATCTGGTGTTTGCCGACCCGCCCTACAACCTCCAGCTTCAGAATACCCTGCTGCGCCCCAACCGCAGCGTGGTCGATGCCGTCGATGACGCCTGGGATCAGTTCGAAGATTTCGCCGCCTATGATCGCTTCACCCGTGCCTGGCTGAGCGCCTGCCGCCGTGTGCTCAAGGATGACGGGACGATCTGGGTGATTGGCTCCTACCACAACATCTACCGCGTCGGGGCGATCTTGCAGGACCTGGGATTCTGGCTGCTCAACGACATCACCTGGATCAAGCGCAACCCCATGCCCAACTTCCGGGGTGTGCGCTTCACCAATGCCCACGAGACGCTGCTGTGGTGCAAGAAGTCGAAGGACCAGAAGAAATACACCTTCAACTATCACGCCATGAAGATGGCGAACGACGAAAAGCAGATGCGCAGCGACTGGGAAATCCCGCTCTGCACCGGCAGAGAGCGAATCCGGGTCGATGGCGAAAAGCTGCACGCCACGCAGAAGCCGGAGGCGCTCCTCTACCGGGTGCTCCTCGCCAGTACGCTGCCCGGCGATGTCGTGCTCGACCCGTTTTTCGGCAGCGGCACGACCGGCGCGGTCGCCAGGAAGCTGAACCGCCGCTACATCGGCATCGAACGGGATGAACGCTATCTGCGGGCGGCGCAGGCACGCCTGGACGGCATCCCACAGCCCGACCAGGTCGACGATGCCGAAATCTATGGCAGCCTGCCCGACCGGCGCACCGCGCCCCGCATCCCCTTCACGGCGCTGCTGGAAAATGGGCTGCTCACGCCGGGACAGCGGCTTTATTTCGACGCCGACCATGACCGCCCCGCCGTCATCCTCGCCGACGGATCGCTGCGCCTGCCTGGCGGCGAACGCGGTTCGATCCACAAAGCGGGCGCGCTGGTCGAAGGTCAGCCGGGGTGCAACGGCTGGGATCGCTGGCACTTCGAGGACGAATACGGCGAACTGCATCGGATCGACGCCCTGCGCGCGCTGCTGCGCGGCTGAGTTCGCTCTCCTGAGAAATGCCGAGGTCTCCACGATTCATTTTTGACCTATAATGATTTCATTGTTTCATCTCTGCAAAATCGTTTCTTGCTAAAAACAGTGTGTGGAGGGTTCAGTATGAAGACCCGCCCGGTTTTCCTTTTCCCCTTGTTCTGCTGCCTGCTGATCGGAATCGCTGCCACCGCCCAGACGGGCAATGGCGATTATGGCGACGCGCCGGAGTCCTACGCCGGCGCTTTCCACAGTCAACCCGGACTGGAATGGCTCGGCGCGCCGGGGACGCCTTCAGTCACCCGCGAAGAGTCGCCCAACCGCGTCAATCTCGATCCGCTCGACGACGGTCTGACCGCCGACGGGCGCGTGACTGTCTCGCTGGCGGCAGAGGCTCCGCCCGGCGTGCGTTTCCTCAATGCCTGGGTCGATCTGAATGATGATGGGCGCTGGAGCGCGGTTGAACAGATCGCCGTCGATACGCCGGTCACCGTCCAACCGGGCAGTTCGGCGCAGGTCTCCCTGCCAGCGCTCGTTACGATAGTCGGCGTCCACTGGATACGGGTGACCGTGACGCGCGTCCCTGTCGGTCCCGGATCGGATGGCACGGTGAGCGCGGAATTCGGCGAGACGGAAGATTATCCGGGCGGGCGAGAAGGAGGTCCGCCGACGACGGCGACTCCTACGCCGCCCCCAACCGCCACCGTCTACGATCCGGTCCCACCGTCGCCGGAACCGACCGATCCCGCGCCGGTCGATCCGCGCTGTCAGGAAGAAGTCGCCCTGTGGCAGGAACTGCTGGATTTCGCCTATTTCTTTGGCGGCAGCCTGGGCGCGCTGCGCTATGGCATGACCAACGCCGGGTGGCTGGACGCTGTTCTGCCGCAGGGTGTCGCAGCGGTCGATGCCCATCTTTCCGACCTGCCGGACGACGCGGCGCTGTCCGATGCGCTGATGGCGGACATCCTGAAGATCGTCGAAGAGACCTGGACCGCGCAGCAGGATGCCGTCGAGGCAACCGCCACGCCCCCAGAGGAGGAAGTCCGGGTCAGCGAGCGTTATGGCTATCAGGTACGGCTGCCGGTGCGCCCCATCGAGAACGCGAATTACGACGAGATTCGCCTGAACGACGGGGAGGTCTACATCCAGCCGATCCGCCGCGCCGAAAACGCGGTCGGCATCGGCGCGAGGCTGGACTGCGCCGCCTATGGCGCGCGGTTCTTCGAGCGCAGCAGTCTGACGCCGGAGGGGCAGTTCGAGCCGATCACGATCAACGGTGTGCCCTTCTGCCGGTATCTGATCGTCGGAGACGGCTTCCTGCAATGGGAGATGGCGTTCTGGCATCCCTTCCTGAATCAGCCCTTCGGCATGTCGCTGATCGCCGCCGCGCCGGAAGACCTGCTGCGCGTCCTGTTCTTCTGGTTCCTTCAGGCGAGATTTGCGCCCATCTAGCCGGTCAGTCACGAAGGACCTCACGCGATGTCTCGTAGGGGAGACCCGGCGGGTCTCCCACTCGTTGATTTCTTTCGAGACTTCACTTTAGCACCGCAGGGGAGCGCAGGCGGTTCTCCCCTATTCCTGGCAGGTTTCTTTCGAAAACCGAATCGCGATGTTATTATCTTCAGTGAATACACTGTTTCGGAAGATAATCACGCACAGTTTTGACACGAGGGGGTATCGTGCCTGCCATCAACCGCTGGTATTACGAGAAACGGGTGATTCACGTCATCTATTTTGGTCAGGTGAGCAAGGCAGATCTCGAGGAAAGCCAGGAAGCCATCGACCGGTTGATCGCTGAAGGCGCGCCGCCGATGTACCTGCTGATCGATTCGACTCGCATCACCCAGCGCGAACTGGGCTTGAAGGATATGGTCGGCATCTTCAAGCCGAAGGGGCTGGAGATCGTCGGTTGGACCCTGCTCATCGGCGCGGATCCCATCGTGCGCCTGCTGTCGTCGGCGATCTTGCAGCTGATGAAGGGGCGCTTCCGCTTCATGAAAGACACAGCAGAAGCGGTCGAATTCCTGCGCGGGATGGACGACGATCTGCGAGATCTGCCGGTCTACGAATATGACCCAGAGTCCGGCGCATCGTGAGCGCCATTCAGGAGGACGCCGATGGCGCGCACACCGCTGACCGATGAGCAAATCGCAGAATCGCTGGAAACCCTGCCCGGTTGGATCCGCCAGGGCGAGACCCTGACCCGAACCTTCGCCCTGCCGAGCTACATGGCGGGCTTGGCATTCGCCTGCGCCGTCGGCACGGTCTGCGAAGGGCTGGATCACCACCCCGACCTGTTCATCGGCTGGAAGAAGGTGACGGTCAGCTTCACCACCCACGACGCCGGGAGCAGGATCACCGCGTGGGATGTGAAAGCCGCCAGAGCGGTGGACGCGCTCGGCTATCCTAAAGCCTGATCGCCGATGACATCCCTGGATTCCGTCCATGATCGGCGGACGCTCCTCCTGACCGGTCGTGGGCTGAATGCCCTCGACGCCGCCGTCGATCTGGCAGAAGTGGAGGCGGTCCATCTCGACGACTGCGGTCTGACCGCCCTGCCTGATCTGATCTGGCGGCTGCCCAACCTGCGGGCGCTGAACGTCGGCGGCAACCCTCTGGGCACGCTGCCCGAAGCCATCGGCGCGCTGACCGGGCTGGAAGAACTTTACGTCCACAGCAGCGGGCTGACGGCGCTGCCGGAGAGCATCGGCGAACTCCACCGGCTGCGCACGCTCGACCTGGGGCACAACCTGCTGAGCGCGCTGCCGGATGCGCTGGCGCGGCTGAGCCAGATCAGCGATTTCCTCTACCTCAGCGACAACCACCTGAACGCCATCCCGGATGCGCTCTTCGCCGCCCTGACGCATCTGCGTTACCTCGGTTTGACGCACAACGCCCTGACGACGCTGCCGGAGTCGCTCGGCGCGATGGTCAGCCTGCGCGAGCTGCGTCTGTACAACAACCGGCTGAGCGCCCTGCCGGACTCGCTCGGCAGCCTCGCTGATCTGCGCGAGCTGCACCTGATGCACAACGTCCTGACGGCGCTGCCGGACTCGGTGGGGCAGCTGACCCGGCTGACCCACCTGGACCTGCGCGACAATCGCCTGCCCAGCCTGCCAGAGCCGCTGCAAGCGCTGTCGGCGCTGACTTTTCTTGACCTGCGCGCCAACGCGCTGCGCGACCTGCCGCCCTGGCTTGCCGATCTGCCCGCCTTGAAGAAGCTCGATCTCCGTTGGAACCGTCTGCGCACCATCCCGCCCTGGATTCGCCGTCTGGAGTCGAACGGCTGCATTGTCTATCATTAGGGGCAGTTTCGATCAGGACGGATGATGAGGCGCTCATGACGGCATGGTGGCAGCGGGGAATCGTCTATCAGGTTTACCCGCGCAGTTTCATGGATTCTAACGGGGATGGCATTGGCGACCTGCCCGGCATCACCGCCAAACTCGATTATCTGGCGTGGCTGGGCGTGGATGCCGTGTGGATCTCGCCGATCTTCCAGTCGCCGATGCTGGACTTCGGCTACGATGTCGCCGACTACCGCGCCATTCACCCGCTGTTTGGTGCGCTGAGCGACTTCGACGCGCTGCTGGAACGCGCCCACGCCCTCGGCTTGAAGGTCATCCTCGACCTCGTTCCTAACCACACCTCGCATCAGCATGAATGGTTCCGCGAATCGCGTTCCTCCCGCGGCAACCCGAAGCGCGACTGGTACATCTGGCGGGACGCCAAGCCGGACGGATCGCCCCCCAACAACTGGCTCGCCTACTTCGGCGGTCCCTCCTGGACGTGGGATGCGGCGACCGGGCAGTACTATCTGCACAATTTCCTGCCGGAACAGCCGGACCTGAACTATCGCAACCCGGCGGTGGTCGAGGCGATGCAGGAGACCATCCGCTTCTGGCTGGACCGGGGTATCGACGGCTTCCGCGTGGACGTGATCGACCGCATGATGAAGGACCCCGATCTGCGCGACAATCCCGTCGATCCCGATTGGAAGCCGGGCGACAACGCCGCCTTCCGCCTGAAACGGGTCTACAGCGAATGCGGCGAGGGCATCCACGCCCTGATCAAGATTTTTCGCCGGACCTTCGACGCCTATGACGACCGAGTGCTGATCGGCGAGATCAACTACAGCACCTCACCGGAGTTCATCACCGGCTTCTACGGATCGGGCAGTCAGCCGTATGGCGACGAGGTGCATCTGCCGTTCAACCTGGCGCTGTGTATGCTGCCCTGGGACGCCGGGGCGCTGCGGGCGTTCATCGACGTCTACGACGCGGCGATCCCGCCCTACGGCTGGGGCAATTACGTGCTGGGCAACCACGATCAGCCGCGCATCGCCTCGAAAATCGGCGCGGCACAGGCGCGGGTCGCCGCCATGCTGCTGCTGACCCTGCGCGGCACGCCGACGATCTATTATGGCGACGAGCTGGGGATGCAGAACGTGCCCATCGCGCCGGAGCAGTACCAGGACCCCCAGGGGATCAACCTGGGCTTCAGCCGCGACCCACAGCGGACGCCGATGCAGTGGGACGCCAGCCCCAACGCCGGCTTCACCAGCGGGACCCCCTGGCTGCCCCTGGCGGCGGACGCGGCGCGGATCAGCGTGGCGGTGCAGGGGGCGGACCCCCGCTCAATGTTGGCGCTGCATCACCGGCTGATCGCGCTGCGCCGTGCCGACGAGCGCCTGACGCTTGGAGCATATGCTTCGTTCGATGCGCCGGCGGGCTGCTTCGCCTACATGCGCGGAGATGCTTACGCGGTGGTGCTGAACCTGACCGGCGCGGCGCAGACCGTGACTCTGCCGCGCAGCGGCGAGATCGTCGTCTCGACGCATCTCGACCGCGAAGGAGTGACCGGGGCGGCGCTCGAACTGCGCCCCGACGAGGGCGTGCTGGTGCGGCTGGATGGATGAAACCGTGATGACGACGTTGAAAGGGACGATGACATGATGCGGGTGAGACGCGCCCTGCTGTTCATGCCCGGCGACAGCCGCAGGAAGATCGACAAGGGCGCTGGCAGCGGCGTCGACTCGGTGATCATGGACCTGGAAGACGGAGTCGCCATCAGCCAGAAAGACGCCGCCCGCCGGGATATCGCCCAGGCGCTTGGCGAAGTTGACTTCGGGCGTTCCGAGAAGCTGGTGCGCGTCAACCCCGCCGGCAGTCCCTTCTTCGCCGACGATCTGGACGCCGTGCTGCCCGCCCGTCCGGAGGGCATCGTGCTTCCCAAAGTCGAATCGGCGGAAGATGTCGCGGTGGTCGATGCCCGCATCGGCGCCGAAGAGACCGCGCACGGCTGGACGCCGGACGGCATCGCCCTGATCGCCATCGTCGAGACGGCGCTGGGCGTGGTCAACCTGCGCGAGATCGCCGCCAGCGTCCGCGATACGCCCCGGCTGCAGGCGCTGGTCTTCGGCGCGGAAGACCTTGCCGGGGATATGGGCGCGGTGCGCACGGCGGAAGGCTGGGAGGGGCTGTATGCGCGCGGCGCGGTGGTGCTGCACGCCAAAGCCTTCGGGCTGGACGCCATCGACACAGTGCATATCGACTTCAACGACGAGGCGGGGCTGACGGCGCAGGCGCGGCGAGCGCTGGAGATGGGCTACACCGGCAAGCTGGCGATTCACCCCCGGCAGGTGGAGCCGATCCAGCGAGTTTTCACGCCGAGCGCGGACGAGGTGGCAGCGGCGCGGCGGCTGGTGGAAGCGCACGCGGCGGCGCAGGCGGCGGGGATCGGGGCGATCCAGATCGACGGCAGGATGATCGACATGCCGCTGATCCGCGCGGCGGAGCGGGTGCTGGCGCGGGCAGGTGAACGCGGGCATGTCTGATTAGACATCTGCCTCCCGGCGGACTGCGGTAAAATCGGCGGCGTACACCATCACAGCGAGGATCGACCCATGTCCGACATTGACCTGAACGCCCTGCGCGTCGTCAACAACTCCACCCACCAGCGCTACGAGATCGCCCTTGGCGACGCCATCGC
>JAEURA010000129.1 GCA_016789005.1 Anaerolineae bacterium
CCAGCCCGTCGAGCACGACCGGGTGATCGTCGGCAACGATGATGCGAATGGTCATGAGTGAGGTTCCTCGGTCAGCGGTACTTCGATGCGAATCTCCGTGCCTTCTCCTGGTGCTGTACAGATCTCCAGCGTCCCGCCCAGTAGGCGAGCGCGTTCGTTCAACCCGACCAAACCAAAATGACCGGCAGCCACGTCTGCCGGCGAAAAGCCGTCACCGTCATCCTCGATAGTCAGCGTCACGCGCCCCGGTTCTGCCACATAGCGAATGGCAAAGGTGTGGGCGTGAGCGTGCCGGACGATGTTGTTCAGAGCTTCCTGCGCGATGCGAAATAGACCGGTCTCCAGGCGCGGCGTGAGCGGGCGATCTCTTCCGATGATCTCAGTGTGTGCCTGAAGATGTCCCTCTTCGGCGATGCGCGCCACGAGCATGTCCAGCGCATCGGCGAGCCGCCTTTGTTCCAGCGGGGCGGCGCGCAAATCCATGACCGAACGTCGCGCTTCGTCGAGACTGCCTCGTGCCAGACCCAGCGCCTTCTGAACGGCGGCACGCGCGCGCTGCGGATCCTGATCGAGCAGTAGATCGGCAGTTTCCAGGTGCAGAGCGATGGCGGAAAGCCCCTGCGCCAACGTGTCATGGATATCGCGGGCGAGGCGGTTGCGCTCCTGAAGCGCGCCCAGGGTGATACTCTCTTCGAACAACTGCGCCCGCTCGATGGCGATGCTGAGCATATCGCCAACCGTGTTGAGCAGCCGCAGATCATCGGCGCTCAACTCTGGACGGTCAGCGCTGACGACGTTGAGCAGTCCAACCCGGCGCTGATGACGGTACAGGGGGACGCTAGCGTGGTAGCGCAGCCCGCCGCCGCCCTCCTTGAGGTCTTTGAGGCGTGTGCAGGTGATCGCGCTGATGTTGCGCGCATCTTCCAGTTCTCCCAGGCGGTAGGTCTCCAGGCAGTAGCAGTAGACGCTTCCGTCCATGCGCGCCGCGTCGTTCGCCAAGCCGGGCGGCAGATTGTGAACAGCGGCGAGATATGCGCCGCCGGTATCCTCACGCTGAAGCCACACCCAGCTGACATCGACGCTGAACAACAGCCCGATCTGCTCCAGCGCGGCGTCGAGCGCGCGCTGCAAGTCAACCTCGCGGTTGAGGGCGTCGGCGATGGTCTTGAGGATCGCCAGCTCGCGGTTGCGCCGCGCCAGTTCGCTGGGAGTGGGGTTCTTGTTTCGTATCATACGAGGATTATAGCGGAAGTCGGCAGGACGGAAGATCTGTCCAGTAATGAAAACCGGGCTGTTCGCCCGGCTCTCGACAAGTGCTATTCAGTTGTTCGCCCGTACATCAGCCGAGGTAATCCCTCAGATTGTGCGCCAGCCGTGGATGCCGCAGCCGCCGCAGCGCCTCTTTTTCAAGCTGACGGATGCGCTCCCGGCTCAGCCCGAACTTGTTGGCGATTTCCTCCAAGGTGTGTGGTTCGCCGCCGCCCAAGCCGAAGCGCAGACGCAGGATGTGGCTCTGTCGCGGGGTCAGCTCGTTGAGCACTTCTTCAATAGTCTCCTGAAGCAGGTGCTGCGTGGCTGCTTCCACCGGGCTGGGCGAGTCCTGGTCTTCGATGAAATCGCCGAACTCGCTGTCGCCGTCATCGCCGACCGGGCGCTCCAGCGCGATGGCGTGCTGGCTGGCGTCCATCATCGAGCGGATCGAGTCGGCGGGCACATCCATCTCAAAGGCGATCTCTTCTGGAGAGGGACGGCGTCCGAGCGACTGTTCGAGCGACTGGGCAGTGCGGTACATCTGCCGGATGCGCTCCGTCATGTGCAGGGGGATGCGGATGGTGCGGGTCTTTTGCGCCAGCGCGCGGGTGATCGCCTGACGAATCCACCATGTCGCGTAGGTGCTGAAGCGGTTGCCGCGACGGTAGTCGTATTTGTCCACCGCACGCATCAACCCGACATTGCCTTCCTGGATGAGATCGGGGAAGGGCAGTCCTTGTCCCATGTAGCGTTTGGCGATGCTGACGACCAGGCGGGTGTTAGCGCGTCCCAGGTGCTCGCGCGCCGCCTGCCCGTCACGAACCGTGCGATCCAGGTGCGTCAGCCAGGTTTCATTGCAGAGTTCACGGGGTCCAAGAGTGTCGAAGGTGTCACGGCAGTGTTTACCGTTTTCAATGCGCTTGGCGAGATCGATTTCATCTTGCGCCGAAAGCAGAGGTTCTTGCGCCATCTGCCGGAAATACAACCCGACAGGGTCGTCGGCGGATACGGCATTGATATCGCCGATAGTCGGTTCGGGCAGGATTTCTTCCGGCTCGAATTCGGCTTCCGCCTCTTCCGTCAGCATCATGGCATCGACAGGGTCGCTGTCGTTCCGAAGTTCTATGCCAAGTTCATCAAGTTCGTACAGGATCGCTTCGATTGCAGTTGAGTCGTCTCCGTCTTCGTCCATCACCTCAAGAACATCTTCGAACGTGACATAGCCGCGCTGGTCAGCTCTCTGGAGAAGTTCTTGCATCACGGCGTATTCTCTGCCTCCTATAGGGGTAGGAACGGCGAAATACTGCTTCGTTTGTACAAGGGGGCGTACAAACCCTACAAGACTGAAACTGTCAAAAACTGTCTCATTTTAACACACATCATCTGTCTTTGTGAATTACGTAGCATAATTTTTGGCGAACTACGTCCAACGTCGAGCGCGCTGACGTTGCGTTCTTTTCCGCAAAATATTATGATGGAAACGAATACCTCCTATCTATCTGCGAGCGCTTGGTCGGCATAGATGAGTACACGACGATTCTCAGATGACATTCCCGATCCAGTAGAACCGGACGCCGCAGAGGGTGGCGCAGGACCCCGGCTCCCATCGGTTCGCCGCAGCGAACCGACCTCGGCGTCGACTCCGGCGAGGACGCCGACTCCGACGAACAATCGCACGGGCAGCGCTCACCTGCCACGAACGCTGACCCAGGTCCTCAATGAGGCAAACGAGCGCCTGGTTCAGGGCGATCTGGTCGATTATGTGCCACTGCCGACTGGCTTTGATCCCCTGGACGGATTCATCGGCGGTGGGCTGCGCAAGACCGAACTGGTCCTCCTGGGCGGCGCTCAGGGCATCGGCAAGACCATCGCCACCCTGCAGATCGCTCGCAATATCGCACTGCGTCCTGATCAATATGTCTTTTATCTTTCTTACGAGCACACCGAAACGCATCTGATGCACCGCCTGCTCTGTATGGAAAGTGTCAGCCCGCCAGAGATCGACCTCAGCCGCGGGGTCAAGCTGCGAGACCTGTATCAAATCATCGTCACTTCGCGGGCGAAAGAGTTCATGGGCCGCGATGGCGGCGCTGGTTCGCTCCAGGCGATTCTCCGGGAGGACCCGCGCACCGCGCCCAGCCTGACTCGCATCCACCGCTACGCCGACCGCATGATCCTGGTGAAAGCCAGCCCGGCTGTGACAACACTGCGAGCGATCAAGGAGATGACGGCGCGGTTGTGCGACGCCACCGGCGGAAACGTCGTCCTGTTCATCGACTACCTGCAGAAGATCGCCGTTCACCCGGAACGTCCTCGCGATGAGAACGACAAGGTGACTATCATCGTCGAGGGTCTGAAAGACATCGCCATGACTCTGGACATACCAGTCTGGTCGATTGTGGCGGCAGATCGCGAGGGACTCAAGAGCAAGCGGATTCATCTGTTCCACCTGAGGGGCAGCAGCGCGCTTGACTACGAATCCGACATTGCGATCATCATGAACAACAAGTATCAGATCCTTTCCAAGGATCATGTGGCATTCAATCCCTACACGGCGAAGCAGTTTCGCGACTGGGTCGTCTTCACCATCGAGAAAAACCGCGCCGGACGGGCGATGTATGACATGGAATTTCAGCTACACGGACAGCATTTCGCCTTCGACCCGCGCGGTCAAAAGGTGCAGCAGCAGTTGATCGACGACAAGATCATCGAGACGTGACCTTCAGCGCTGCCGAGCGTTTGGTCTGCTTCATGAAAACGGACGCTGAGCAGCGTCCGTTTTCGCATCCGTTTCTCGCTGTCCGCAGCCCCTACTGAGGGGATTCTGACTGCATGTGGATGAAGTTCAACCGCGAGAGTTCGCGCACCTGCTGATCGGCGCGGTAGCTGCTGCGCACCAGCGGACCGCTCTCCACCCACTTGAAGCCCAGTTCCGCGCCGATCTGTTTGAAGCGGTCGAACTCATCCGGCAGGTAAAACCGCTCGACGGGCAGATGCTTCTTGCTCGGCTGGAGATACTGCCCGATGGTCAAGATATCCACGCCGCAGCCCGCCAGATCGCGCATGACCTCGACCACCTCGTCAAAAGTCTCGCCCAAGCCGACCATGATACCACTCTTGGTCAGCACGAGAGGCTGCATCTGTTTGGCATTGGTCAGGGTCGCCATCGCCCATTCGTAATGGTCTTGCGGCTGCACCATGCGGAACAGACGCGGCACAGTCTCGACATTGTGATTGAGGATCTCCGGCTGTGCATCCATGACGATTTTGAGAGCGGCAGCGCTGCCTTTGAAGTCCGGGATCAACACCTCAATGCTGCATCCCGGATGCAGCTCCCGGATGCGCTTGATGACCATCGCGAAGATCGGCGCGCCGCCGTCGGCGCGTTCATCACGGTTCACGCTGGTGATCACAACATGCCGCAGGTTCATCGCCTTGACGGCATCAGCTACGCGATTTGGTTCCTCCCAGTCGAGCGGGCTGGGGCGTCCGGTCTTGATGTCGCAGAAGCGGCAGGACCGGGTGCAGGTGTCGCCCATCATCAGAAAGGTCGCCGTGCCGCGCCCCCAGCATTCGCCCAGGTTCGGACACATCGCCTCCTCGCAGACCGTATTGAGGCTCTGCCGGCGCATCAACCCTTGAACCCGCTCGTACGTTTCGCCCGAAGGGGCGCGCACCTTGATCCAGGGTGGGCGGCGGCGCGGATGTTCAGGATCGGGTTTCCACTCGGCGGGGTCTACCGGAATCGCATCCGGATTGATCACGGACGTCATAACGGGGGTGTGCTCCTCGAAAACAGGAAGATGCAGATGCTTTCTTCCCACGAACGGTACAATTTTGCTGAATTGTACCGCACTATTTCACTGCACCGTATCACAGAACTGACTTCTGACTTCACCACGAGCCGGGCGCGCCTTCAGTCAGGAGCCGTGTGTCGGCGACGGTATCCTGATCTGCCATCAGCCGGCGAAAGACCAGCCAGAGCACTCGCGCCAGAAGATCGCGTAGCGCGAACAACGTTCCCACCTGCGCTAGGCGCAGCAGGAGCAGTGTCAGAAAAGTCGGTGGGTAGGGCGACAGAAGGTCAGGCAGGATGACAAAATCGATGATCCAGGTCATCAGGTACGCGGTAGTTTGCAGCAAGAGGTATGTAGCACCAGCGGCAGCGCGCGGGATGTGAAGACTGCCCGTGACCATCGGCACAATCAGCCCGATCAGGATGCCGATCACGCTGGAGAGCATGTCGTCCAGGTAGAAGGCAAAGCCGACCAGCGCCACCGTCACGAGGCTGAGGAGCAGCGCTGCCGAGGGGCTGGTGACGCCGTTGCGGTAACTGGCAGCGGTCATCAGAGTCATCAACAGGATGACTGCCAGGAAGAGCAGCCGCGAAATCCACACACGCTGGGCGGAAGTGCTGCCGCCGGAGGGAGTATCGTAATATAACCTGCCGGTGCACAGCGTCCAGGTGACGCCGAATGCGCCCAGCGGGGCGAGCGCCAGCAGGTCGAACATGCCGCCAGCGCGCGCTCGGCTGATCAGGCTGGTGATGTGGAGACACTGCCGCATCCCGACCAGTGTGCCGTGAAGCAGGATGTACAGGAGCGTTCCGGTGATCGGCAGGATGAAGATGAGGAAGGTAAGGAGCTGAGGAACCGTGAAGATGCCGATGACACCCAACACGACGAGGAAGGTGGTAGAGAAGATACGCTGAGGGCGCGTCCAGTCGAGCCAGAACGGCGTCCAGCTTTCCTGACGAAAGTATTGCTGCGCAATTCTGCGAAACAGCGAGTGATAGACGGGAGGGTGCTGCAATGCTCGCCAGAGTCTCAGGCTGAACGGCGCACCCCAGATCACGGCTTACTGCCCCAGAGATAGGCATCAGGCGAGCCATAGGCGGCGTAGATTCCCTCACTCAGGATGGAATACCTGCCGGACTCGACCGACACGCCGATCAGGAATGCGCCGCGCCCATCATCGACGATATCGGCGGCGAAGGCGAGTGCGTCGCCCTCCGGCGACCAGACAAGGTGCGGCGGGTTGGGAGTGTGCGCGGCGGACGAAAAACCACAGTAGGCGGTCAATTCGTCGCTTGCCACGTCGAGCAGGTGAAGGACTGCTTGAGTCTCGGCAGGTGGATCGCCGGAGGCTGAATCAGGAGTCACCCAGAAGGCGAGACGAGTGCTGTTCGGCGACCAGGCAAGATCGTTCACCGCTACGCCGTTGACCCGTGTCACGCCGTAGGCGATCTGAAGCTGCGTCACCTGACGCAGCGCCAGGGTCGAAAGGTCGAGCAGGAAGAGTTCGCTGGCATAGACTCCTTCCGAGATCGGTATGGGCTGAACGAAGGCGAGCATCCGACGATCCGGCGACCAGGCGAAGTTATTGTAGTAGGAGATGTCTTCCCCCAGCGCCAGGACGCCCGCTGAAGCACTGCGCAGATCGACCAAAGAGCGGTTGAAGCGCTCGCCGTCGAAATCGACTCTCAGTCCCCACGCGCCGCCGGGTTGGACGGAGATCAGGTTGTCGGCATCGAACGCCTCTTGTTCGCCGTCGTGCAGGAGGAAAGCACTGACTCCGGGTGTCCAGGCGAAGAGTGTGTCTGCATCCCACCACTGTACATCGATGGCGTTGGTCGTCACGAAGACGCGATTGGCGCCATCGAGTCGCATGATGTTGTGTGCGTTGGTGGCGTCGTTGAAGTACGACATCTCTGTGCCGTCTGGCGAAAGCCGGCAGTTCCTACCACAGGGCGCGGTCTCTGGGATGGGAAAGCGCCGCCCAGAGGCGACATCGAAATGCCAGGTGGCGCGCCAGTCGAAGGCGGTCAAGATGACGCCCGACGCCGCAAAATCGCGTTCCCCGCCCTCCTGCAACCCCATCACAGGGCACTGCTGCCGCACCAGGGCGGTTTCCTGCGCAGGTATGGCGAAGCCATTTCTCGCCGGCGTCATGATCAACAGCGCAAGGGCAGTCCAGCGAAGCAGATGGAATGCTGCTTGCCGCCATCGAGACAGACATTCAGAAGTGACCAGCTTAACCATAGATGCGCTTCAGCCGCTGTTCCTCGGCGGTCAGAATCGGAACAGGGTACGAAAGCCGCCACAGGTGTATCGCGCTGACCCGCTCGCCCTCGCCGCCGTCAGCGACCAGCAGATGGTCTCCGACGATCACACAGTCCATCGGGCGCGCCAGGCTGACGCCGGGGAGAGGCTGCATTTGTGCGATCAGGCTGTCATCCAGCGCTGCGCTGCGCGCCGCAAAATGAGCGGTGTAGATCACGCGCGTATCATAATCGAAAGGTTCACCCTGCTCATCGATGCCCGGGATGGCGACAAGATGGGCGATGCGCAGCCGGCGGCAGACAAAATAGACCCCCGGCATTGCCGTGCGCGTCTCTGCCAGGACGTAGCTTTCCGCCAATCCAAGGACCATCGGCGGCGGCAAGATCAGCGTCGGGTGCTGGCTGAGGTGAATGCGATCCTGCATCGAGAACGGGCGCACCAGATCGTCAATGCGTTCCAGCGCGCGCATACCTCGATGACGCGGACCGGCAAAGTTGAGCCACATCGTCTGCCAGCCCGAAGACGAACGCACTGCCGCATCTGGCAGCGCCAGCGGGGCAATGGAAGCGCCGGGCTGCGCTGCACTGTCTTCACCTTCGTCGATGGACTCCAGAAACTCGCCCGTCGGCAACAGACAGTGCTGGGCAATCCAGCCGTCGGAGCTGTAGATTTCCTCGGCATAGATGCGCAGATCGGGAGTTACACCCAGCAGGGAGCAATCGCCTGGATGCCTCAGATTCACTGAACGAACATAGTCGAGCGTCGGAAGGGAAAAATCGGTCATGCGTCGTCTCTGCGTACCTAAGCCGTTCACTGCGGCGCAGTGGTCTGCGTGTTATACTCAAGAGTATCATTTTTTATGTCTTCATCGAGGTTTGATTGATGTCTAGTCGTAATTCCAACCAGAACAGCGCTTCCGCTGACTGGGCTGAGGGACCTGCCCCCGGTGTCGATGACGACCCGGTGGACGATCAGCTGGAGCGGGTGGCTGCGCTCCACGATCGGTCACTGCCCAGTGTTCCGCTCAAGGCGGAGACCGGCGTGATGGAAATCGTCATGCGGTCGGGGGATGCGGCGGAAGATGACAATGCCCAGGACGCCCTTCGCACCACCGCCGAGACGCGCGCGGTGAGCGAGTTGCAGTCGGAACCGCGCCCTCCCATCGTACTCATCGTCGAAGATGCCTTCGAACTGGCGGAAATCCTGCAAATCACGCTGCGTCGGCTTAAGCTTGTGACTGCCCATGAGAGCTTTGGCGCGGGCGCGCTGGAACGCTATAAGGAGCTGAAGCCAGACATGGTGCTGCTGGACATCAGCCTTCCAGATATGGCGGGCTGGCAGGTCCTCGAACACATCAAAGGCGAGAGCCGCGCCTCTGGAATCGCCATGCCAATTGTCATCGTCATCACAGCGATGGGCGATCCTGCGAACCGTCTGATCGGTAAGCTGCAGGGTGTGTATCGCTACCTTATTAAACCCTTTACGCCGCGCGAAGTCGAACAGGTCGTCCGCGAGGCACTGAACACACGCTCTGTATGACGTTCTCTTCCAGGCGTTTCTTTTTCCCGCTGGTGCTGGCTGCCGCTGTTCTGGTGATAGGGGGCGTGCTGCGGCTGCCGGTTTCAGTCGTAACCTCTGAACCCTTCGGCGCAGGCGGCGCGGCGATCTCTGCGCAGCAGCGTCCGCTGCAAGCACTCTACCAGGTTGAGGAGCGGGCGCTGAAGGAAGGCTGGTCATCCGCCTTGGCGGAGACAGCCGGGAGCATCTGGTGGGAACTGGGCGATCCGGTGGAGGCGGTTGCTTACTGGCAGATGGCTGACGATTCCGAGGCGATACACCGGCGGCTCGCTGAAGCCTATCTTGAACTGGGAGAGTGGGGTCTTGCCAGCGACCTCTTGCGCAGCCTCGAAACTGGGGCAGATGACGCGACGCGCGCCTGGGTTGCCATGCAGCTCGGTTTGATGCATGCGGCGTCGGACCCACAGTCGGCGAGGGATTGGCTGGAGCAGGCAGCTTCTTCCGAACCTGGCTATGCCAGCAGCCTGGGTGCACTGATCAATACGCTGTCGGTGACTTCGAACCCGGTACGCATTGGCATGGCGCTGGCACGCCTGGAGTTGTGGCAGTACGCGGAACACGCTTTCATGGAAGCGCCGTATGACCCGGTCGCGCTGGCTTTCCTGGCGCTTTCCAGGGAACAACTTGGCAAGGATGGCTCGGTCTATCTATCGGCAGCCCTGCGCCTGGGAGACAACGATTCCCAGGTGCGCTATCTGGAAGGGTTGATCTTTCGCCTGCGCGGCGATTATGAAGCGAGCCTCGCTGCTTTCATCCAGGCGACAGCGCTCCATCCCGATGATCCGGCGTTGGTCGCGGAACTGGGAACAGCCTATCAGCACGTCGGCGATCTGGTCTCGGCGGAGCGATGGCTTCAGTTCGCCCTGGACCTTTCCAGCGGCGATCCGGCATACGCCAGACGCATTGAAAGCCTGCGCACGGAAGAGGCGACACTGCGCGATGCCATTGCGGCGATGATTGACAGCGCGCCGATCCCTGAAAGTGAGACCATGCCATGAGACGAATCCTGCTGTTGATCGTCCCCGCCGTCCTGCTGCTGCTGCTCATCCTGTTGAACCGCACCACAGCCGACTGGCGTCACCCAATTTTCGAAGCTGCTCCCGGCGAACCACTCTACGTGGCGACCTTCTCCGGGAATCCCGAAGAGGATTTCAACCGGGACTGGGATCAGTTTGGCGGGCGGCTGTCCAGCGTCATCGCCGATGGCGCGCTGCACATCCGTCTGGATGATCTTGAAGCCGGGACGTTTTCCTCGGCAGCACCCACCTTTCGCGATTTCGAAATCACCGTAGAGGCGAAAGCCACCGAGGGACCCGAAGACAACGGTTTCGGCATCGTCTTCCGGCTTCAGGATCACGACAATGGCAGCCCTGCTGACGACAGCTACTACCTCTTCCTGATCAGCAGCGACGGTTACTATCAGGTTTCGCGGGTGGTGCGGGGAGTCAGCGCGGAGATCAGCACGTGGATTGACTCGTCGGTCATTCATACCGGGATCGGCGCTGAAAACACCCTGCGGGTGCGCGCTCAGGGTCCTGAATTCTCGTTCTTCATCAACGGCGAACAGATGCCCCTCTGTCTTTCTAACAACCCGGAGGGGGTAAGTACCTATTATGCCGGCGAGTGCGTCGATGGCAGCATGGTCGATACGCTGCGTGACGACGGCATCGCCTATGGGCGAATCGGCGTCGGCGCGCGCAGCTTCATGTCTGACAGCGGCGTGGTGGTCGCCTTCGACAATGTAGTCGTCCTTTCCCCCAGCGCTGACGGACAGCCGGGGCAGGGGACGTAGGCGTCGGCGGTATCGCATCGTGAAGATTCACCTGCGCATGACCGGCTGCCGTCTAAATCAGGCGGAGATCGAGTCGATGATCCGTCAGTTCCGCCATCTGGGACACGAGATCGTAGAGGACCCTGCCGAGGCAGACGAAGTTGTCGTAAATACCTGCGCCGTCACGCTGGATGCGAATCGAGTCAGCCGCAGACTGATTCGGCAGTTAGGGCGCGCCAATGAGGATACATCGATCACAGTGACCGGCTGCTATGCGCAGATCGCGCCGGAAGAAATCGCGATCCTCCCCGGCGTGAAACGGATCATCCCCAACGGCGAAAAAGAGGCTCTGGTCCAGCAGGTGACTGGTCAGGCGGCTATCGAAGCGTTCGACCGCGAGCCGCTGGAGCGCGATCTGCCGGGACGCTATGGGCGTACACGGGCGTTCGTGAAGGTCCAGGATGGCTGCAACAACGCCTGCACCTTCTGTATCACAACCGTCGCGCGCGGAGCCGGACGCAGCCGCCCGGTCGAAGCGGTTGTGCGCGAGGTGCGGATGCTCGTCGAGATGGGCTATTCTGAAGCCGTGCTGACCGGCGTTCACCTCGGCAGTTACGGACAAGACTTCGGCGATCCTGATGGGCTGGCACATCTGGTACGGACGATCCTGAGCGAGACTTCGCTGCCGCGCCTGCGTCTTTCGTCTCTGGAACCCTGGGACCTGCGCGAAGACTTCTTCGCCCTGTGGCAGGATTCGCGGTTGTGCCGCCATCTGCATCTGCCTCTGCAAAGCGGCTGTGATGCGACGCTGCGGCGGATGGCGCGGCGTACGACACAGCAGGCTTTTGCAGCCCTTGTCGAGGCAGCGCGACGGCAGATCGATTCTGTCGCCATCACGACCGACGTCATCGTCGGATTTCCCGGCGAGACGGATGCAGAATTCAGCGAGAGCGCGCGGTTTGTGGAGTCGATGCGCTTCGCCGGTCTCCACGTCTTCCGTTACAGCCGCCGACCCGGCACGGCCGCCGCCCGAATGCGAGGACAGGTTGACGAGCCGACTCGCAAGACTCGCAGTGAGCAGATGCACGCGCTGGCGGAGCGCTCGGCACGCGAATATGCAGCGTTGGTCATTGGACGAACGCACAGTGTGCTCTGGGAACAGGTGGCGGGCGTCACCCAAGACGGTTTCATGAATGTCGGATATACTGACTCGTATGTGCGCGTGCACTGCACACACCCGCGCGCGCTGACCGGGCTAATCACGCCGGCGCAGGCGCTCGCTTATGATCCTCAACGCGGCGCGCTCGACGTTCGACCGCTGCTGAAGTAACTCGCTGGAGGAGCCGAAAGGACGGGCTGTATGGACGATCCTCGCGTCAAGATGCAGGAATCGCTGAAACAGGCGATGTTGAAGAAGGATGCGCTCACTCGTGACGTGCTGCGCATGACCCTGAGCGCGATGAAACAGGTCGAGGTGGATGAGCGCCGTGACCTTACCCCCGACGACGCGCTGCAAGTCCTTCAGCGGGAAGTCAAGAAGCGGCGTGAAAGCATTCAGGAAGCGCGCAAGGCGGGGCGGGAGGATATCGCCACCCAGGAAGAGCGCGAGCTTGCCATCATCGACGGATTCCTGCCCAGTCAGCTTTCGCGCGAGCAGATCGAAACCCTGGCACGCGAGGCGATCCAGCAAAGCGGCGCGGTTTCGGCAAAAGAGATGGGCAAGGTCATGAGCGTGTTGATGCCGAAGGTGAAAGGGGTGGCAGACGGGAAGTTGGTGAACGAAGTCGTTCGCGAACTCCTGAGCAATGCTTAGCCGGTTTTCGGACTTCATCGACAGTCTCGCGCCTTCGACGACGCTTCGGCGCGAAACGCCCCTGCACCGGGTCACCCTGGCGCTGGTGGGTTTTTGTTTTGTCGTCGGAGCGACTCTGTGTGTCGCCTTTGATGCCGTCTTCCCGACAGGACAGGCGCTGTCCTCTTTGGGTCTGGGCAGTGTTGTAGAAGAAGATGTTCGCGCCCCCTTCAGTATCGAGTATGTGAGCGAAGTGCTGACCGAACAACGGCGCAGCGCTGCCGCCAATGCTGTCGCGCCGATCTACGATCCGCCCGACCCGACGATTGCGCGCCAGCAAGCGACCCTCCTTCAGCAGATTCTTGATTTCATCGACAACATCCGACGTGATCCCTATGGCGGCGCGGAGCAGAAGCAGTCTGACCTGCTGGCGATCACGGCGCTTCGCCTGGACCCGGTGGTGGTGACGGACATCCTGCTGCTCGACGATGAAACCTGGCGAGCAACCGGAAGCGAGGCGATCAGCGTCCTGGAACGAGTGATGCGCGAGCCGATTCGAGAACTCGACCTGGCGACGGTGCTGGAGCAGCTGCCATCACAGGTTGCCCTGCGTTTTGACCAGCGCACCGCATCAGTCGTCGTGGCGCTGGTGAAGGACGTGCTGCGCCCCAATCGCTTCGTCAACCTTCAGGAAACGGAGACCGCCCGGCAGGCGGCGGTTGACAGCGTTCAGCCGGAAACCCGCAGTTTCGAACGTGGGCAGGTGGTCGTGCGCGCCGGCACACGGCTGGATGCCGTCGATGATGAGGCGCTGCAACGCCTGGGGCTGTTCGACAGCGAAGATCGTCGTGCGCAGCTGGTCCTTCGAGCCTTCATCGGCAGCTTGCTGGCGATGGTGCTGATCGGGCTGTACCTGGCGCGCTTCCCGGATGGCGCCTATCTGCGGGCGCGCTTCGTCGCGCTGCTGTGCTTCGTCTTTCTGGTCGGACTGTTCAGCGCCAGGCTGTTTTCAGGCGTGCAGCCGCCGTACTACATCTACCCGGCAGCCGGCTTGGCGCTGCTGCTGGTGGTGATCTCCAAGCCGGAGATCGCCATGATCGCTACAGTGGCACAGGGCATCCTGATCGGACTGATGGCGGAGAACTCGCTGGAGATCGCGACTCTCGTCATTTCCGGCGGCATGGTCGGATCGCTCATTCTGCGCCGCACTGAGCGGCTGAACAGCTATTTCGTCATCAGCATTTTCATCGCCGTAACCAATGTTGTGGTTGTGACGCTGTTCAACCTGGAACTGCTGAACAGCAGCGCCGCGCCGACTCTTGGTCTGAAACTGCTGTACGCCCTCGTCAATGGCGTTCTTTCGGCGATGGTGGCGCTGGTCGGCATGTACGTGCTGACCAGCGTTCTGAACCTGCCGACCAGTCTCAAACTGGTCGAGTTGAGCCAGCCCAACCATCCGCTGCTTCAACGAGTCCTCCGTGAAGCCCCCGGCACCTACCAGCATTCGCTTCAGGTCGCTAACCTGTGTGAACAGGCAGCTAACGCCATCGGCGCGAGCGCTGATCTGACTCGGGTAGCGGCGCTTTACCACGACATTGGCAAGATGCTGAACCCGGCGTTCTTCGTAGAGAACCAGGTCGATAACCTGAACCCCCATGATGCCCTGAACGATCCCTATCGCAGCGCCAGCATCATCATCAGCCATGTTGTCGAAGGGGAGAAGCTGGCAAGACAGTATCGTCTGCCGGTACGCATTCGCGATTTCATCCTGGAACATCATGGGACGACGAAAGTAGGCTACTTCTACAACCGCGCTGTCGAGCAGGCAGGTGATACCGAAGCGGTCGATGTCGATCAGTTCACCTATCCGGGTCCCAAGCCGCAGAGCCGAGAGACCGCCATCATGATGCTGGCGGACAACTGCGAAAGCACCGTGCGAGCGCGAAAGCCAACCAACAAGCAGGAAATCGCAGAGATCGTCAGCGCCATCTTCGACCAGCGCCTGCGCGAAGGACAGCTCGATGAAGCCAATCTGACTCTGCGCGATCTGGATACAGCGCGCACCATCTTCGTCGAGATGCTGCAGGCGGTTTTCCATCCGCGCATCAATTATCCGATCCCCGCGGCGGCGAAACGCGCCTCGCTCGAACGCGCGCCGGTTGGAGATGCTCAGCTCGAAACTGCTCCACGTCCCCGATCTGCTCCGATCAGCCGGGCTGCAGAGCCGGATGCGCCGGAAGCCGCAGCCGTCGAGCCTGCGTCCCCGCCGCTGAAACGGACTGCTGAGGTGAAGGCGCTCACCATCCCCGACGATGACGAGGATGCGCCTCTTCAGGTCGTGCCGCCGTTGCGGCGGACACAAAAAGTGAACGTAGTCGATGTCGGCGCTGGCGATGCCACCGGGGGTGACTCGGCTGACATACACAAAGGAGACAAGCCGTGACCTTTGACATCGAGGTTCAGAACGATGCCGGGTATCCGGCGGATGCCGGCGCACTGATCCACGCTGCTCAGACGGTCTTGCGGGCGCACGAAATCGAACCGAACTGCGTCATGACCATTGTGCTGACCGACGATGCGGCGGTTGCAGCGCTCAACCGACAGTTTCGCGGAATCGACTCGCCGACGGATGTGCTCTCGTTTCCGCTGGGTGGTAGCCCCGTTCCTGGCGAACCTCCTTACCTGGGCGACCTCGTGATCGCCTACCCTTATTCGGCGGCGCAGGCGGCGCGGGAGGAGTTTTCCGCAGCGCACGGACTGCTTCTGCTGGTCGTCCACGGAACGCTGCACTTGCTGGGCTACGATCACGATTCGCCGGAGAACCGCGCCGAGATGTGGGCGGCACAGGAGGATGCGCTGAACGCTCTGGGCGTACCGCTCTCAATTGTTCCCCGGTTGGAAGAGGATCATTAGGCGGTACTCCATGACCAAGAAGCAGCAGGTCTTTGACGCGCTCACCGGAACTGCGCGCATTAACCCGGAAGGGTACAGCTACCACACCAGCCGTGGACGTCTCTCCAGCCTGAGCTACGCCCTGGCTGGATGGCTGTATATGCTGCGTTGGCAGAAGAACACACGCATCCAGGCGGCAGCGAGCCTGGCGGTCCTGATGCTGGCGCTGTGGCTGCAAGTTGGCTGGACGGAACTGGCGATCCTCATCCTGACGATCAGCATGGTCTGGATGGCGGAATTCATGAACGCGGCGGTGGAAGCGGCGATCAACCTGACGACTACCGAGTATCATCCGATGGCGAAAGTTGGCAAGGATGTCTCCTCAGCGGCGGTGCTGTTGGGCGCAGTTGCCTCCATGCTGATCGGGCTGTTGATCCTGGGTCCGCCGCTGCTGGAACGTTTTGGATTGTTGTAGGGCGACGAGCAAGATGTTGAGACATGAACGACGATAACGAACTGATCCTCCCTTCAGAAATGCCCAAAGACGATGCAGCGGCATCGTCTGGCGAATCTTCGGAACCGGAGGCTCCGCCTGAAGTGGCGAGCGAATCCTCCTCAGAAGAGACAGACTCAGCCGGTGCCCTGCGAACGGCTTCGCCGGTGGAGCGATCCAGCCACGGACGGGCGCGGGCACGCCAGGCGCAGCGCAAACGCCAGCAGGAGATGGCATCTGCTATCGCCAGCAGGGCGCAGATTCCGCAGCAGCTGCGTCCTCTGGGTCAGTTCAGGCTGCCCCGCTTTCGCCTCTCCATCAACCGCGCTGTTGTCGGCGTGGTTGGGGCGGTCCTGTTTACGGCACTGCTGGTGTTTGTTCTGGGGCGGCTGCGTAATGAGACCGAACAGACCCACGCCAACGCGCTGTGGATCGGACCCGAATGGACGTATGAAGTGCATACCGACGCCGAGATTCAGGCGTTTGCACAACAGCTGCGGACACGGCAGATCGGCTTGATCTACGCCTGGGTGAGCTGGCTTCAGCCAAACGAAACCTGGAGCGGCGAAGCGGAATTCGGCGACGTTGAGACCTTCGTGACGCAGTTCCGGACTGCCTACCCGGACGCGCGACTCTACGGATGGATCAGCCTGCCGGTTGAAGACGACGAAGAAGGTTCTCGGCTCAGCCGTCCCGCGATTCAGGAACAGATCGCCGCATTCAGCCAGCGCATCGTCACGGAGTTTGGTTTTGATGGCGTGTTCGTCAATGTCGATCCGGTGTCCGGCGTGCGTGATGGCGACCAGGACTTCCTGTCGCTGCTGCGGGCGGTACGGGCAGCAGTGGGTTTGGACACGCCGGTCAGCGCGGCGCTGCCGCCCGATTGGAGTCCATCCAATGCCGCAATTGCGCTGCCGCCTCTGATTGCGCCGAATACCGAGTGGCAGACCGCCTACAAGCAGAGCGTTGCGCTATTGGTCGATCAGATGGCAGTCATGACCTACCAGAGCGGCTATGTCTCTGCCGAGGAATACAGCGCGTGGGTCGCCTATCAGGTGACGGCATATGCGTCCGCCGTCGCCGAACTCAGTACGCCGGTAGAGATCCTGATCGGCGTGCCGACGTACCCGGCAGCCCCGCCTGGACATGATCCGGCGGTGGAAAACATCGCGTCGGCGGTCCAGGGCATTCGGGCAGGGCTGGAGCAGGCAGGCGCGGCGGCGCGCTACATCACCGGTGTCGCCATCTACGCCGG
>JAEURA010000143.1 GCA_016789005.1 Anaerolineae bacterium
ACCCAAAATATTGAAATGCACCCGTAGAACCCAGGAAACTGTTGACATCGTTGTGAATGGGTTATAATCTGTAATAAGTTTTGCATGTCTTCAATTGAGCGTCTGACCGGAACAGGGGCGGCATTTTGACCGCCCCTGTTCTGTTGTGGATCGCACAGCGGTTCGATAAAGACGCGCACCCTGCTGACGAGGAGAAATGACGTGGCAAAGTGGGCAGCCTTCTGGGCATTAGGGCTGATCTGGGGTTCATCGTTTCTGCTGATCAGCGTCGCCGTGAAGGAGCTGACGCCGTTTCAAGTGGTGTTCATTCGCACCGGCATCGCCGCCATCGGCATGAATCTCGTGCTGCTGTCGCGCAGGACGCATCTGCCGTTCACCCTGCGCGACCTGCTGCCGCTGATCGTCATCGGCATCGGCAACACCTCGCTGCCCTTCGCGCTCATCTCCTGGGGGGAAAAGAGCATCCCCAGCAGCCTGGCGGGCGTCCTGCAATCGACCGCCGTCTTCTTCACCATGATCGTCGCGCACTTCGCCATGCGCGACGAGCGCATCACGCCGCAGAAGATCGCCGGCATGACCATCGGCTTCGTCGGCGTCTCGATCCTGGCGACCCGCTCGGTGTCGGAAGAAGGGCAGATCACTCCGGCATTCCTGGGCGCGCTGGCGGTCGTCGGCGCGTCGATGTGCTATGCCATCTTCACGGTTTACAGCCGCCAGCAGATCAAAGACCGCTATGCGCCGATCATGGTTTCGGCGGGCGCGATGACTTTCGCGGCGATCTCTTCCGGCATCGCCATCGTCGTCTCACCTCTGGTGGGCGGCGAAGCCCCGACCGATCTGGGGACTCTCTCGCGCGATGCGGCGGGGGCGGTGCTGCTGCTGGGCGCGCTCAACACCTTCGTCGCCTATCTGATGTACTACTGGATGGTGCGCGAACTGGGCGCGGCGCGTTCCAGCATGGTGACGTACATCGTCCCGGCGGTGAGCGTCTTTCTGGGCGCGCTGATCCTGCACGAACCCATCGACGCCCGTCTGGTGTTTGGCGCGGCGCTGATCTTCATAGGAATCGCCGTCGTCAACCTGAAGATTTTCGCTCGGCTCAACGGTAGGTTTCGCCCGGCGCAACGGACGAGCATCATGTGAAAAACAAACGAAAATCACCCTCACTTTTGTTGACAGTCCCTTCAAGCTGCGTTAAAGTTACAGCATGAAACGACAAGCATTGTGGGGAAAGATGCCTATCAAGGCAAGTTCAGAAAAGTGGGTTCAAACGCGATGAAGCGCGCGGTGTCGCCCTGGCACTGCGCGCTTTTTGCTTTATAACACAGGGTATCTTGATGGATACATGCACAGGAGAAACAAGCTCATGGACTATGGCATGATCGGCAAGATCGAAAAGGCGAAGTGGTACGCAGCGCATCCTGAACGCGCCACCTTCCAGAGTTTTTCCGTCGAATTCAAGGGCGACAACAATACCTACTCGGTCTGCCTCAGCCCCGATGGCTGGGACTGCTCCTGCCCCGGTTTCAAGTCGCATGGCATTTGCCCGCACATCATGTGCCTGGAAAAACTGCTGAAGCCCATGCTCAAGCGCCAGCCGCTGCCCTATGCCCCCGGTCAGAACGTCGTCAGCGATGTCGAAAAGGCGATGCGCTACGCTGAAGAAACCGACCGTATTCGATTCCTGTCGTTCGATGTCACCTTCCACGGCGACAACAGCGATCACAACACGTCGCTGAACAGCGAAACCTGGTCGTGCGACTGCTCCTTCTTCCACAGCCGCCACGTCTGCGGACATACCATGGCGATGGAGCGCATCCTCAAGGGGATGCTGACCGTGCCTTCGGTGATCGAGCACTGAGGAATCGTCCCTCTGACTCAGGCGGGGAAAACCTTTGTTCTGTTCTGAACCGTCGGGCGGTCCATTGTGTAGGGTTGACAATGCGACCGCCCTTCGTTTTCACCATGTTGAGACTTGCGCGCCCTCACAGGTAGGGCATAATCTAATGATCATTACGGAATATGACGTTTCTTCCGTCATCCCATCCAAAATTGCGTAGGAGGATTTTCCGTTGGGCGTCCTAATGGAGGTCAAGAACCTCGTCACCCGCTTTTATACCCAGGAGGGTATCGTCCACGCCGTCAATGATGTCTCGTATGCCCTGAACGAGAGCGAGACGCTGGGCATCGTGGGCGAGAGCGGGAGCGGGAAAAGCGTTCACGCGCTGTCGATCATGCGCTTGATCCCGATGCCGCCGGGCAAGATCGAACGCGGTCAGGTCATGTTTCAGGGCAAGGACCTCATGAAGCTGAGCAACGACGAGATGCGGTCGGTGCGCGGCGCGGAGATCGCCATGGTCTTCCAGGACCCCATGACCTCGCTCAACCCGGTGCTGACCATCGGCACACAGATCACCGAAGCGCTCAAGCTGCACATGGGCATGAACGACAAGCAGGCAGACGCCCGCGCCGCCGAGCTGCTCTCGATGGTCGGCATCCCCGACGCCGCCAAGCGTCTGAAGAGCTACCCCCACCAGTTTTCCGGCGGCATGCGCCAGCGCGTGATGATCGCCATGGCGCTGTCGTGCAACCCCAAGCTGCTGATCGCCGACGAGCCGACCACCGCCCTGGATGTGACTATTCAGGCGCAGATCCTCGAGCTGGTGAAGAAACTGCGCGATCAGTTTGGCATGGCGATCATCTGGATTTCGCACGACCTCGGCGTGGTCGCCGGGCTTGCCGACACCGTACAGGTGATGTACGGCGGCATGATCGTCGAGCGCGGACCGGTGATGAACATGTTCAAGGACACCCGCCACCCGTATACGCTCGGCTTGCTGAAGTCTCTGCCGCGCCACGATATGCGCCAGGGCGGCGAAAAGCTGACGCAGATCGAAGGCGCGCCGCCGGACATGCGCATCCCGCCGAAGGGGTGCCCCTTCTTCGCCCGCTGCACCTACCGCCTGCCCGGAAAGTGTGATGTCGAAATGCCGCCGCTTGTACCCGGCGAGGGCGCTGCATCCAACCACCTCAAAGCCTGTTGGGTCGATGTGCGCACCGCTGTCCAGACGCCGTTGAACGAAGGAGTCGCCTTAACATGACCTCGCCCGCCCCGGCTGCTCAAAAGCGCGCCACCGGCTCCGCCAATCGCGAAGCGCTGATGCAGGTGCGTGGACTCAAGAAGTATTTTCCGATCACCGCCGGTCTGATCGTCCAGCGCCAGGTCGGCGCGGTCAAAGCCGTCGATGACGTCAGTTTTGAGGTGTACAAGGGCGAGACGCTGGGTCTGGTCGGCGAATCGGGCTGCGGCAAGAGCACGACCGGGCGCACCGTCCTTCAGCTGTACCGCCCCACCGCCGGCTCGGTCGTCTTCGAAGGCAAGGAACTGACGACCATGTCCGACGGCGATCTGCGTGCGACCCGCCAGCGCATGCAGATGATCTTCCAGGACCCGTATGCCTCGCTGAACCCGCGCATGTCGGTCGGCAACATCGTCAGCGAACCGCTGCGCATCCACAAGGTCATGTCGAACAAGAAAGAGCAGCAGGAATACGTCGAACAGCTGCTCATCAAGGTCGGTCTGAACCCCTATTTCATCAACCGCTACCCGCACGAGTTTTCCGGCGGTCAGCGGCAGCGCATCGGCATCGCCCGCGCGCTGGCGCTGCGCCCCAGCTTCATCGTCGCCGACGAGCCGATCTCCGCGCTCGACGTGTCGATTCAGGCGCAGGTGGTCAACCTGCTGGAAGAACTCCAGGACGAGCTGAACCTGACCTATCTGTTCATCGCCCACGACCTGAGCATGGTGCGCCACATCTGCGACCGCGTGGCGGTGATGTACCTCGGCAAGATCGTCGAGGTCGGCACGGTCGATAACGTCTACGACAATCCACTGCATCCCTACACGCAGGCGCTGCTCTCGGCGGTTCCGGTGCCCGACCCGATCAAGGAGAAAGCGCGTCAGCGCGTCATCCTGACCGGCGATGTGCCCAGTCCGGCGCGTCCGCCGTTGGGCTGCAACTTCAACACCCGCTGCCCGGTCGCCCTCACAGGGGTATGCTATGAAGAACCCGATCCGCCGCTCATCGAGCTGGAGCCGGGGCACTGGGTCGCCTGCCACCGCGCAGTCTGACACTGCGGACCCTCACCCTCGACAGGGCGAGGGTCTTTTTTTACCCCACCACCAACTCGGACGGCAGGTATATCGTCTGCCCGGCGATCAGGATGTACGGTTCGGCGAGACAGTTTGCCTGCGCCAGCTCGAGCGTCGTCCTGCCCGTCGCCGCCGCCAGGTCGCCCAGCGTATCGCCGGGCAGCACCACATAAGCCACCCACCCGCTGGGCGGCGCGCCGCAGACTGCGCCCGGCGTAGGCGAGCTGAGATCCATCGGCGTGATCGTCGGGATCGCCGTCCGCGAGATGCGCGTCTCGGTGGCGGTCTGCGGCGCCGTGGTGGCGGGCGGCGCCGGCGTCGCGCGGCTGAGGTTGCAGGCGGCGGTCCCCAGCAGCACGAACAACGACAGCAAAACGCGCATTTTCACCCTCATGAACCGTCCCCTTGTACGCCGGCAACCGCGCCCGCACCCGGCGCGCTCCTCCACCATACCCGATCTGCCGGATGTACACAATCCGCGCTGCCGATTCGCACGTATAATCGAAGGCGAGGACGGCGTACACCAGGGGAAAGCCATGAACGACGCACAGGCGCTCTTCAGGGAAGGGGTGCTGGCGCTGAAGGAACAGCGGGATGTGGCGCGCGCCCGCCAGCTGATCACCCAATCTCTCAAACTCGACCCGAACAACGAAATGGCGTGGCTGTGGCTGTCGCGCACTACCGACGACCCGGCGCGCAAGCTCCAGTGCGTCGAACGGGCGCTGAAGATCAACCCTGCCAACGATCAGGCGCTCGCGCTGCGCGCCAAGCTCACGGGCGGGGGAATGCTCTCTGCGTCAGCGCCGGAATCCGCGCCGCCGAAGCAGAGCAGCGTGCATGACCGCCTGGAACACGCCTCACTGGTGCATCACGACGCACCGCCTCCCCCCGCCGCGCCGCCGATTCCTGCCGCGCGCGCGCCGCTGTTCATGCAGCCAGAGCCGGAAGCCGATGACGTTCAGGACGCGCCGCCGGGGTTTGAAGCGCTGCGCGATCTCGTTCCGGAGGAAGCCATCGAGACCGTTCGGGGCGTCAAGACACAGAACGACCGGCTGACTCCCGAAGAGGAGCGGCAGATCGAGAAATACCTCGCCGCCGCCGAAGCCCGGTTGGCGGCGGAGGACGAAGAGGCTGCGGTCGAACAGTACGTCTACGCGCTGCAAATCCAGGTCGATCACCCCCAGGTGATGCAGCGCGCCGTCCGCCTGCTGCATCAGATGAAATACACCGAAGACGCCCAGGAACTGCTCGACCGGGCAATTGAAGCGGGCACGCCCTCGCTGGCGATTCACCTGACCGCCATCGACGTGAACCGGATGCTGGGCAATTACAGCAAAGCCGACGCCCTGCGCGAAAAAGTCGTGCAGATGGACGCCATCGACGACGCCGGCATCCTGAAGATCATCGACAGCCTGCTCAACGACGTGCAGGGCGCGCGGGCGATTGAGCTGCTGGAAAAGGCGCTGGTCAAGCGCCCGAACAGCCACGATCTGCTGATGAAGATGGCGGACATCCTGGAGGACCAGGGGCGCAAAGTGCAGGCGATGGGCTATTACGAGCGCGCCGCCCGCGCCGGCAAACGTGGGAATCGCAAACAGGCGGACCGGGTGCTGCAAACCTTCACCCCGGTCATCACCGATCACGAACGGGGCAGCGTCGTCCTGGCGCTGCGCGAAGCTGCCGGGTTCACCGCCGCCTATCTGTTCATGGCGTGGCAGGATTCCGGGCTGAACCTGCTGCGCATGAGTCCGGGGCACTGGCTGGGAGTCGGGCTGTCGCTGGTCGGCGGCTACTGCGTGGTGACGGCGTTCTCGTCGCCGCAGCAGAAAGGGCTGGCGGCGCTGTTCGGCGGACAGGTCCCGGCGGAGCCGGAGGGCGGTAAACACACCCAGCAGGTGGAGGTCAAGCCCTGGGAGGAGGACATCGCCATGCCGTCGGGTCCGCTGCAAGACCCGACCAGTCTGCCGATTCTGCCCGGCTGGGCGCGCATGATCTTCGCGCTGATCGGCATCGCCCTGCTGGGCGTGGCGTTTTATCTCGTCTTCAACCGGGCGATTCCGCTGCTGCTCAACCCTGTTGAGCCGGAAATCCCCAGCGTTCTTGAGTTCATCGGGGAAGGGTAATCAGACATGGATGCTTTCGGCGCGCTCATCTCGTTTGCTCTCGCCGTCCTGCTGGTCCTGTTCGAGATGTCGGTCATCTACCCGCTGCCGCTGAGCGACCTCGGGGCGGTGCGCTATCGCACCATGCCGACCATGACCTACCTGCTGATCATCGTCAACGCGCTGGTCTTCATCGCCTGGCAGGCTCCCGACATCTACGGCGTAGAGCTGGACAGCTACCGCGACCTTCAGCCGTATATGGACAAAATCTGGACCTACGGCTACCGCGACGTGTTCATGACCGAAGGGCTGAGCATCGGGGCGTTCACCACCTTCACCTCGATGTTCATGCACGGCGACATCTGGCATCTGTTCGGCAACATGATCTTCCTGTGGGCGTTTGGACGCCGCCTGGAAGACGCCTGCGGTCCCTGGCGCTACCTGCTCTTCTACCTGACGGCGGGCATGGTCGCCAACCTGGGGTCGGTGGTGCTCAACCCGGTGCAGGGGGAACTGCCGAGCGTCGGCGCTTCGGGGGCGATTGCCGGCGTGATGGGGGCGTTCCTGGTGCTGTTCCCACGCGCCCGCATTCAATGCCTGTGGTTCATCGGCATGATCCTGTGGATTCCCTACCGCGCCATCACCCGTCAGGAGAACATCTTCTCGCGCTACATCGTGCTGCCGGCGGGCTTGTTCCTGCTCTATTTCGCCTTCCGTGAGCTGCTGCCCTCGCTGGAGACGATCACCCAGGGGAATGAAGTAGGTGGGGTGAACAATCTGGCGCACCTGATGGGGTTCGCCGCCGGACCGCTGATCCTGCTGTTCGTGCGCAAAGACCTGCTGGTGCGCTTCATCACCCGCCGGGCAGTGTAGGCAGATTTTACCCCCGACCCGCCCCTCCGCTGCCGGCGTGGCAGAGGGGTAGGCGAAGCGGAGTGCATGACGCAGATTATTAGTGATGGTAATACCTCTGCCGCATGATCACCGGCGGGCGAACGCCTGACATTCGTCGTGTTCTGCTGCCCTGCCTCGGCGTTAAGCTGTTGAAAGGAATGACTGTTCATTCTGCTTTCAGCAAGCGAGGCTGCCATGCTTTGGAGAAAAGTGCGTTTCTGGATTCCTCTGCTCGTTGCCCTGCCCCTGGCGCTGACCGCCCTGGCGCAGGACTTCACGCCCATCGATATTACTGAAATACCTCCTCCCCGATAACAGAAGCGCCTGATACGCCCACCCCGCCGCCCCTCCTGCCCACCCCGCCGGGGATGCCGACTCCACCGGTCATCGCTACCCCCATGGCAATCGACTCGGAGTCCATGCCTGCTGTCATCGATGAATCAGCGG
>JAEURA010000168.1 GCA_016789005.1 Anaerolineae bacterium
CCTGTGCCGCCGCGATGCGCCGCTTGCCTTTGGGGTCGGCGAAGGGCGTGAGTACCCCTTCGCGGATCGCCTGCTTGAGCACGTCGCTGTGCACCGCCAGGCGTCGGGCGGCGGCGTCCAATGAATAAGATCGGGCGAGGACGCGCGCCATGTTCGATCTGCCGTCATCCGCACCGGGACGCAGCACGTCACCGACGACCGGCAGCAGCGCCGCCCACGCCGCGTCCACCTGTTTTCGGGCTTCGACCTCCTGGCGGTGAATCGCTTCGAGGGCGGCGGCTTCTGCTTCGTCGGATGGGGCGTCTTCCAGGCGCAGCCAGACCTGTGCTGGACTGCCGACCTGATAGCGGATGACGCCGCCAATCGCCAGCAGTTCGTAGAGGGTTGACCCATAGCGGCTCTGAACGTCGCGGATCGAGGCGGTCTTGCCCGGTAGGGCGTCCAGGTAGCCGACAAGTTCCTGAAGGGTTGGCAGGAGCAGCCGGCGGCGGATGATGGCGTCGAGCGTGCTTTCGCTCAGACGCAGCGGATCGTAGAGGTAGGCGTCTTTGTGCGCCAGCGCCCCGACCGACAGCAGATGGGACAGTGCGGTTGCCTCCTGAGGCGTCGTCGAGAACCGCTCGCGTTCGGCGTAACCCCGTACGGCGAAGCGCTCGAACAGTGCCGCCGCCGAGGGATCGGGTTCGAAGACCATCTGGCGGATAGCACGGCGTTCGATCACCGGCGGCGTCCTGACGGAACCGTCCTCGTCGATGGGCGGCAGGGACGGTTCGCACCACACCGCCGCTTCCTGCGCCATCTCCGCATTCAGCCGTGCGGCATCGAAGATCAGGCTGCCGATCTCGCCGACCTTGCCGGCGCGGATGGCGGCGTTGAGGCTGCGCCGCCCCTTCTGGTGGATGCGAAAACGCTCTGTGAAGACCGCGTGTTTGATGAACCCCTCTGGAATGCTCGCCAGCACGCGGGCGATCTGTTCTGGCGATGGGGTGATCTTGCTCATGGGCGATTCTCGATAATCTGCATCGTCATCTTCAGCGCTCATGTTATCACCTTCGGCGCACAGCGCCAGCGGAGGTTCTGGCAGGGCAGGCGGCGCCACCGTTGATGCTTTTTTCACACCTTCCGGCGCAGATGACATGTATAATGGGGCGCATCTCTTGCAGAACACGAGCAGCGATGACCGACCAGCTTGCCCCACCCGTTCCGCCAGCCCCCGCGCGCTACCACATCCGCGTGAAACCGGCTTCACGCTGGGCGGACCTGCCGATTCGCGAGCTGTGGCAGTTTCGCGATCTGCTGGTGGTGCTGACACTGCGTGACATCAAGCTGCGCTACAAGCAGACGGTCATCGGCATCCTGTGGGTGGTGCTCCAGCCGTTGATCGCCGCGCTGATCTTCGCCTTCGTGTTCGGGCGGGTCGCCAACCTGCAGAGCGGGGATGTGCCGTACCTGGCGTTCGTCTTCGCAGCCCTGCTGCCCTGGAACGCCTTTTCCGGCGCGCTTCAGCGGGCAGGGGGCAGCCTGGTCGCCAGCGCGCAGCTGATCTCCAAGGTCTATTTCCCCCGGCTGATCATCCCGATGGCAGCGGCGCTCGGCGTGCTGGTCGATTTCGCCGTCTCGCTGGTCGTCATGCTGGTGATTCTGCTGCTTTCCGGCTATGGGCTGACGCTCAACCTGCTGGCGATCCCGTTCCTGCTGCTGATCACGCTGATCAACGCCGTCGCCATCGGCACGCTGATCTCGGCGCTGAGCGTGTTCTATCGCGACTTCACCTATGCGCTGCCGTTCCTGATCCAGGTCTGGCTGTACGCTTCACCGGTGGTCTACGCGGCGGACATCATCACGGGTCCGCTGCGCCCGCTGTACCTGATCAACCCGATGGTCGGCATCATCGCCGGGTTCCGCTGGGCGTTCTTCGGCGGCGCGGTTTTTCCAGCGGGGGAAGTGGTCCTTTCGGCGGTGTTCGGCGCGGTTGCGCTGGCGGTCAGCCTGATCGTCTTCCAGCGGGTCGAGCAGAGTTTCGCGGACGTGGTGTAAATGTCAGACACGGCGATTCAGGTCAGCGGGCTGGGCAAAGCCTACCAGATCAGGCACGAGGCGGCGGGCTACCGCACGCTGCGCGATGATCTGGTCAATCTGCTGCCGGGGCGGCGGCGGACGGGGGCGAGCCGCGAGACCTTCTGGGCGCTCAAGGATGTCAGCTTCGAGGTCAAGACCGGCGAAGTGCTGGGCGTCATCGGGCGGAACGGCGCGGGCAAGAGCACCCTGCTGAAGATTCTGGCGCGCATCACCAAGCCGACCGCCGGTTATGCCGATATCTACGGGCGCGTCGGGTCGCTGCTGGAAGTGGGCACCGGCTTCCATGCGGAACTCACCGGGCGCGAGAACATCTTCCTGAGCGGGACCATCCTGGGCATGCGCCGGGCGGAGATTCAGCGCCGTTTCGACGAGATCGTCGCCTTTGCCGAAGTCGAGCAGTTCCTCGACACGCCGGTCAAGCGCTACAGCAGCGGCATGTACATGCGGCTGGCGTTCGCCGTCGCCGCGCACCTCGACCCGGAGGTGCTGATCGTCGATGAGGTGCTGGCGGTCGGCGACGCGGCGTTTCAGAAGAAGAGCCTGGGCAAGATGGGCGACGTGGCGAAGAGCGGTCGCACCGTGCTGTTCGTGAGCCACAATATTCAGGCGATCAGGAATATCTGCCATCGGGGGTTACTGCTGGATCATGGTGAGGTGCTGGTCGATGCGCCGATCGAAGAGACGCTCAGCCGCTATCTTGACAGTGGAATATCCAAGTCGCTCCATCAGGTTCTGAAGTCGGTCCCTCGCATCGGGGGAGTCGACGCGCGATTCGAGGAAGTGACCATTTCTGCTGCGGGCGGTTATGGCGGCGATCCCAGGACCGGCGAAGATCTGTGCATCGAGACGGTCATTCGCAGCAGCGCGAGTCTGACTGGCGTCGCCGTCCATGTCGTGATCCACGATAGCTTTGGTGCGCGAGTCATCGATGCCAATTCGGGTATGGTACAGAAATTTGTTGATCTGAAACCTGATGATGTGGTCCGCGTCAGTTTCGTGCTTCAGAACCTGCTGCTGCGTCCTGCAACTTACAAGCTGGAACTCTATCTGGGGATCGTGCATCAGCGCGACATCGACCACATCCTGGAAGCGGCGACATTTGAGATCGTTCCCAACTATAATCGCCTGCTAGGACCATTCGATTTTCCGGCTCCCTATCGGTGCGAATTCGCTGTCGAGACCGCATCGGTCCCCGCCGCTGTGGCGTTGGGCTGAAGGACGATGGCTGTAGAAGCATCCGTGTTGCCCGTGTCTGCACCGTAGCGCGATTACTCCATCAAAAGGCTGGAACAATGTGCGGCATCGTCGGAACCGTCAGCACAGAACCGATTTCCCAGACGCTTTGGGCGCGAATTCGCACCGCAAATGACGTGCGCCAATCTCATATCGGTATTCTTGGACGTGACTACCGTTTTGTCGCGCAGTATAGTGAGTCGGACTGTTTCCACGAATCAATACAATGACATTGAACACCCCTGTCGCTTTCTTCATCTTCCGCCGTCCCGACACCACTCAAAGAGTTTTTGACGTAATCTCTGCGGTAAAGCCGCGCAAGCTCTTCCTCATCGCGGATGGTCCGCGCAATGCCGATGAGGCTGCTCTCGTCGCCCAGACACGTGCCATATTTGCGCACATTGACTGGGAGTGCGATGTGCGGACCAACTTTGCTGAAGTCAATCTGGGACTTAAGGTGCGCGTATCTAGCGGGCTAGATTGGGTATTTGATCAAGTCGAGAACGCGATCATTTTGGAAGATGATTGCTTACCCCATCCCAGTTTCTTTCCCTTCTGCGAATGGTTGTTACAGCATTATCGTGACGATGAGCGCGTCATGCACATCAGCGGGGATTATTTCCATGCGCCGCTTAGGCTTCCAACAGATGTTTACTTCTCGCGTTATCCATACATATGGGGTTGGGCGACGTGGCGCCGGGCATGGGCACGTTACGATGTGAAAATGAAACAATGGGAAGACCCATCTGTTCGTTCAGCCGTTCTCTCTAGGTTTCAATCGCGCTCGGTTCGCCGGTTCTGGCAACACACGTTTGACAAAGTGGCGAGTGGAACGCTCAACACCTGGGATTACCAATGGACTTTTGCCTGCCTGGCGCATCATGGCTTGGCAATCAATCCCGCTGTGAACCTGATTACCAACATTGGTTTTGGGGCAGACTCGACCAATACAATCGAATCAGCCAACATACTGGCAAATCTTTCTGTTGAGCCTGTGAGGGTGCCGCCACGCTTGCCACCGTCGATGGTATGCACTGAGTCCCTGGATGCTCAGATCGAGGCGTTGTTCTTCAGTCGACCGTCTGGTTTCTTTTTCCGCCAGGCTGTGCGAAAGGCGATGCGGGTGCTTGCCCAGACGAAACTGCAAAGATAGTGTAGTGAGCCGCGTCCACAAGGATCTCACATTCGAGGTCTGGGACAGCGAGTTCATCATCACACGATCTCGTGTATCACGCTCATGAACGACTCTCCAAATGCTCGTGTGCGGCGCGGTAGGTCCTCTCGTGCCAGGCGTTCCATCTGCAGGTCAGGTCCCGGAGTTGCCTGATCGGCGGCTCCCGCCAGGCAGTCGGCAAGCGCCTGAGGATCGCGCGGGCTGAAGAAACGCGCCTGCGGAGGATTCTGTTCGCGATGCACCGGCAGATCGGAGAGGATGATCCGCTTGCCTACAGATTTCGTCTCTTCTACCGATGTACTCCATCCTTCAAAGAGCGAGGGCTGAAGCACCGCCAGCGACTGGCGCACGAGCGGGAAGATGTGATCGTGGGGGATCATGCCCAGGATGATGAAGCGATCTTCGATGCCGAGCGCCTGAATGCGTGCCTGCAGCGCCGGGAAGTACTCCGGATTGCGTTGGTCGCGCGTGCTGCCCGAACATACCACCGTCACGTTGACGCCGCGCGCCTTCAGTAGTCCCAGCGCTTCCACGACCGTTTGATGATTCTTGTGTTTCCAGAACTGGTTGGGCAGGTAGAAGAAGCGCTCCGGCAGACGGTGAAAATCGCGCACCAGGGCGGGCTCTGTGTCATACACAGAAGGTGAAATCTGGGCGGTGAAGTTGACCACCCGACCTTTCTCAGCATAGACGGGCGCGAATCGGCGCAGATCTTCCAGTGCGCTCCGACTGCTGAGGATCACCCGATCGGACCACTGCGCGGCGCGGCGGTAGCTGCGATCTCTTCCCTGACGTTCACGCGGCGAGAACATCTCCGGCAGGTGCATATGCTGAAAGTCGGGCAGCCAGGCAAGACGTGGCAGCTCGAACGACGGTCCGATCAGTCCAGCCGTGAAGAAGGCATCGACATGATGGTCACGCAGAAATGACGCCTCGGCACGGGTCACGCCCAATGACAGACCCAGGCGGCGTTCGAGGCGCTCAATGGACCCCGCTCCCCGGAAGCGCGGCGGCGGCGACAGTCGTTCGTCGAGATAGGGCGCCAGCATGGCGTCGCTGGTATCGGCAGCCTGTCCGTATAGGATCAGCTCTGGCGGTTCTTCGATGCTCTTCAGCGCGACGAAGAGATTTTTCAGGTAATGGCAACCGGCGATCCATTCCTGCGTGCAAAGGTTGCCAAAGGCGACACGTGCCGGACGACTAGCCCTTGAGACCATCGTACCAGGCTTTCACGGCGGCGACGCCATCATGCAGGGATGTCTCTGGCTTGAATCCGAGATCGGTCAGGCGCTGCATATCGACTTCCCAACGCTCGGCATCCCCAGGTCGTACACTGCCGGTATAGTGAATGTGCGGCGCCACGCCGCATACTTCGCACAGCGCCGAGACGAGCTGACCGATAGAAGTTGTCTCGCCAGAGGCGACGTTATACGCCTCGCCGCGACCCGGAGCGCGCTCCGCCGCCAGCACCAGGGCGTGAGCAATATCCATGACATAGGCGAAATCGCGCGTCTGGGTGCCGTCGCCGTAGACTTCGATGTCGTGAGGGTTGGCTTCGATCTTGCGCAGCAGATCGAAAACCACCTGCTTCTTCTGTCTCGGTCCGTAGACCGAGAAGAAACGCATAGAGACCGCCGCAATGTCGTAGAGCTGACTGTAAACGGCGAGGTAGCGTTCGCCCGCCAGTTTGCTCACGCCGTAGGGCGAAATCGGCACCGTCGGATCATCTTCGCGAATCGGCAGACGAACCGGGTTGCCGTAGACAGCGGCGGATGAGGCGCTGATCAGCTTGGGGCGCTCTTTCGCCTCGCGGACTGCTTCCAACAGGTTGAACGTGTTGAGCAGATTCTCGCGCAAGTCATAAGCAGGGTTCTCAACGGAGGGCGGGATGTAAGGATTGCCCGCCAGATGGAAGATGGCGGCGTAATCCGAGACCTGGAGGCGCTTCAGGCGCAGCAGTTCCCCGACATCACCGACGATCAGCGTGACTTGCGCGCCGAGATGCTGCAAGTTGGCAGCGTTTCCGGTCGCCAGGTTGTCGACCACCGTGACCTTCGCCCCCACCCCGACCAGGACTTCGGTGAGGTGAGAGCCGATGAAACCGGCGCCACCGGTTATCAGCACCGGCTGCCCTGTGAGCGGCGACGTTCGATTCACGATGCACTTTTCCTTGCTACAAAGCTGTACAACCGTCCTGGGGCGCTGCTCATGCGGGTTTTCAGATGTGACGCCAGGGCGAGCAACCCGCGGCTGAAGGCGGTCTTTTCATTCAACAGTTGGTCAGCGAGCGACGGACCCAGAATGCGGGGCAGGGGCGAGGCGCACGCCCGCCGCCATTCCTGGCGCGACATGGGAAAGTAGTTGACCGCGCTTTCCAACGGACCCATCTGACGTTCAATGTGTAAACCGCTGCTCAGGATCGCCTGACGGTATTCGCTTAGTCGGAAGGCGTTTTCGCCGCCATAGAAGCGGTGCAGGGCATGGTTTGCCAGGAAGACAGACAAATCCTCTTGGCGGCTGATCACGTGTTCGCGCGCTGCTACGAAGACGCCCCCCGGCTGCAAGACGCGCGACACTTCACGGCACAGCTGAGACAGATCATTCGCGTGGTGCAGGACTTGCCGTCCGTAGACCAGACCGAAAGCGCCAGAGGCGAACGGCAGTTTCTCGCCATATTCTTCGACGACCTGAATGGACAGCCCGGCATCGGCAGCCAGTTGGCGGATCGCGCCTCCACCCACGAGCGCACTGGGATCGGGTTCGAGGGCGGTGACCTGCCACCCCGCCAGCGCCAGCGCATAACTGCTGATCCCGCGTCCTGCACCCAGGTCCAGCGCGCGCCCGGACCTCTTGGGCAGCAGCGCCAGGGTGGCAGCCCATTCCTCGCTGGCGGCGAAGCGCTGTGCAGCTTCCAGCAGCGGATCGTCGTAGTAACATGCGCGCACCAGCTCGGCATGTTCCGGTTGCTGGCGAAGCCACTGCACTGCCTGTTCCCAGGTCAGGTCGCTACCGCTCATCTTCAGCCACTTCTCGGATCACCCGTGCGGGATTTCCGGCGACGATGGTCCAGGCGGGAACGTCCTTGGTCACCACTGATCCAGCGCCAACGACTGCACCCTCGCCAATGGTGACCCCTTTCAGGATGATGGCGTTGAAGCCGATCCAGGCTTTATCACAGATTCGAATTGGAGCCATTGGCACCACGTCCCAGTTCTTGAGCGTCGCCGCCGCGCCTACGCCCTTCGTCAGACCTTCGCGCCACAGACGCACGTCTTCGCGGCGCTGCGACCACTGGACGGCATGGGAGTTGTGATCGACTAGCGTACAACCCCAGGCGATCAGCACATCTGACCCAATATCGATCTGCTGCGCGCAGACCAGGGTTGAGGTGCCGATAAACGTGCTGCTGCCAATCGTGACTTGACCGATCTCCCGCTCCAGGGTGATGCGACATTGAAGTACTGAGTTTTCGCCGACAACGACTCGTCTTTCAGCGGTCCCCGCGCGTACTTCCAGCGCGAACCCCGGCTGCAGGAGCGTACCATACCCCACGGCGAGCGCAGGGGAGGGCTTATCCAGCCGTCTGAGCAGCCGCTTAAGTTGCTCTCTCATGAGGGAGTGCCTTTCCACGGGAACCCCAGCTTGGTGCGCGGGCACATGGCAGCATCTGGCGTGATCGCAGCAGATGGTGACGCGAGCAGGTTGCGCGTAGGCGCTGGTCGGTTAAGGCTGAAGAGAGCGACGGGTGTTGGTGAAGTCGGCATTTTACTGGGCTGCTTGATCCACGCGCGTTTGAATGCATCGAGAGACCCAAAGGCTGTGGGTCGGACCTTCAGGAACATGTCATCATGCAGACATCATACCTGAAGGGACCAAGGGTGTCCAATGGGGTGAACTGGCGGAGGGTGCATCAAACATCCTCGGTTGGTTTCGACGATCCTGGCTGCCCTGGTGTAACATGGTGTGTGGATCGCCCCAGTAGTACACGGATCTGACGTGACGAGAGTTTCCATCCTGACCCCCTCCTACAACCAGGCGCAGTTCCTGCCTGCCACCATCGACTCGGTGCTGAGCCAGGACTACCCGGAGATCGAATACCTGATCGTCGACGGCGGCTCGTCCGATGGCTCGCGCGCTGTCCTGGAAGCGATCCGCGATCCGCGTGTGCGCTGGGTTTCGGAAAAGGACAAGGGGCAGGCGAATGCCCTGAACAAAGGGCTGCAAGCGGCGACCGGCGACATCCTCACCTTCATCAATTCCGACGACAGGCTGCTGCCCGGCGCGGTGCGCTTCGCCGTCGAGCATTTCGCGGCGCATCCCGAAACCGATCTGCTGCACGGCGACTGTGAAGCAATCGACACGGACGGGCGGCATCTGCATGTGCTCACCAGCGCGCCGCTGGACCTGGCGGCGTGGCTGACCGGGCGGCATCCCAACGTCCATCAGCCGGGGACGTTCTGGCGCCGCCGCCTGACCGACCGGATCGGGCTGTTCGACGAGGGCATGCATTACTCGTTCGACGGTGATTACTGGGTGCGCGCTGTTCTGGCGGGGCTTCGGCTGGACTATGTGCCCGGCGAGCGCGCTCAGTATCGTTTCCACGAGACCAGCAAGACCGTCAGCCAGACCGACCGCTTCTATGACGACTGGCTGCGCATTGTGGACAAGGTGTTCAGCGATCCTGCCGCTGGGGAGGCGCTGCGCAGCATCCGCCCGGAGATGGAATCCTTTGCCGCCTGGCATTACGGGAAGCTGATGTGGCGCTGCCGCCAGTACGACCGGGCGCGTCCGCTGCTGCGACAGGCTGGGAGGTCGCCGCGCGTCGTGCGCCGGCTGTTGTCGCGCGTGATGCTGCTGGAGACGTACACCGGCACACGGCTGACGATGACGGTGGCGAACCTCTTCCGGCGGCTGGGCGGTTACGACGTGGGCGGGCTGCACTGGTGAACGATTCGCCGGCGGCGCGGTTTGCAGAAAGGATTTGACATGCCTCCCATCACCATCCTGACCCCTTCCTACAACCAGGCGCAGTACATCCGCGCCACCATCGACTCGGTATTGAGCCAGGATTACGCCGACTTCGAGTACCTGGTGATCGACGGCGGATCGACCGATGGGACGGTGGACATCCTCAAATCTTACAGCGACCCGCGTATGACCTGGGTGTCGGAGCGCGACAAGGGGCAGGCGGATGCGCTCAACAAGGGGCTGCGCCTGACCAGCGGGGCGGTCCTCACCTGGATCAACTCGGATGACACACTCCTGCCCGGCGCAGTGCGCTTCATGGTGGATTATTTCGCGCAGCACCCCCAGGTCGATATGCTGTATGGTGATGCCAATCTGATCGACAGCGCAGGCGCATCACTGGGGCTGTCGGCGAGCGACGTGCTGACGCGCGAGGTGGCTGTGACCGGCGACTTCACGCTCATGCAGCAGGGGAGCGCCTGGCGGCGTCGCGCCTCTGAAACCCTGGGCGGGTTCCGCGACGATCTGCACTACGTCTTCGATGCCGAATACTGGGTGCGCATGCTGCTGGCGGGGTTCCGCGTGGAGTACGTTCCGGGGGTGCGCGCCGAGTTCAGAATGCACGACGCCAGCAAGACGATCAGCCAGCGCCGCCGCTTCGTGGACGACTGGCGGCAGGTGATCGACCGGCTCTATGCCGACCCTGCGCTGCCGGAAGCTTTGCGCCGGCTGCGCCCTGCTGCTCAGGAATTTCTCGACTGGCAGTATGCCAAGATCGATTATGCCGCGCGCGATTACGCGGCGGCGCGCCCTGCGCTTCAGCGGGTCCTGCGCGCCGGACGTCCGACGCGCCGCGTCATGGCGGCGGTCATGCTGACCGATGTTTATCTGGGCACATCGTTCGCTCCCCTTGCGGCGGCGGCGTTTCGCCGGCTGACCGGGCGGAATATCGAGGGGGTCACCCCAACACTTCCCGGTACAGGCGGCTGAGTACTTCCAGCGCCACGTCGGCGTGGAGTTCCTGCCCGGCGCGGCGCGCCGCCGACCGCAGCGCCGTCACCTGTTCGACGCTCAGGGCGTTCACCGTCGCCGCCAGATCAGCGGCGGAGAAGGACCGGGCGGCGATCCCGTAGCCGTAGCGGGTGACCAGCTGCTCGTGCGCCGTGCCCGGTCCGACGATCACCCCCAAGCCGGCGACCGCCGCCTCGAACAGTTTGTTGGGCAGGGTGTAGCGGTTGGTGTAGGTGGTCGGCGCGGACCAGCTCAGTTCCAGATCGCAGTCGGCGATAGCCTGCACCACCTCGTGGATGCTCACCGGTGGGCGGAAGATCACCCGCCCCGGCGCGTTCTCCTGGGCGTAGGCTTTGAGCCAGTCGATGGTCGCCGCTTCACCCACCACCAGGAAGTGCAGCTCGAAACGCGGCTGACAGAGGGCGATGGCGTCAATCAGCACCTCCAGATGGCGGTTGCGGATCGCCGCGCCGTGAAAGATCAGCCGGATGCGCTGAGGATCGACCGGATGATCCGGCGTCTCGACGTAATCCGGCGCGTTATAGACGACGACCCCGCCCAGCCCGTACTCCGCTGCGTAGCGTTCCGCCAGCGGTTCAGAGACGTGCGTGCTGGCATCGACGCCGGCGGCGTAGCGGCTGAGGAAGTGGTGGATCATCGGGGCGAAGAACCAGCGCCATGCCCGGCTGCTCTCGCGCTCGGTCGTCCAGTGTTCGTCGGCATCGAAGAAGACCTTCGCCGTGCCGCCGGTCTGCTGAGCTGCTCGCACCGCCAGCGGGATGGCAGCCCAATCGCTGGCATGGTAGGCGTCGGCGCGGCAGGCGACCGCGAGGCGGAGCGCCTGGAGGTAGCGGGGACGCCGCCAGAAGTAGAGATCGTAGGCGGTGGGGATCAGCCGACCCAGCGCCAGCAGGAGCATTTCGACGGCGAGGCGGAGGCGGCTGCGCGAGCGGTCGATGCCGTGCCAGGCGATTCCCTTCGCCGCCCACGACGGCGGCGGATCGCCGAAGCCGATGACGCGGACGGCGTAGTCGCGCGACAGCCGCTCGATCTGCCGGAAGGAGCGGGGGTCGGTTTCGATGGGCAGCGCCAGCGTGATGACGCAGACGGTTTTGGGCATGAGCAGAACATCCCCGATGGGTAGGGGCGGTTCGCGAACCGCCCGACGAGGGTCTGTCTGCAAACCCGCTGTTTGTCGCTGTCCTCACCCCTGCTGCGCTTCGCTTAGCGTCCCCTCTCCATTGTCATGGAGAGGGGACTGAGGAGTGAGGTATAGTGGGTTCGCGAACTTCCCCTGCTAACAGCAGAATTGAGAGACCTGTGGCATAATTGCCGTTATCTGGCAAAGAGTGTGACACATCGCTCATGGTCGCCCCATTCTACTTCATCGTCGTCTGCGCTGCCGCTGCCATCCTCATCACCCTCAGCTTGGTGGGGTGGACCCGCCGCAACGTCCCTGCCGGAATGTCCTTCTTCCTGCTGATGGCTTCGAGCGCCTTCTACCTGCTGTGCAACGTCGGTTTCATGGTGAGTGCCAACCGCGAAACGGCATACGTCTTCGCCCGCCTGCAAGTTCTGGGCATCAACCTGGCATGCGTCTATCTGCTGCTGTTCTGCATGGCATATTCGGGCCGCCCACAGCGCCTTTCCCCCATCAGCCTGGCATTCTGGCTCACGGTGGCGGTGGGCACCTTCCTGGTGGTTTGGACCGACCCCTATCACCACTGGTATTTTCGCGCTTTCGACATCACTCAGATGGACGGACTGACCTTCCGCGCCGGTGCGTATGGCTGGTGGCTGCCGGTTCTGATCGTCGTTCAGTTCATCCCGCCCCTGTACGGCGTTGCCGTCTTGATCGCCGAGTATCGCGCAGCGCAGGGGGTGATTCGCCGGCAGTACGCCTGGCTGATCTTCACCGCCTGCCTGCCGCCCGGCATTTCGGCGCTGATCGCCGTGCTGCGCATGGTCGGCGTGGAGTCGCTCAGCAGCATCACGCCGCTGCCGCTGGCGTTCGGTGCGGTCGGCTTGAGCACCCTGCGTGTCATCCTGCGCGATCAACTGCTCGACCTGACGCCCATCGCCCAGGTGTTGATCTTCGACGAAATCCCGGAAGCCATCATCATCACCGACCTGCAGGGGCGCATCACCCAGCTCAACCCCGTCGCCCGCCGGCTGCGCGGGCTGAAGCCGGGCGACGGGATCGGCAGGCTGTCGCGCGATCTGTTCGCCGAGCTGGACGGCGCTGCCCAGGGGGGCGTCGTCACCATCAGACTGCCGGATGAGGCGCGTCCGCGCTCCTATGAATGCCGCTATCGCGATCTGAAGCGCAAGGATGCGCCGGTCGGTCGGCTGACCATCCTGTACGATGTGACCGAGCGCCGGCGCGCCGAGGAAGCCTACCGCACCGTCGTGGACCGATCTTTGCAGGGGTTCGCCATCTTCCAGGAAGGGCGGGCGGTCTTCGCCAACCGCATGTTTGGCGATTTGTTCGGTTATGAGCCGGGCGACATTCTGGATTTCAGCGCGGAACAGATCGTGCGCGGCGTCCACCCGGACGACCTGCCCAGGGTGATCGATGGGCAGCGCCGGCTGCTCTCCGGCGAGATCGATGCCGTGCGCAGCGAGTTTCGCATTATGCGCCGTGCCCTGGAGCCGGTGTGGGTGGAGATTCAGGCGGCGCGCACCGACTATCGCGGCGCGCCCGCCGTGCAGATCGCCCTGGTGGACATCACCGAACAGAAGAAGGTGCGCCAGCGGGAACTGGAAGCGGAACTGGAACGCGAACGGGCGGAGCTGGTCTCCAGCTTCGTCGCCAGCGCGGCGCACGAGCTGCGTACCCCGCTGTCGATCATCAACACGCAGGCGTATCTGCTGGCACTGCATGCCGAGGAATCCGTGCGCAAGCAGCGCGCCGCGCTGATCGAGTCGCAGGTGTTCCGTACCTCCAAGCTGGTCGATATGATGCTCAAGATGGTGCGCCTGCAGCGCGCCTCGCCCACCCTGGCAGCGCTCGCCCCAGAGGCGCTGGTGAAAGACGTGTGCGCTTCCCTGTTTCAGGGGGGGCTGATGCCGACGCTGCGCTGTGAGATCATCGAACCGCTGCCGCGCATCCTGGGGGATGCCGATCTGCTGCAAGAGGCGCTGACAGCGCTGATCGACAACGCCCGCCGCTACGGACCGCCGGGGGGGAGCATCGTCGTCCGCCTGTGCATGGCGGGCGAGAATGTGTGCATCGCCGTCCACGACGAAGGACCGGGCATCGCCCCAGATCAGATGGACAAGATTTTCGAGACCTTCTGGCGCGGCGACACTGCCCATTCCACGCCGGGCATGGGCTTGGGGCTGCCGATGGCGCGGCGCATCGTCGAGCTGCACAAAGGCAGCATCCGCGTGGAAAGCGCAGCGGAGAAGGGGAGCATCTTCCGCATCCTCCTGCCGGTACACGTCGAGAAATAGCCGAACACGTCGCGGCGTGCCGAACCGGCTGCGCAAGCGGGCGATTCGGCAGAGGCGGGCGACCCACCGGCGGGCGACCCATCGGCGGGCGACCCATCGGGTCGCCCCTACGAGGTGGTGGGTGTAGGGGAGAGCCGCCGGCTCTCCCGCCTCACAGAGACGTGACCTCGCCTCACCCCTGTTTGCGCGCGTCCTCGTCGATCATCCGCGCCAGTTCCGCCGATTCCAGCCCGTCCACGTAGACGCGGATGCCGTCACGCAGGTATTCCGCCAGGGCGGGGTGTATCCGGGCGAAGGTGGCGGCGAATTCCGGGTTGACCGGGTACATCTCGCCCAGCCCGCGCAGAATCTCCAACGTCGGCTCGTAGAAGTAGCGAAGATGCTGATGCCAGCGGGCGAGCATCGCCTGTACCGCGGCGCTGTCCGACGGCTGCTGCGCCTCGATGGCGTGGGCGATGTCCGTGTAGATGCGGCTGCCCTCTTGCATGATAGCGTCGCGCTGCTTCTCGCTGTAGCCCGCCCAGCGCTGCGCCGACTCGTTGACCTTGTCCGGTCCATATTCCAGGCGCGCCAGCCGCTCGTAGTACTGCTGCTTCTTTTCGCTGAACGGCTTGAAAAGCTTCTTGTCTTTCTTGCCCATAGGGATCTTGCCTGTGCTCAAAACGCTGCGACAAGCTTATTACAGGTCACAACGGTTGTGTAGGGGCGGTTCGCGAACCGCCCGCGCGTGAAGGCGAACCGCCCGCGCGTGAAGGCGAACTGCCCGCGCGTGAAGGCGAACCGCCCCTGCATGAATCGCCCGCCGACGCGGGCACATCGCGATGCCCCCCGGCGGTGTTTGCGGGCGATGGAACGGACGTGCTATCATACGGCGTGACGTGTGGACGACGTGAAAGACCCGACCCCTATGGCAGTCACGCCCGAAGAACGCCGCGCTCGCGAAAGCCTGGCGCGCCTGATCGACGATTACGACCAGCTGACCGGCGACCAGCGCGCCGACATGACCGAAGCCAGCGTCGTGCGCCAGTTCATCGACCGGCTGCTGGGCGACGTGCTGGGCTGGCCCATCAAGGACCCGCAGCGCTACAAGTACGAGCTGCACACCGGAGCCGGACGCCCGGACATCACGCTTATCCCGGAGGCGGGCGGGCGCATCTACGTCGAGGCGAAGCGCTTCGGCATGATCAGGCGGCTGGAACGCATCGCGGCGGGGACGGCGGACCGCCTTTCCGACACCGTGAAGCCGGCGCAGCTCGCCCTGCCCGGCATGGCGGTGGACCGCACCCCGGAAGAGCAGCAGGCGATCAACTACGCCTTCGGCAACGGCGCGACCTGGGCGATTCTGACCAATTTCGAGGTCTTCCGGCTGTTCAACGCCCGGCGCGACTGGCTGGTGCTGTCTTTCGAGACGCCTTTCGCCTATCGCCACGATTTCGACCTGTTATGGCAGCTCGCCTACAGCAATCTGATCAAGGGCAGCCTGGACGCGCTGAGCAACCAGCGCCACAGCGAAGAGGTGGACCGCGACTACCTGGGCTTCATCAACGACTGGCGCGAACGGCTGGCGCGCGACCTGCTGAGCCGCCTCGGTCACAACCGCTGGCTGGCGCGCGACGACGGCGCGACCGACCTGACGGCGCTGCGGG
>JAEURA010000202.1 GCA_016789005.1 Anaerolineae bacterium
TAGTGCCGGACCAGCGCCTCCAGATACTCGTTCAGCGGTGTATAGACCATACCGAACTCCTGTTTGCTGAGGGTGTTGTCCAGTTCTGACATCCAGCGCTCGCTGAACGGAGAGCAGTCCGGCAGAAAACCCTGCGCCTCCAGCTTTTTGAACGGCAGGCGGGAGATCTTCGCCTCGACCCCCAGAAAGCCGGCGACCAGGTCAAGAAACTGTTCCAGCGAGACGGTCTCGTCCTGCGAGATATTGTACGCTTTGCCGATGCCGATCCCCGTATCGATCAGGCGGATGATGGCGGCGACCACGTCCATGCCGTAGACGTGCCGCAGGGCGAAATTCGGCGTCTCTGGCGCGAGGATCGGGTCACCGTCTTTGAGCCGCAGGATGTAGTTATAGAGCCGGAAGAAATGATCGCGCTCGCTGTTGACCATCGGCAGGCGCAGCGACGTGTAGGGAAAACGGTGCGTCTCCCAGGCGGAAGCCATCGCATCCTCCACGCGCCGCTTGTCCATGCCGTAGGACCACTCCTCAAGCCCATAAGACCCGGCTTTGGGTGCAGGCATCACCCGACCGGCGTAGTCGCTCTCCTTGAACGGACGCTGCAAGCCTTCGCGCACCAGATAAACCTGCCCGGTGCTCAAAAAGAAGTAGCGTTTGACTCGTCCGCGCATGAGATCGATGACCGTCTCTGCTTCGGCGGCTTTGTAAAGGGCATTATCGACCACGACATCGAACGTCCGTCCCCGCAGGATGCGCTCCAGCTGCGTCCGCTCGGTGCGGTCGGCGACCAACCGTTCGACCGAGACAGGGAGGTTATCCTGTGTGCGTCCGCGATTCAGGACGGTCACCCGGTGTCCATCTGCGACCAACCTGTGAGTCAGAAAATGCCCGATGTTACGTGTTCCACCGAAGATGAGGATATTCATAGGCATGCTGCGCGCCGAACGTGGGCGCACCGGCTCCTTTCCCGAATATTGTGATTTCGACAGTCTACCGTGTCCAGACTAGACAATCTTCACCAAAGCAGCACTTCTTGCAAGCCCCTGATTGTGAAAAACAAACAAAACCTCCACCGGGCAGCGACTCACACGATGGGGTCTGTGATGGCGACGAGGCGCGCCGGCGTGAACCCATCGTCTAATTTGAACGATTCGTCAATGTAGATGGCGTGCCACAGATGAAAAACCAGGGCAGTCCATAGCGACCACAGTTCATATTTACGCTCCACGATGTGCGCCTGACGAACTGCCGCGACCATCTCTGGGCGAAAGACTCCCGCCGCTTCGACTCGCTCACGGGTCAGCAGGGTATCGACGAGCGGGCGCAGATTCGTGCGCAGCCAGTCGGAAGCGGGCGGGTTGAACCCCCATTTGGGGCGCTTCAAGATGCTCTCCGGCACCAGATCGCGCACCGCATCCTTGAGGACCCGCTTGAAGTCGCCACCTAGCTTGTAGCCGACAGGAAAACGGTAGCCCATCTCGACGACCGATAGATCCTGGAAAGGCGCGCGTGCCTCGACCGACATCGCCATGCACATCTTATCGACGCGCATGTTCATGTTCTCCGCCAGCACCAGACGGCTGTCCGCCCAGGCAACCTGCTCCACGAACGAACGCGCCCCCGGCGCGCTCAGATACGGACGCAGCGCCGCCGCCAGCGCCGCCGCGCTCGCCCCAGCGTTCGGCACGTTGCACAGCAGCGCGCTGGCGCGCTGGTGATCAACCCGGCGCAGCCATTCCAGATAGCGCGCTTCTGGTGCAGCCTGCTGTGCCTTGCGCGCCAACCGCCGCAGCGGTTCGAAGGGCAGGCGCTCAAACAGCGGGTTCAGCACAGCGCGGCGCAGCAGCCCCGGCAGGCGAAGATAGCGGCTGAGCATCTGCTCGGCGCGGTAGTGGTTATACCCCAGGAAGGTCTCATCACTGCCCTCGCCGCTCAGCAGTACCGGCACGCCATGCGACCGCGCCAACGCCGCAACGAAGACCGTCTGCACCACCGTCGGCATCGAGATCGGCTCATCCAGACTGGCGATCAGGTGCGGCAGCGCCCAGGCGATGCGTTCGTCGTTGGGCAGGGTGATCACCCGGTGATCAGTACCAAAGTAGCGGGCGGCTTCGGCGGCATAGCGCACATCGACGTTGAATTTGCGGTCGGCGGGGCTGTCCGGCTCGGCGGCGAAACCAACCGTGAAGGTGCGCACCGGGTACGGGCTGAACTGCCGCATCAAGCCAACCACCGCCGAAGAATCGACTCCGCCGCTGAGGAACGCCCCGACCGGGACGTCGCTCATCATCTGACGTTCGACCGCGGCGGTGATCGTCCGGCGCACTTCGCGCACGGCGTCAGGATAGGCGGGCGGGTTGTCGGTGGCATAACCGGGATGCCAGAAGCGGGCGCAGGTCATGCCGCCGCCATCGATGGCGACCACTTCACCGGGGGCGAGCTTGAAGATGCCGTCGAAGAGCGTATTGGGCGGGGCGACAAAGCCGAGGACGGTATATTCCGCCAGGACCGCGCGGTTGACGGCGCGGCGCACACCGCCATGCTCGAAGATCGCTTTGACTTCAGAAGCGAAGATTATTTCGCCATCCGCCAGCGGCGCAAAGTAGAGCGGCTTTTCGCCCATGCGGTCACGCGCCAGGATCAGTCGCTCTGCCGGAGCATCCCAGATGCCGATGGCGAACATGCCCTGAAGCCGCTCAAAGACCTGCATGCCCCAGGATTCGTAGCCGTGAACGATCACCTCGGTGTCGGTGTGGGTGGCGAAACTATGCCCCGCCCGCTCCAGTTCGATGCGCAGCGCCCGGTGATTGTAGATTTCGCCGTTGAAGACGACGACCGTCCGGCAGTCTTCGCTGAACAGAGGTCCGGCGGGCGCCGAAAGGTCGATGATCGCCAGCCGCCCCGCGCCAAACGCCAGGGTCGGCGCGGCGTGGATGCCATAGCCGTCGGGTCCGCGATGCGCCAGGCGCTTCGCCATCCGCTCGACCAGCGCCGGATCAGCGCCTTTCGGGTTGAACTGACCGAATATGCCGCACACCGCCGGGTCCTTCTCAAGGGTACATTGAAAGCAAAAAAGCAGTTGCGCTGTCGTGATCCAGCGAAGACCGAAGGAGAATTTCCATGCCAGATGTCAGATTAGACCAGTGGATTGCCGAGGTGTCAAGTCGCCTGCCCACATGGGTGCAGACGAAGCGAAACGCGCCGTCCCCTGCTCGACAACATCTATGATGTGCCCTACTATGAATTCAGCAGCGGTCACATTCGTGCGTTTTAGGCGAACATGCTGTCGCGCGCCTCAGAAGCGATGTCTGGAAAGGATGCTCTATGCCCGAAGAGATGAACAGAGACGGTTTAATCGCCAGGATGCAGCAGGGCTATGAAGATTTCGTCGCCCATCTCAAGACGTTCACCCCGGCACAGCTGACGATTCCGACGGACGCTGCGGGCTGGTCGATCAAAGACCATGTGATGCACCTTGCCATCTGGGAGGGCGGCGTGGCTGCCATGCTCCACCAAGAAATACGGCATGAGGCGATGGGACTCGATGCGGCGACGTGGAAGAGCCGCGATATTGACCGCATCAACGCCGTGATTCAGCAGAGTCATCGCACCTTGTCGTTTGCCGAGGTTATGCGTCGCTTTGAAACCGCCCACGCCCGAATGATGGCGACGATTGAGGCGATGTCGTGGGAAGACATGCACAGACCGAGCGGCAGATTCCTCCCCGCCGGGAAGGAAAACGACGAGGGCAGACCTGTCATCGAGTTCATCATCGGCGATGGCTATGAGCATTACGCGGAACACCGCCCGTGGATTGACGACATCCCGGATATAGCCGACGTGCAAGACCGTGATGCGCTGCTGTACCGGATGGATCGCGCCTGGGATTACCTGAACGGCTACATGGGAACATTGACCGACCAACAAGCCGCTATCCCGAAGGACGCGGTAGGCTGGACAGCGAAAGATCACCTCATGCATTTCGCGGTGTGGGTGGGGAGCGTCGTCGTGCTGCTCAACAAACAGCCGCGCCACGAGTACATGGGGTTGGATCAGGCGCTGTGGGAGTCGACAGACTACGAGACGATCAATGCAATTCTACAAGCGCGGCACAAAGACCTCGCGTGGAGTGAGGTCAAGCGCCGCGTCGAGGACTCGCACCGGCGGCTGACCGAGAAAGTCAGGACGATGTCGTGGGACGACTTGCAGAAGCCC
>JAEURA010000216.1 GCA_016789005.1 Anaerolineae bacterium
TCAACTGCTCCCGTTCTGTCGCCATCGCTTCCCCCTTTCCCCTTGTCTACAACTTTATCCGTTCTGCCCCCATTTCCAAATACACCCGCAGCGGCGCGCCGACGGGGTTTTCATTTTTTCCAGGAGTGGAAGTGACATATAATCGCGCTATGTGCGCGAACGAAGGTGACTCCGGTTCACCTTCGCAGGTTGGGATTCCACCGATGCCTTCAAGCAATGATGTCCCTGTCGAGCCGACTGCCACCGCCTACAAGAGCGCCTACGCGCTGAGTCTGTTCCTCGGCAGCGTCAGCGATCTCCAGACGCTCCTGCCGATGATCCCCACTTCCGTGCGCGATGTCCTGGGCTGCGAGCAGGTCATGCTGCTCCTTCCCGACGAAGGACGCGCCACGTTTCGCATCGCCTCGACGGCGAGCGCCGATGTGGTGCGGCACTTCGACGATCAGGTGGTACGTCTCGACGCGCTGCCCGATCTGCCGCCGTTCGACGCCTGGCGTCAGCGGCGTCCGGCGATCATCGATCCCTCACTGCGCCCGCCAGGGGATGATGGCGAACGCAGTTTGCATGCGACGGTATTCAGGATCCTGCCGGCGAAACCCACCTTCAGCGCGCCTGTCTCCGCCAATGGCAGGCTGTACGGCGTGCTGCTGGCTCAGGATGCGGAAGACCCCATCAGCGCTGAACGCAGCGAGTTTCTGCTGCTGACCGCCCACGTGGTCGGCGTCGCCCTGGCGAATGCTGCGCGCTACCAGCATGCCGAGGAAGAGCGCCGCCGCCGCGCCGAAGAGATGCGCATGATGGCGCAGGTGGACCGCGAACTGAGCGACTCCATCCAACTGGACGACGTATTCGCCATCACTCTCGACTGGGCGATGCGCTACACGCTGGCGCACGGGGCATATCTCTCCCTGTTCGACGAGACCAGCGGGATGCTGCGTCCGGTCGCCAGCCTGGGCTACAAAACGCCGCCGGAGACCGTCACTGATCTGTTCGAAAGCGGCGGCATCCCTCAGCGCGTCGCGCTCACCAACCGCGCCGAAATCGTCCCACAGGTGTCGCTCGACAGCGCCTACCTGCCGGTGACCATCGCCATGAACTCGCACCTCTCCGTCCCCGTCACCCGCGAGGACCGGGTCGTCGCGGTGATCAGCCTGGAAAGCAAGCAGGTCAATGCCTTCACCGAATCGCACCTCGAATTCATCCATGCCCTGAGCACCCGCGCCGGCATCGCCATCGACAATGCCCGCCTTTATGCCAACGAAGTGCGCGAACGCGAAAAGACCACGTCCATCCTGCGTGAAATCGCCGACGTGGTGATGGTGGTTGGCAGCGACGAGCGCATCATCCTGATCAACGACTCCGGCATCAGCGCGCTGCGCCTGTATCCCGATCAGCAGTATGTCGGCAGACGCTTCGACGAAGTGTTCGATGGTCAGCCCTTGCTCACGGTGTTCCGTAGGGCAGTTGCCGGCGGCAGGGTGCACAACGATACGCTGATGCTGCCGGGAGATCGCACCTACGCCACCAGTTTCGCCCGCAACCCCAAGGTCGGATGGATCATCACCATGCGCGACCTCACCGAGCTGCGCCACGCCGACCAGCTGAAGCACGATTTCATGTCGGTCCTGTCGCACGACCTCAAGCAGCCGGTGTCCGTCCTCAGCGGCTACGTCGAACTGCTGGAGATGCGCAATCCGGCGCTGGACGAGCGATCACGGTATTACACCGCCATGATCTACCAATCGCTGACCAACATGCGCAAGCTGATCGACGATCTGCTCGATCTGGCACGCCTGGATACCGGCGTCGAGCTGATCCGAGCACCCGTCGCGGTCGATCATCTGATGTTCGCGGTCCGCGACTGGATTCGCCCATCGGTAGAGGCAAAATCGATGACGCTGCACATCCCCACCGGCGCAAACCTGCCCCCTCTGCGAGGCGATCAGAACCGGCTGACGCAGATCTTCGTCAACCTCGTGCATAACGCCGTGAAATACACACCGCCAGGCGGTGAGATCCACATCGAGATTGAGTCTTCCGGGGAAGAGGCGCTGACCATTGCCATACGCGACAACGGCATGGGCATCAGCCCGGACGATCAAAAGGCGATCTTCGAGCGCTTCTACCGGGTGCGCCGCCCGGAAACGGAGAATATCGAAGGCAGCGGGCTGGGGCTGACGCTGGTCAAGCGGCTGGTGGACCTGCACAACGGGCAGATCGGGCTGGAAAGCCGACTGGGCGAGGGCACGACTTTCTTCGTCACGCTGCCTGTCTGGAAGAATTGAAAAAAGAGCGGCGGACGCCTCGCAAGACGTCCGCCGCCGATCCCTACCAGCTTTCGTCAAACGTCAGCTGGCGTGCGTTCCGTTGACACTGGGCGCAGATGTGACAGGTTCGGGCGTCGGCGCACTGACAACCGCTTTCTTGCGGGCGATGACCGGCTCGTACAGCTCATCGCCGATGCGGTACGGCACATTGATGACCGCTCGACCGCGACCGCGCGCGATCTGATCCTGATACAGCGCCTCACGAATCGCCACGCTGGTCTGGTTATGCAGCAGCTTTTCCCACCAGGTGGAGACGACGAATTCCGGCAGGATGACCGTCGTCGGCAGATTGCGATCCGGGCTTTTCTCGTCGAGTTCGTGGAGGTAGCCGATGAGTGGGCGTCCGATCTCACGATACGGCGACTCGATGACGTCGAGCGGGATCCCGACGTTCAGCTTCTTCCAGCGCGCTTGCAGATTCTCAACGGCGCTCGACTCGACGGAGATCGACACGGCGCGCACGTTATCCGAAAAGCGCACGGCGAATTCCAGCGCTTGCAGCGAGGAGCGATTGAGGCTGTTGACCAGCACAACAACGGGCTGCCTGTTGCCGGTCTTGTAGCTGTCGGGGTGGATGTCCGCCGACTCGATGCCATCCAGCGTCAGCGAATGGGCGACGTCTTCATAGTGCTTGTGCACGCGCAGGAAGAGGAAGATGACGACCGGGATCGACACCGCCACCAGCCATGCGCCCTCGACGAACTTGGTGATCAGCAGAATCCACAAAACGACGAAGGTGCAAAGCGCGCCAAAACCGTTCAGAGCGACCTTCAGCCGCCAGGAGAGCGTGGGCGCGAAGCCCTGTTTTTTTCGCTCCTTGAACCAGTGCACCACCATGCCCGACTGCGACAGCGTGAAGCTGAGGAAGACGCCGACCGCATAGAGCGGCAGCAGATTGTGTTCGCGAGCATCGAAGATGATGATCAGGATGCTGGCGACGAACGCCAGGCTGATGATGCCGTTGCTGAACACCAGCCGGTCGCCCAGGTTGGTGAGCTGGCGCGGTAGAAAGCGATCCTGCGCGATCAGCGACGCCAGCCGAGGGAAATCGGCGAAGGCGGTGTTCGCCGCCAGCGACAGGATGAACAGCGTAGCGAACTGGAAGTAGAAGAAGAAGAGCGTGCCATCGCCAAACGTATAGCGCGCCACCTGCGAGATGACCGTCGCCGTCCCCGGTTCGTGGCTCACCGTCAGGGGGAAGCTGTTGGCGAGGAAGGTGATGCCGACGAACATGGTCGAAAGGATGCCGACCATGATGATCAGCGTCCTGCCGGCGTTGTCGCTTTCAGGACGTTTGAAGGCAGGGATGCCGTTGGAAATTGCCTCGACGCCGGTCAGCGCGGTGCAGCCCCCGGCGAAGGCGCGCAGCACCAGGAACAGAGTCAGCCCGCCGAGCGCCTCTGTCGCATGCCCTGCGCCTTCCAGCGCCTCTGGCGTGACCGTCGGGACAGTGCCGGTGACAACTCGCGCCACGCCGACGGCGATCATGGCGAAGACGCCGAAGATAAAGGCGTAGGTGGGGATGGCGAAGAACGTCCCGCTCTCCTTGACGCCGCGCAGGTTGACGATGGTGATGAAGGCGACGATGACCAGCGCCACTTCGATGCGCAGCGGATCGAATTCGGGAAATGCCGAGACGAGCGCGGCGACACCTGCCGAGACGCTGACGGCGACGGTCAGGATGTAGTCGATCAGCAGCGCCGCTGCCGCGACCAGCCCCGGACCTTTGCCCAGGTTGTCTTTGGAGACGATGTAGGCGCCGCCGCCGTTGGGGTAGGCGTGAATGGTCTGATAGTAGGAAAAGGCGACGATGATGAGCAGCGCGGCAATACCGATGGCGATCCACATCGAGACCCCCAGCGCTCCAGAACCCGCTGCGATCAGGACCAGGAGGATGGCTTCGGTGGCGTAGGCTGTCGATGAGAGGGCATCGGAGGAGAAGACCGCGAGCGCTTTGGGAATGGACAAGCGCTGATGTATCGCTTCACTGGTTGGAAGCGGGCGCCCGATGAGCATCCGGCGCATGTTGATAGACATGTGACTCTCTCGCCTTGTGAGATGGACGTGGTTATTCTAGTACCACTTTGCAGAACTGCAAGCAAGAATCGAGAGGTTCTTGATCATTCTCTGACAGATATTCACTGGAAATGCAGTGTCTTGCCCCCTAGATTCTGGGAGTGCGCTGATGAAGCCTTTCTGGTGGCATCAAGAAATCATCAAGAAGGAAAGCGCAGGTCCAGCCATGATCGCCGAACACTCCGCGCCACAAATCCTTGATCACCGCTACGTGCTGCTCGCCGAACTGGGAAGCGGCGGTATGGGCGTGGTCCATCGTGTGCTGGATCGCCTGACCGGCGACCAGGTTGCGCTGAAGCAGGTGGCGGCGCGCGGCTCTGGGGGCAGCGAGGAGGAAGCGGCGGACCGCCTGGCGCTGGCGCAGGAATTTCGCATCCTGGCGTCGCTGCGGCATCCCAACGTCATTAATGTGCTGGACTATGGTTTCATCGATGCGAGTCAGCCCTACTTCACGATGCGCCTGCTGCCGGCTCCGCGTTCGATCATCGCCTATGATGTAGGGGAAGGCGCGGCGGCGCGGGTACGCCTGCTGGTGCAGACTCTCTCCGCGCTGGACTACCTGCACCGGCGGGGGGTCATCCATCGCGACCTGAAGCCGACCAACGTGCTGGTCGAACCAGGCGGCGTCGTGCAGGTGCTCGATTTCGGACTGTCCCAGGTCGGCTCGACCAGCGGCGTCCCCGGCGGCACGCTCGCCTACATGGCTCCTGAACTGGTCGATGGGGGCAGTCCCAGCGTCGCGGCGGACCTTTACGCGGTGGGCATGATCGCCTATGAACTGTTCGCCGGGCGCTACCCATACGATGTGTCTAATTTCAGCCGGTTGGTCTACGCCATCCTGGAGAGTCAGCCAGACTGGACGCCGCTCTACGCCTACGATGATCTGAGCGGAACGCATCGTCCGCTCCGCAAAGTGATCGCCCGGCTGCTGAACAAGGACCCGGCGCAGCGTCCTTCGAGCGCCTGGGAAGCCATCGAGGAACTGTGCCTGGCGGTTGGGCTGCCTATCCCTCACGAGGAGAAAGCGGCGCGGGAGAGCTTCCTGCAGGCGGCGAATTTCGTCGGACGCGAGGTCGAAATGTCCACGCTTCAGGGCGCGCTCCAGCTGGTGCGGCAGGAGCGGCAGCCTCAGCTCTGGCTGATCGGCGGGGAGAGCGGCATCGGCAAGTCACGGCTTC
>JAEURA010000249.1 GCA_016789005.1 Anaerolineae bacterium
AAGGTGCAGAAATTGAGCGGCGCCATGAACAGCCCCGCGCCGAAGGCTCCGGCGACCGCGCCGATGCCGGCGCCAAGGGCAGGAGATCGCGAAGCGCGCTGAAACGACCAGCCCAGCAGCCCGCCGCCAAAGACCGCCCCCAACGCCACGATCAAGAGAGGAAGTGACGGGTCCATCGAGGCATTGCCTCCTCGTGTGATCTGCCAATACGCAAGGGGCATGGCGAAACTCGCCATGCCCCTGTGAACGTGTGCTGCGCAGTCGGCGTTATTCGGCGTTGAGCAGGTTGTATTCCTCGAGGATGACGTTGGCGTCCGCCTGCGCCTGCGCCAGGACATCCGCCGGGGCGGAGTCGGTCAGCAGGACGGTGTCGACGGCTGCCGTGACGACGTTGCGGATCGCCGGGAATGCGCCGAGGATCGCGCCGCGCGTCGCCGACGTGACGGTGCTCGCCGAAAGCTGATCGGCTGCCACGCTGAAGTTCGGGTTGGTCTCGAACCAGCCTTCGCCCGCCAGCAGTTCGTTGGCGCTGGTGCGGATGGCGATGTAACCGGTCGTCTGATGCCAGGTGGCTGCGTTTTCGGTGTTGGTCATGAACGCCAGGAAGGTCAGCGCGCCGTCCTCGACCTCGGTGGGCAGACCATTGACCAGCCACAGGCTCGCGCCGCCGATCAGGTTGCCGGTCCAGCCGGTGTCGTCATTGTAAGGCAGGAAGGATGCCAGGACCTCGAAGCCGTTATCCACACCGACCTGGGTGTAGACGGCAGTGTCGGAGCTGCTGTAGGCAGTCATCGCCACCTGCTGGCTGCTGAACGCCTGATCGACCGTCGACCAGGAAGCGCCGCCCTGAGCGCCGCTGTAGTACAGATAGCCCTTCTGCGCCATGTCGTCGAGCCATGCCAGGACGGCGACGCCGGCATCGCTGGCGAACGTCACCTCGGTGGCGCGGGCATCACGACCGTTGCCATTGTTGGCAAATTCGGCGTTCTGCTGGGCGAGCCACTGCTCGAAGAACCAGCCGTGATTCGGGAAGGTGAAGCAGTATTCAGGCGCGCTGTCCAGCGCCATGACCTTCTCGCAGGCAGCCTCGACCTCACCCCAGGTGGCGGGCGGAGCATCGACGCCGGCGGCGTTGAGGATGGTCATGTTCGAGAACCAGATCGCCGAGGAGGTGTTCCAGGGCATGGAAGTGAACTGACCGTCCAGGGTGTAGTAGGCAGCGACAGGTCCGATGATGTCGTCGAGATTGAACGACAGACCGTTGACTTCGGCGCGGTCGCCGAGCGCCTCGGCAATCGACTTGAAGTAGCCGCTGTCGCGCGCGACCTGGGTGGCGACTTCGAAGTACTGGACGACGGCGGGCAGCGAATTCTGCTCAGCCGCCAGCGCCGTCGCCGCGAACAGCTCTTCGTAGTTGGCGTAACCTTCGACGGTCACGTTGTACTGCGGGAAAAGCCCGTTGAACTCGGCGGCGCGTTCCTGCGCCCAGCCCAGTCGTCCGGCGTCCGTGAAGGCGATCCAGACCTTGACATCGACGGCGTCCTGAGCAAATGCCGGCACAACCGCCAGCAGCGCCAGCAGCGCCACGACCAACGTCTTGAACTTAAGCATGAGTTTCCTCCAAAACGAGTTATATGACTCAAACCACTCTAGCTTGCTGAGATTAACGCACAGGGCGCGTTGCATTAAGCGCGCTCTGCGCGCTACTTAACAATCTTAACAATTCTGCGCATGAATCCAATACCCTATCCGGCGATTACACAAAATCCAGCAGGCGTGTGGCGCTGATTCGTTTGATCAGCGAGATACTGCGCTGTGTAGGGATGCGCGGATGGTGGGCGTACTGCCAGATCTCGTCAGCGATGTCCCAGACGGCATTGGGATGAGCGATGCGGCGGGCGTTTTCGGAACGGCGGCGCAGTCCGGCGCTGCCTTCCGCCAGCCAGGCTTCGGCAGCATCGGCGACGCTGCGCGGGGTGGGGGCGAAGACTCCGGCGTTGTTATCCACGACGTAATCGACGTTGCCGGTCTCTTGTCCGGGGATAGCGTCGAAGAGGATCATCGGCAGCCCGGCGATGCAGGCTTCGCAGATGGTCGCCGGACCTGCCTTGCTGACCAGGATGCTGGACGCCGCCATCAGTCGAGGCATATCCTTCATGAAACCGTAGATATGCGTCGGCTGATTCCAGTCGGACTCTTCGAGCCGGGTTTGCAGGCTCTTGTTGCGCCCGGCGATGATCACCAACTGGCATTTCAACTTTCTGGCGTTCAGTGCGCGGGCATTCTTGTACAGCGGTCCCATGCCTTCGCCGCCGCCGACCATCAGAATGGCGGGCAGATGAGGATCCCAGCCCAGGGCGGCGCGCGCTTCATGCTGGGAGGGAATCTCGCTGAAGCGGGGATGAACCGGAAGCCCGGTGACGCGCATGTGTTCGGGTTTCAACCCGGCGAGGACGCCCCGCTCGAACGCGGCTTCGGTCGGCACCAGGGTGCGTTCGACGCGCTTGTCGTACCAGAACATGTGGGTGGAGACCAGATCGGTGACGACGGTGAGGAAAGGCGGGCGGTCGTCAGCGGCGTGCATGAAGGCGTCCACCGCCGGGCGGGTCAGCACCGAATGAACGCAGACGATGACATCCGCCGGGTTTTCGTGCACCATCCGCTTCATCTGCTTTTCGGCGGTCACGTACATCGCCCGGCTCATCACCTTGGCGCTGCGGCGGGAGTTGGACAGCTTGTAGCCCATGCCCCAGGAAGATTTGCCGTTCTTGATCAGCCAGGGATAGAATTCCGGCATGTAGTTCAGGGGGAAGGGTGAATAGGACTTGAAGACGTCGACCAGCTCGATGGACAGGTTATCTTCGCCATAACGCTGAAGGAGCGCCGCGCTGATCGCCTCCGCCGCTGCGCGATGACCACCGCCGGTATCAGACATCAGAAACAGAATTCGTTTTTTCACTGCCTATTCCTCGCTGTTCTGATGAACTTCGTCAATCAGACGTTTTAGTTGTTTATTGAATTCGCTTCGCGCCAGCATGACCCGGCGGTCGCATCCCAGACAGCGCAGCCCGATATCCGCGCCGATTCGCGTGATCACCCAGCGGCGGCTGCCGCATGGATGGGGCTTGCGCAGTTCGACGTGAAGCCCTACTCGAAGCGGCGAGCCGCCCTGGCTGGTGGTCTCATCCATCTTTCAGCCTTCATGTGTCTGATGTAGATAACCCGCATGATATACTTTGGTGACACGCGCTATTATGCCAGATAACCGGAGTTAACCTTGCTTCTCGATAGAACCCCGGAACAAATTCTCGCGACCTTGATCGCGCTGGGCATCGGGATGACCCTTCACGAGTATGCGCACAACTATGTGGGCTGGCGCATGGGCGACCCCGAGCCGGCTCGGCAGGGCAGGCTGACCCTGAACCCGCTGGTGCACATCAACTGGGTCGGCTGGCTGATGTTCGTCCTGATCGGCTTCGGCTTTCTGGGCGCAGCGCCGATTTCGCCCTACCGCATGCCGCGCGAAAACCGCCGCTGGCGCTGGCTGGCAGCCGTCGCCGCCGGACCGGTGTCGAATCTGCTGGTGGCAGTGCTGGTCATGCTGGTCATTCGCATCCTCGGCATGGGCTTCGTGGGCGAACTGCCGGATGTGGTCAACCTGATCCTGGCGTATCTGATGTACTTCAACGTCATCCTGTTCATCTTCAACCTGCTGCCGCTTTTCCCCATTGACGGCTGGAATATCCTATATGCGCTGCTGCCGCCGAACCTGGCGGAGCAGTGGCACAAGCATCAATCGACGACGCAGTTAATCTTCTTCGGCGTGCTGCTGCTCACTTTCGTGCAGCTTCCGGGGATTCCGAATATCGGGCAGGTGTTGTTCGTCGATCCAGCGCGTTCGATCCTTCGTGCGGGTCTGGGGAACCTGCTGTACCTCTTCTATTTCTGAGATGCGATGAATACCTCGCCTGCAAGGCGGTTGGGGCAGGGGCTGCGGGCGATGTTCGCCTTTGCCCAGCCGCTCGATCTGACCCCTGCCCAGACCTACCTCGCCGATGATCTGCTGGCGCTCCTGCGGCGCATGAAACGCTCAGAGCAGATCCACAGCCTGCGGGTGCTGCGCGACCTGCTGGCGGAAGGACCTGTCAACGGCGATCTCGGCACGGCGGCGCTGCTTCACGACGCAGGCAAGGCGCGCTATCCGCTGGCGATCTGGCAGAAAACGCTGGCGGTTCTGGTGCGGACGTTTCTGCCGCGCCTGTTCGACAGGCTCAGCCGGGGCGATCCCCGCCGCCTACTGGAACGACCCTTCGTTGTCGCAGTGGAGCATCCAGCGTGGAGCGCAGAGCTTGCCGGCGCGGCGGGGGCGACCGGCGGGGCGATCTGGCTGATCGCTCATCACCAGGATGACGCCCGACAGTGGTCAGAACACGCGCCCTATGCCGATTTGCTTCGGCTTCAGCGCGCCGACGATTTGAACTAGAAGGTCAGATACTCCGTACTCCGTACATGGGCTGCACGAATACCAGAGGGGGTGACAATGCAAACAGTGAATGTCGGGATCATCGGACTGCGACGCCTGGGAGGCTCATTCGGGCTGGCGCTGCGGCGCTACAACCAGAGCAAGGACGCACGGCAGCACTTCGCCGTCACCGGATACGATCCCGATGAACAGAACGCCGCCGCTGCCAGGACGATGGGTGCATGTGATACGGTGGCGCGCAGCCTGAGCGCGGCGGTGCGCGACCGGAACATCATCGTGATCGCCCTGCCGCTGCACGAGATCGAAGCCGCTTATCAGTTGATGTCCGGCGAGCTGACGCCGGGCTGCGTCGTCCTGGATACGGCGGTCTTCAAGCAGCCGCCGGCGGGATGGGCATCGAAACATCTGGGCAAGGAGGCGCATCAGGTGGGGATCACTCCGGTGGTCAACGCCCGCTATCTGTTCGATGGACTGGACGACATCGACCATGCCGCCGAGGATTACTTCGATAAAGGCGTCATCCTGGTCTCGCCCGGCTCCACCGCCGACCCGGATGCTGTGCAGCTGGCGACCGACTTCGCGCAGTTGATCGGCGCATCGGTGCGCTTCACCGATCCGGCAGAACACGACTCCTGGACATCGGTGATGGAACTGCTGCCTGCCGCGCTGGGCGTCGCGGCGTTCGACGCCATCCGACGCCTCGATCACTGGGATGATGTGCGCCGCGTCGGGAACCCGGCGTTCGGGCAGCTGACCCACCATCTTCTGGAATCCCACCCGGATGCGCTGCGCGACGCCCTGTTTCAGGACCGCGCCAACCTGGTCCGCCACATCGACCAGGTCATCGAGTCGCTCGCCATGCTGCGCGATCTGCTGTCCGAAGGCGACCGTGACGCGGTCGAGGCGCTGCTGGTGCAGACGCGCGATGCATTCGCGGAATGGCTGGGGCGCCGGCGCACCGGCGAATGGGATCCGACGCACAAGATGGAACGCGACGGCGCCGCGTCGTCGCTGATGACCGGGCTGTTCGGATCGGCAATCACCAAACGGCTGAAGCGCGGCGGCGATGACGATACGTAACACACTGTTTACACGCTTTACACTTATTTTGCACTTGTCTCACCGAGGTTTCAGCCAGCCAGACTAACGTCAAGAGAGTGATCTGCTTGAGAGCATTCACGTTAGCTTTGGTGGAGGGTAGCAGGATGACAGCAGTACGAAGACTCATGCTCGTGGCACTGGCGCTCCTCATGGGCGTGGCAGCAGTCGGGTTGGTGAGCGCGCAGAACGATGACATCAAGCCGGGTTTTCTGGGCGTTCAGCTCGCTGAAGACGCGGAAAACAGCGTGGTCGTCGCATCGGTCGTGGCGGATTCCGCAGCCGACGCTGCCGGCTTACAGGAAGGCGATGTGATCACGGCGGTCAACGGCACGGCGGTGAGTTCTGCGTCGGAAGTTGCCGAGCTGATCTCGGCGTTGAGCGCCGGCGACATGGCGACTCTGGACATCACCCGCGATGGCGAGGCGATGACGGTCGAGGCGACGCTGGGCGAACGCCCTGCCGATGCCGATTTCCCGCGCGGAGGTTTTGGCTTCCGGGGCAATCGCGGCAGCCGCGACTTTGAGATGCCCGATGTTCAGGTCTTCCCCGCGCCGGGCATGATGCCGGGGATGATGCTGAACATGATGATGGGCAGCGGACGGTTGGGCGTCACCTTCGCCACGCTCGACGAAACGGTCGCGGCGGAAAATGAAGTCGCGCTGACCGAGGGCGGGCTGATCCTGGAGGTTGCAGACGGATCGCCTGCTGCCGCAGCCGGTCTGCTGGCGAAGGACGTGGTGACAGCGGTTAACGGCGAACCGGTGGATGCCGAACGCACGCTTCGTGATCGTCTGATCGCCTATGAACCGGGCGACGTGGTCAGCCTGACGGTGGTACGCGGCGAAGAGACGCTCACCATTGATGTGACGCTCGGCGAACAGCAGATGCCGGAGATGGGGCAGTTCTTCATGCCCTTCGGCGAGGGCGAAGTTCCCTTCGACCAGTTCCACTTCTTCGAAGCTCCGGGTGAGAGCCAGGGATCGGACTCGGCTGCCCCTGCCGAGGAGGATGCCGGCGCAGCCGCCTGATAGGCTGAAGCAGGACCGCGCGGTTTTTCAACGGGTGGGCTAGCCGCCGGCTAGCCTTACAGCGGTTTGTCGAGGAATGGCAGAGAGCAGGAAAGGCGCAGCCCGCGCCCTTCCTGCTCTTTTTTCGCCTCCGCATCCACTGGTGTCGTGCGCTTGATTACCCTTTACATCGGAGACTATAATTCCCCGGTGACTTCAGGACATTCAAGGATGCTCCAGGATATGACCATTAAACAGCGCCTGATCGACCGTCTCAACAACCGCACGGCGACGGTAGGCATTGTCGGGCTGGGATACGTGGGTTTGCCTCTGGCGGTGGAATTTGCCGAGGTTGGGTTCAACGTCATCGGCGTCGATGTGACTCCTTCGAAAGTGGATCTGCTCAACAGCGGTGTCAGCTACATCCCCGATATCCCGACCGAACGCCTGCGTCCGCTCGTCGAAAACGGCAAACTGCGCGCGACAACAGACTATGCTGACCTGCGCCAGGCGGATGCGGTCAGCATTTGCGTCCCGACCCCGCTGCGCAAGACCAAAGACCCGGATATGTCGTACGTCATTCAGGCGGTCGAAGGCACAGCGTCGATCTGCCATGAGGGCATGCTGCTGGTGCTGGAGAGCACGACCTATCCCGGCACGACTCAGGAACTGATCGTGCCGCGTTTGCAGCGTGATGGCTTCGTGATTGGCGAGACGGTGTTTGTCTCTTTCTCGCCGGAGCGTATTGACCCGGGCAACAAGAATTATGGGGTGCACAACACGCCCAAGGTCGTCGGCGGCGTGACCGAAGCCTGCACTGAAGTGACGGCGGCGCTCTACGGCGCGGCGGTCGAACAGGTCATCCGAGTTTCTTCCCCAGCCGCCGCCGAGATGGTCAAACTGCTGGAAAACACCTTCCGCGCCGTCAACATCGGGCTGGTCAACGAGATGGCGCTGATGTGCGACAAGCTCGATGTCAATGTCTGGGAGGTTATTCGCGCGGCATCCTCCAAGCCCTTTGGTTTCATGCCGTTCTACCCTGGTCCCGGCTTGGGCGGTCACTGCATCCCGGTCGATCCCCATTATCTGAGCTGGAAGCTGAAGGCGCTCAATTACACCGCCCGCTTCATCGAACTGGCGAGCGAGATCAACACCTCCATGCCTGAAGTGGTCGTCGAGAAAGTCGGCGATGCGCTCAACGACGAGCGTAAATCCGTGCGTGGGTCGAATGTCGTCGTGCTGGGCGTCGCCTATAAGAAGGACATTGACGACGTGCGTGAAAGCCCGGCTCTGGATGTCATCGGGCTGCTGCGCAAACGCGGCGCGCATGTGCAGTATCACGATCCGTATGTGCCGAAGATTTATCTGGATAACGGACAGATCATGCAGACGAGCACCTGGAGCGAAAGCTTGCTGAAGGATGCTGACTGCGTGGTCATCGTGACCGATCATTCGAACTACGATTGGCGGCAAGTGCTCGAACATAGTAAGCTGGTGGTCGATACGCGCAACGCCGTCGGCGGTATGAACGGCGCGGCGCGTGTGGTGACACTCTAAACACTGAGCGGCAGGAATTACGGGGCGAGCGACCGCTCGCCCCGATTGAGCGGGGGGGAGCTGGCATGGACTTGTCGGGCGGGCTGTACACGCTGCCGTCAGAGGCGCTGACCATCCTTCGGTTTTTCGCGAATGCCGAGGGCGAGGCGGCGCACGTCGATGCCATCATCGACGCCACCGGGTTGAGCGACCGGGGGTTTGGCAAAGGCATCCGCCGACTGGTCACCCGCAACTACCTGACGTTGAGCGGTGAGCAGGTCTACCGTTTGACCGAACAGGGACGCCGCGCAGTGCGCGCCCTCGGCGAATCGGGGGACCTGGACAGCATGATGGACGAGATGGATGAGTCCGACCTTGGGATGATGGGCGATGAACCGCGCTTCGTCCGCCGCCGCCTGATCCTGGTCGCACCCGATGTGCTGCCCGCCGAACAAACCGTGCGGGTGATCGTCGGATTCGACGAGCCTGAAGACGATGATCGTCTGGAGAATGCGCCGAATATACTGCTGCGCTTGGGCGTGCTGAACGGTGAGCCGTCGCGCAGCCAGGAAGTTAGTCTGGCGCTGGGCAACGACCACCTGCAGCACACCTTTCAGGTGACGCCCAACGCAACCACCCGCGCGCGACTCCGCGCCGAAGTCTTTCAGTTCAAAGAGACAGACGACGACTTCGAGTTTTGCGGCGGCATGTATCTCGACCTGCCGGTCGAGCGCCGCCCAGATGAGACCGCGCTGAAGGCGAGCGCCTACGGGGTCGATGTCATTCTGCGCGAACCCTCCGCGTCGTAATCAACCGTCGCCTCCCGGCGTCCAGCCGAACGCGCTATCTTCTTCTGCGCCCAGCACCGGGCGCGGGTGGGTATCTTCCAGGTCGCTATCGCCGCCTGCCAGCGCCCAGCCATAGCGGAGTTCTCGCCGTGTGTTCCTGCGTCGCAGCTCACCGGCATAGAACACCGCGCTGCCCGGACGCTGCTCCAGGGTCAGGCGGGCGACGCCGCGCGCCAGCACATCCAGGGGCAGCGGCGCGACACGGCGAAACCCCAACCATGAGAAGACCGGCAGTCGCCCCAACAGAGACATCAGGACGAAGAAAGCCTGTCGGCGCGTTCCGCGTGCATAAGTCAGCGGCGCGCGAACCACGCTGCTGCGCAGCCCTACACGCTGAAGATACTGCTCCGCCTCGCGCTTGGCGGCGACGTACTGCCCGCTGACCCAGGGCGCGCGGGCGGCGCTCAACAGGACCATATGCGGGACGCCGCTGCTGACGCACAAATTGGCGACGTTGCGTGCCGAGACGAAATTGAGCCACTGGTAGGTAAGCCCCTGCTGAGGATAGGCGATCAGGCTGCCAACGGTATGCACAGCAGCGGTGCAGCCGCGCGCGCGCCCCTTCAGGCTCGCCGGGTCCCATACGTCGGCGGTCAGCCAGCGCACCCGGTTGTCCAGCGCGCGCATCCGCGCTTCGCTGCCGGGGCGAACCAGGAGCACGACTTCAGCACCTTCTGCCAGCAGCGCGCTGGCGATGCTGTCGCCGAGCTGGGTGCCCCCGCCAGTCACCAGCACACGGTTTTTTGACGACATGCGCGGGTCAAACCTCCTGACCGCTTGTGCAAAACGCTCAAAATGTGGATAATAACTCATAATAAGGCTGGTCGTCATCCAAATAAAGACCGACGCCGTGTATCCTGCACTGCGACTTAGCTGAATGAGAGACGTCCGAGTGTGGACGGTTACGATGCTGTTACATGGGCATTGTCACGAAGCTGGAAGTTCAAAAACGCAACAAGAAACGGGTGAACGTATACGTCGACGATGTGTATGCGTTCAGTTTGAGCTTGGACGAAGCTGCGCGCCTGTCCAGGGGTCAGGTCCTCAGCGACGCTGACATCGACACGCTGATGAATCTGTCAGCGGTGGGACTTGCCGTTGATCGTGCGCTGCGCTTCCTGACACTTCGCCCTCGAAGCGTTGGTGAGGTTAAACAGAACCTCGCCCGCAATGGGGTTGCCCCGCTGGTCGTTGATGCCGCCATCGAACGCCTCACACAAATCGGTTATCTGGATGACCGGGTTTTCGCGTCGCTCTGGGTCGAAGACCGGAACCGTTTTAAGCCCACCAGCCCAAAGGCGTTACGCTACGAACTGAAACAGAAAGGCGTCGAAAACGCTGTGATCGACGCGGCGCTTGCCGATCTCGATGCTGGGACGGCGGCATATCGCGCGGCTGAATCGCAGCTGAAGAAACTGCGGGGATCAACGCAGCGCGCCTTTCGTGATCGCTTGACCGCTTATCTGCTGCGACGGGGATTCAATCACGACCTGGCGCGCCGGACCATCAAGCGGATGATCGAGGACCTCGAAGCGGAGACGCCGGAATATTTCGCGGACGAAGAGTCCGACGAATTCTATGACGAAACCTGAAACACGTCCTAAGGAAGGAGGAGGCGGGCTGCACTTGTCAGGACATCGGGCAGTCCGCACAAACGGAGATGGAGTTCATTGTTCCCCTGATCATCGGCATCGCAATCGGTGCCGTGATCGGGATCGCTGTTTTCAATAACTATCAGAATTCACAGGGCAGAAATCGGAAGCTTTTAGCCGACGAAGAAGCCAAGGCGATTACAGCTAAGGCGAATGAAGAGGCACAGCGAACGCTTCGCGAGTCTGAAGAAAAGGCAAGGCTGACGCTGGAAGAGGTGGAAAACACCGCCGTCCGCCGCCGCCGGGAGCTTGACAAGGAAGACGAGCGCCTGCTGCGCCGGCGTGACGAGCTGGACAAGATTCGCGAGCGTCAGGAACAGCGCGAGCAAAGCCTGAACAAGCGTCAGAGCAAGCTGGATAAGCAGCAGACGGATCTTCAGAAGCTTCAGGATGAGCGCGTCGCCGAACTGACTCGCATTGCCCAACTGACCACCGACGAGGCGCGCACCGAACTGCTCGCCGCCGTCGAAACTGAATCCCGGAACGACATGGCACGCATCATCCGCCAGGTAGAAGCGGAAGCGCACGATGAAGCGGACAACCGCGCCCGTGAAGTGATTTCGCTGGCGGTGCAGCGCCTCGCTTCGGAGCACATCAGCGAGATCGCCGTCAGTGTGGTACCCCTGCCGAGCGACGAGATGAAGGGGCGGATCATCGGACGCGCCGGACGCAACATCCGTGCCTTCGAGCTGGCGACCGGGGTTGATGTGGTTGTCGATGACACCCCCGAATCGGTCACCATCAGCAGCTTTGACCCGGTACGGCGCGAAGTGGCGCGGCGGGCGCTGGCGAAGTTGGTGGTCGATGGGCGCATCCACCCCGCCCGCATCGAAAAACTGGTAGAAGACGCCCGCGCCGAGGTCGAACAGATCATCCGGCAGGAGGGTGAACGCGCCGCTTATGAGACCGGCATCCCCGGTCTGCATCCTGAAATCCTGAAACTGCTCGGTCGGCTCAAGTTCCGCACCAGCTACGGGCAGAACCAGCACGCGCACAGCATCGAAACCGCCCACATCGCCGGCATGATCGCGGCGGAACTGGGTGCAGACATCATGATCGCTAAGACCGGCGGTTTGCTCCATGACCTGGGCAAAGCCATCGATCACGAGGTGGAGGGCACCCACGCCCTGATCGGCGCGGAATTCATCAAGCGCTACGGCGTGCAGGCGCGCATCGTCAACTGCGTCGCCAGCCACCATCACGAGGTCGAGCAGGAGTGTGTCGAGGCGTACATCGTCGAAGCCGCCGACGCCATCTCTGGCGCGCGTCCTGGCGCACGCCGCGAAAGCATGGAAACGTATATCCGCCGCGTCAAGACGCTGGAGGAGATCGCCAACAGCTTCGACGGCGTGGAACAGAGCTACGCGCTGCAAGCCGGGCGTGAAGTGCGCATCATCGTCCGCCCGGAACAGCTGGACGAACTGGCGGCGCTGCGCCTCTCACGAGAGGTTGCCAAGAAGATAGAAGAGACCATGCAGTATCCAGGACAGATCAAGGTGCAGGTGATCCGCGAAACCCGCGCGGTCGAATTCGCCAAGTAGCGCCAAACACTGGATCAAAAAACTCCCCTCAGAGCCTTCTCTGGGGGGAGTTTTTTTCTGTCTGGATTACGGTCCTACGATGCTTCGAGCAGCTCGCCCGTCGCCGGATCCACACCCGTCGCAAGATCACCGGCTGCCAGCATTTCCTGAATTTCTGCAACCTGTGCCGTCACTTCTTCGGGAACCTCGGCGTCGTGCGCTTCGGCGAAGGTGATGCCGCCGTTGGCGACGCTCAGGACATATGCCGCGCCGGGGAAGCCTTCGCCGCCGACCAGGGCGCTGATCATGTCGTAGACGCCGTTGTCAACGCGCTTAAGGGCGCTGCTGATCAGGTTTTCCGCGCCGGGGGTCTCGCCGCTGCCGAAGGTTGTGAAGTACTCGTCCTGATCGACGCCGATGACCATGACGCCTTCATCCGCCGCGAACTTGATGCCGCCGGAGCCGGTGGGACCACCCGCGCCGAAGATGACATCCGCGCCTTCGCCGATGAACTGCTCAGCCGCCGTCGCGCCACGATCCGGGGCGGTGAAGCTGTCGATGTACACGCCGAGGATGTTGATGTCGGGGTTGATGTACTTCGCGCCGTTCTCGTAGCCGTTGCGGAACTTGACGACCGGCGGGATGTCGATGCCATACACGCCGGCAATCGTGCCGCTCTCGGTCATCAGCGCCGCCAGCGCGCCGACCAGGAAGCCGGCTTCGTCTTCGCGGAACAGAATGCCGACCAGGTTTTCGGGGGCTTCAGCGAAGAACTGATCGACGCCGATGAAATAGGTGTCCGGGTTGTCCGCAGCCGCAGCAGCGGTGGCGTCGGCGATCAGGAAGCCGACGGTGATGATGATGTCGTAGCCCTCATCCAGGCAGACCTGAATGTTGGCGGCGTAGTCGGTCTGCGCCTGCGTCTCGATGAAGGTGTTCTCCAGATCGAGTTCTTCGGCAGCGCGGACCATGCCTTCGTAGGCGAACTGATTGAAAGTGCCGTCGTTGATGCGACCCACGTCGGTGACGAGGCAGACGGATTCGACCGCCATCTCCTGGGCGCTGACGGCAGGAGCCATCAGAGCGACCAGCAGAAGCGCGCACAGCACTGCAATCAAACGACTTGTCTTCATCTAGTTGTACTCCTTATCGAGAATAATCCAGCCTTCAAGGATCGGATTATGCGCTTGAAGGCGACTGATGAATCATAGCGTAACCCCGGTTCAAAAAAAACGCCAAATGCCCCTCGGTTTCTTGTGCGATTGTCACAAAGATATGAAACGGATGCTCGTTTCTGGGAAAAAGGGGCGAGCCGCTCTGTTGAGTTCAGAGGGAGCGACCCCCTAGCTCGAATCCAAGTTCACCGACCCCGTACCCATGAGAAAGTCAGGCGAGAGATAGGGTAGGGTAAAAGTGGATAAGGGCTCGCCATCCAGGGTGCGAGCGACAAAGAGGCGCAACGGCAAATCGAAGTGCAGGGCAATGAGTTGGCGGTGGCGCGTGCGTGGTGTTTGCGGGAGAACTCGGCGACTAAAGCTGCCGAGGGAAATCTGCCCGGTGATATCCACCACGCGCTGCCACTTCCATGTCGCCAGGTAAGCAAAAACCTGTTGGAGGTCGAAGAGGGCGGCTTCGCGGTCACGGGCAAAGGGACGGCGGGGCGAGAGCAAAGCGGGAACCGCGACTGCCGGGGGTTGGCCCGCACAGCGTGGATTTCGGGAAGGCAACAGCTCGCGGCGGTCCTGCCAAGCGCGGTCAGTCTGCTGCTGTAACGCGTCCCAAGTTGCCGGTTGAGCACCACGGGCGACCTGCTCAAACCAGATACCATTACAGCGTTCCACCTGAGCATTGTCGGTTGGACGATGGGGACGGTTAATGACTGGGGTCACGCCCAGCCCGACCAACCATAAGAGCAACCGGCTGGGAAAGTCCAACCGACTGCTGCCGACCCAGAGCGGGTCACGATCCATGCGCAGGCGATCCGGTAGGCCCCACTGGGAAAAGACCTGCCGCAAATCGTGTTGCACATCGGCCATGGTCAACGCACCGGGTTGACCGGAATGAAGGATGCCCGCCAGGGGTGCCGAGGTGTATTCATCACACACGATAAAGGGTTTCACTTTGTCGAGATGAACAAACGGCACTTCGCCTTTGAAGTCCATCTGCCAGCATTGGTGTGCCTCGCTGGCACGGGACTGGGTGAGGCGAGGGCGTTGGCAGCGTGGCGGTCGATGCAGACGCAGGCGGGGGTAGAAGCTTTTGAGATAATTGTAGAGACTGCTGCGCCGGGGCAACCGGTGTCCCTGTAAGGAGGGACGGCGCTGCATCTCCAGCAGCAGTTTGTCCAGCCCCCACCCCGGATGCTGCCTCTTCAGTTTCAAAGCAACATACTTCACTCGGTCTGAGAAATGGCTCAACGCGCCGCGCCGACGCGAAGAACCGCAGACCTGGGCGACCCCCGCCCACCCGACTCGACGCTGCCGCCGACACCATTTGCGCACCGTGTAGTAGTTCAGACCACAGTCACGAGCAATCTGATGATACGACTCTCCGGCTTGATGGCGCTCAACCAACGCCACTCTTTGTGCTGGGCTTGTGGTACGCTGTTCCATGGGCAAATCTCTCTCTTGCGCTCTCTTGAGAGAAATTTGCCCTCTTTTTCTTCATTTGGGTACGGGGTTGCTTTCCTGAACGGTTTCAGGGGGTCGCTCCCTCTGAACTCAACAGTTGGCTCGACCGCTGACCTTGAAAGAAATCCACGAGTGGGTGACCCGCCGAGTCACCCCTACGAAGCATTGGGGTAGGGTCGAGCCGCCGGCTCGACCGCTGACCTCACCTCAGACGGCGACGCCCACCAGCACGGCGTAGAGTGCCCCGTAGGCGATCTCGCGGAAGCCGATGACCTTCGCCGTGACCGGCTTGCGCCGCGCCGAAAGACCGAGCGCCGCCCGCGCCAGCAGCACCCCCGCGCCGACGATCAGCAGCGGCGAGACAACCCCGGTCAGCGCCAGTGCCAGCACGCCGATCAGCGCGGCGGCGTGGGCGGCGGTCGAGACACGCGGGTCGGCGGGCTGCCCTTTTTCCAGGCGCAGGCGCGCCCGCACGTAGAGGATCGCCGGGGCAGCGCGCGCCGCCAGCAGCAGCCAGACCAACCCCGCCGTGACGATCTCCCCACCCGACGCCAGCACGATCATCGATGCCAGCCCGGCGAACGCCAGCGCCCCGGCGATCTCCGCGACGGCGGTGCGTCCCTCGCTGCGCAGGTCGCTCCAGAACTGCACGATGCCCAGGGGCATGGCGATCAGCAGCGGCAGCCAGAAGGCGTGTTCGGCGCTCAGATGGGCGGCGACGAAGGCGGCAGCGGCGCCGGCGGCATAGACCAGCGCCACGCGCTCCGCCAGCCCGGTGCGGGCGAAGCGCCGCCCGCGCAGGCGGTCTTTCAGGGCGGTCTTCAGGGGTTGATGCAGCAGGAAGAGGAAGAGTCCGCTGAACGCCAGAAAGAATCCCGCCCAGGACGGCGCGAGGATCAAGCTGGCGAGAATCGGCTCGAAGAGGAAGCCCCACCCGCCGTGCTGGGCGGGCATGGCGACGGATTTCAGGCTGTTCATGACGCTAAGCCAAGTCTCGCATCTTTTAAACGAGCGAGCCGCCGGCTCGCTCCTGCAAGGTGATGAGCGTAGGGGAGACCCGCCGAGTCTCCCACTCGTGAATTTCCTTCAAGATTCTGCTCTAGAACCCGACGTTGAGCACGGTGGTGATCGGATGCTGCCCGGCGCTCGCCAGCACCAGGGCGTAGATCAGCGCGGCGGCGGCAAGTCCCAGGACGATAAGGGCGGTCTCTTCGTCGTTGAAAGCGCGGCGGATACGGTCGAGCGAACGCTGAATCATGATGTCGAATCCCGTTTACTTGCCTTTGGCGTACGTTCAGCGTAGCATGTTGCAGCGCGGCATCCAATCGATGAACATCACCGTGTAGCGAGGTCAAATGACATATGTTCAGATTCATACGGCTCCTCTCCGTCCTGCTCACTGTTCTGATTTCGGCGGCGGTCCTGCCCCTTCACGCGCAAACTGTCGTTGAATCGGTCTGCCTGATCACCGACATCGGCAAGATCAACGACGGAACATTCAACCAGTTCGCCTATGAGGGCATGGCGCGCGCCGCCCAGGATTTCGACCTGACCTCGACCTTCATCGAGACGCAGGCGCTGACCGACTACGACGCCAACATCGCGGTGTGCGTCGAGGAAGGCTATGACCTGATCGTCACCGTCGGCTGGCGGCTGACCGACGCCACCTACGCGGCGGCAGCGGCGAACCCGGACCGCTTCTTTGTCGGCGTAGACGCTTTCTTCGTCGATCCGCTGCCAAACCTGGTCGGCATTCAGGCGCGCGAAGACCAGGCAGGGTTCATCGTCGGCGCGCTGGCGGCGCTGATGACCGAGAGCGGTACGGTCGGCGGCATCTATGGCATCGCCGAACCGCCGGTGATGCGCTTCCGCAACGGCTACGAGCAGGGCATCCGCCACATCACCCCCGACCTTCAGGTGTTGGGCGTCTACATCGATGACTACGTCGCGCCAGATCGCGGCGCGGCGGCGGCGGAACAGTTCATCGGCGAAGGGGCGGATGTCATCTTCGGCGCGGGCGGCGAGACCGGTTCGGGTGGCATCCTGCACGCCGCACAGATGGGCGTTCGGGTGATCGGCGTGGATCAGGATGAGTACAGCACGACCTTCGGCGGCGGCGAGACTCCCGGCGCCGAAAACCTGATCAGCAGCGCGCTCAAGCGGGTGGATAACGGCGTCTACCTGATGATCGAAGCGGCGGTGAACGGCTCGCCGTTCCCGGCGGACAGCATCTTCACGCTGACCGTAGAAAATGGAGGAATCGACTTCGCTCCGCCGCACGACGCCGCTGTGCCGGATGCGGTGACCGAGCAGGTGCGGGCGGTGCTGGAAGCGCTGCGTGACGGCAGCCTCGACACGGGCGTGGACCCGGTTAGCGGGAATTTGCTGAGCGAAGTTTCCGACCCGGCAGCGACGCCGGAAGCGAGCGGGTAGAGAGTGCATCTGAAAAGCTGCTCAATCTGGTGTTAGGGGCGCGCAGCAGCGCGTCCGCCGTGACGAAGCGCTGGGCGACCGGGCGGGTCGCCCACTTACGGGTATTTAAAGGAAGGGCGGTTAATCCATCGCCGCCGCGAGCACCTGGCTCGGCTGTGCCTCCGCTGTCTCGTACTGCTGTTTGAAGCTGCCGACGTTGACCCTCCGCAGCGCATACAACGAGACCGCCAGACCAACGCCGCCGATGGTGAAGACCAGCCCGTACGCCGCCGCCGGGCTGCCCAGCAGCCCCCGCGCCAGGTCCAGCGCCACGCCGCCGCCGCTCACCCCCACGCCGCGCGCCAGCGTCACCACCAGCGTCCAGAAGCCGAGGAACGTCCCCGCCCGCCCGAAGGGACTCATCTCCATCATCAAGCCGAGCGTGCCGACGTTCCAGATGCCCAGCCCGATGCCCAGCAGGATCAGCCCCGGCGTGACCAGCCCGCGAATGCCGGCAAAGGCGGAGACGGCGAAAAGCGCAAAGGTGACGACCAGCACCGCGACGCCGATATTGCTCATGATCGTATTGTTCAGGCGCTTGTAGCGCCGCCCCAGGAAGAGGAAGACCACCGTCGCCAAAATCGACATGCTGCCCCAGTAGGCGGCGAAGCGGGTGGTGACGCGCGGTTCCATGCCGAAGACCTCGCCGGCGAACGGTTCGAGGATCAAATCCTGCGAGAAGGCGAAGAGCATCGACAGCGCCAGGAACCAGAAGAACCAGCGCGTCGTGCGGTTCTCCCACGCCAGCCGCAGATCGCTGCGCAGCGACGCCGCGTGTTCGCTGCCGGCGGCGGCGGTGACCGACCCGCTGCTGCGCCGCTCCTCACCGATCAGCGAGATGACCCACAAGCCGCTCAGCACCAGCGCCGCGACGATGAACAGCGTCTCCAGGGTCTCTGGCGTGAAGGGCAGCGTTCCTTCCGCGTCGGCGCCGCGCGAGGGCAGCAGCACGCCGAAGAGGACGCCGCCGATGGTGAAGCCGAGCAGCAGGAACGTCCAGACGATGCCGACGGCGCGCCCGCGCTGATCCTCGCTGCTGCGGTCGTAGATCAGCGCCAGGAAGGTGCTGCCGGAAAGGGCGCTCCCCAGGCTGAAGAGCAGCAGCGAGACGATGATCACCAGCCAGTGGAAGGCGTCCGAGGCGTCGCCGCGCGCCAGTGAAGCGGTGACCCAGCCCAGCGAGAAGATGCTGAACGCCATCATGCCGCGCCCCAGCCAGATCCAGAACAACCGCCGGTAGCCGCCGATAGCGCGCCGGTCGGACATGCGTCCCGCCCAGACGCCGATCGGCGCCAGGAAGTAGCGGAGCGCCACCAGGAAACCGATCGGCGTCGCGCTGAAGCCCAGATCGCTGATCATGATCCGGTTCCAGATGCCGGTGGTGATCACATCCGCCATGCCCGACCCCAGATGGAAGAGCGCGATCTTCAGGTTCCGCCAGACGGACAGGTTGGGAGTTTCTATCATGGATTTCATACTTTTTGGTAGATTTTTGCAGATTTTCACATTATACGGTGCGCTTGTGGTGGGTGTCAACGCGGGGGATGAGGTAAAATTCATTTCTCGATGGATCGAACTCTTATGGAAAAACACCGCTTCCTATGACTTCAACCCGGACCCAACGCCGCTGGATCAAGAACCGGCGCGATCTACTCGTCTTCATCGTCATTTTCGCTCTGGTGTCGCTGATCATCGCCGGCGGCGCGTTCCTGCTGTGGGCGGCAAACCCGGCGCAGCCCGGCGCTGTCGCCCTGGCGGCACTGGAGAGCAGCGAGTCGGTGGCAGTCACCCAGGCGGACGGCGTCATCACCTTTGACCCCTTCACCCCCGACCAGCGGTCGGTCGGCTTCGTCTTCTACCCCGGCGCGCTGGTCGATCCCCGCGCCTACGCGCCCATCCTGCGCCCGCTGGCGGAAGCCGGATACCTGGTCGTCACGCGCACCATGCCGCTCAATCTGGCGATCTTCAACGTCAGCGCCGCCGATGCCCTGCGCGCCGCTCACCCGGAGATCGCCGCCTGGGTGATCGGCGGGCATTCGATGGGCGGGGCGATGGCGAGCCGCTACGCGCTGGAGCGGGGCGATCTGGCAGGGCTGGCGCTGCTGGGATCTTTCCCCTTTGGCGATCTCAGCGGCGCGCCGCTGCCCACCGTCTCGATCTACGGCGACAGCGACGGCTTGATCTCGCTGAAGCAGATCGACGAGTCACGCGCGGCGCTTCCCGCCGAGACGGAATACGTGCTGCTGGAAGGGGCGAATCACGCCCAGTTTGGCGATTACGGCGCGCAGCGGGGCGACCTGCCCGCCGCGCTGCCGGCGGCAGATCAGCAGGCGGCGACCGCCGCTGCGCTGCTGGCGCTGCTTGAACAGGTCGAAAGAGACGCGGTTAGCGATCAAGGATAAAAACTTCATGCCAGAGAGTCGTTACAAGAAAATCCTCGTCCCGCTGGATGGCTCCGGGTGGGCGCAGCGCGCCGTCTCCCACGCCGTCGATTTAGCGCGCGGCAATGACGCCGAGCTGATCCTGCTGCACGTCTTCCGCCCACCCGCCTGGGAGTACGCCGACCAGATCGCGCTGGCGGGGCAGGAGTCGCAGCTTCAGCAGGCGCGCGACCAGATGAAGCAGTACCTCATCGGCGTGCGTTCTGAGCTGCGTGACGAAAATCTGCGGGTGCGCACCCACCTCATCGAGGGATCGGCGGTGGCGCACCTGATCTGCGATTACGTCAAAGCGGAAGGCGTCGATCTGATCGTCATGAGTACGCGCGGGCGCAGTGGTCTGGCGCGGGTACTGTTCGGCAGCGTCGCCCGCGAGGTCATGGAATGCGTCGATGTGCCGGTGATGCTGGTTCAGCCCGACCGCGACTGATCAGGCGGGGCGGCACTGAAAGGCGGGACGGCGGCGCGGACCAGCGCGCGGATCGCCTCCACCGCCGCCCACGCCTGCGCCTGATCGTCGGCGCTGAGGGGCAGGGCGTGGAATTCGTCCTCGTCCAGCAGCAGAATCTCGCCCGATGGTGAGACGAACACGTCCAGCGCCAGATCATCGGCGGCGATCTCGCCGTCGGCGATGTGCGCCGGGCGGGTGATGTTGCAGTACCAGCCTTTGAGCGCGCCGTTGTCCACATCTTCGATGCGAAAGACGTTGTACCAGCGGTCGCTGTAGAACCATTCGGTGAAGAGATCGCCGCGCCTGAAGACCATATAGCCGGCGTCGAGGTCGTCACGGTGGAAGCGCGCCTGCAAACAGACCCAGGTCGCGCCGCGCGCCGTTACCTCGCCCTGGTACTGCCAGACCGCCCTGCCGGTGTGATCGCGCTTGATGACGGTGATAGCGCTCATGCCCGCCCTATCGTGTGGACGATCAGCAGTACGCCCTCGCCCAGGTGGACCATCCCCGGCGGCGCATCCAGCACGTTGCTCACCCCACGCGCCGGACCGAAGATCAGCGTCTCGCCGCGCAGCGGATACGCCAGCCCTTCGGTGCGTACCGCCTGCGCCGCGCCGGTCAGCGGGATGAGCGAGACGGTATCGCCCGGCGCGCCTTCGATGCGGGTCGCGCCGGGGTATGCCAGCCAGGCTTCCTGCTTGCCGGCAACCAGCCGGGCATCACAGCCGCGCAGCGCCGGCAGCGCCAGCAGATAGGCATTGCTCAACGTCTGATCCAGCCGGTCGCCGACCGCGCCGATGACGCGAATCCATGTCGCCCCACGTTCGGCGGCGTAGAGCAGCGCCAGTTCGAGGTCGGTCTCGTTTTTGGCGGCTGGGTGGCGCAGAATCGCCGCGCCGCCGTCCTGGGCGCGCTCCAGGTCCTCCGCCGTGACCGAATCCATGTCGCCGATCAGGGCGTCAAGCCCTCGCCCGAAATAGCGGGCAAGACGCGCCCCGCCGTCGGCAGCGATCACCAGGGCGTCGGGGGCGGCGTCGAGGGCGCGGCGGACCATCTCGCCGTCGTTAGGATCGCCGTTGGCGAAGATCAATGCCTGGGTGTGGGTTGGTAGGGTCATAGTCGCTTTCGTCGCGCCTGAATCTGCCCCCTATTCTACTCGATCCCGCCGGAGCGCGATTCGCCAAATGCGGTATGATCGGCTGAAATGAGGTCCTGCGGGGGAGGATTGACGATGTTCAGGACACGTCCCATTCAGCGCGTGGATGCCGCCGCGCTGTGGATGATCATGCTGATCGCCTTCGGCGTCTCGGTAGTAGGCACGCGCCTGTACCTGGAGGCGGCGGGCTATCCGCAGATCGGCAACGGCACGCTGCACATCGCCCACGTGCTGTGGGGCGGGCTGCTCCAGTTCATCGCCCTGTGCGTCTTCCTGACCTACGCCAACCGCTGGACGCGGGTGGTCAGCGCGCTGCTGGGCGGCGCGGGCGTCGGGCTGTTCATCGACGAGGTCGGCAAGTTCATCACCCAGAACAACGATTATTTCTTCCCGTTCGCCGCGCCGATCATCTACGCCGTCCTGCTCCTGACGGCGGTCCTGACCTTTCACCTGCGCCGGACGCGCCCGCGCGACAGCCGCGCCAACCTCTACTGGATTCTGGATCAGCTCAAGGACGTGATCGATCAGGATTTCGACGCCCACGAGCGCGATACGGTGATCGCAGCGCTGCGCGGGGCGCTCGCCAGAGCCGAGAGCGACTCCGAGCGGCAGCTGACCGAGGCGCTGATCACCCTGGCAGAGCGCGCGCCGGTGATCGCGCCGCCCAAGCCGAATCTCTTCCAGCGGCTCTACGCCGCGCTGACCCGGCTGGAGGCGCGCCTGCTGTCGCAGCGGCGGCTGCGCTGGCTGCTGGTCGCCGGCTTTCTGCTGATCGGCATGGGCGGGGTGCTCGTCCTGCTGACGGTGGCGTCGTTCTACGGCGTGGCGACGGACCTGGACCAGTTCCTGACCGTCCTGATCGTGGAGTTCGCCTCCACCAGCCCGCAGCGCTTCCAGTGGGGGCTGGTGCATGTGGTCCTGACCATGATCACCGGGCTGATGTGTACGGCGACGGCGGTCCTGCTGGCGCTGCGGCGTGACGCAGCCGGCATCAGCCTGGGCAGGCTGACGCTGATCCTGGAACTGACGGTGGTCAACCTGCTGGCGTTCTACTTCCGTCAGTTCGCCATGATCTTCGCCACGCTTAACGTGCTGATCCTGCTGCTGGGGGTGGAACGCTACCGGGCGCGGTTCTATCAGCCGGTGCTGAAGACCGCCAGCATCGACGACGTACGCAAGCGCCTGCCGACGTCCAACTGATACAGGGCAAGCGCGCTCGAATCGCCAACTACCGCGCGAGAGGAGAGATCGCCCTTTGGGCGGCGCTCGATCTACCCGCGAGTCACTCGAACCGCACGACTGCCGGCAGTCCGTGAAACGCGCCGTAGCGCGCCGCCGGCGCGGCGACCTCCGCCCGCTCGGAGTCGTTCAGCGGGCGGAATGGCGATAGCGTGATCTGAACCGTTTCGCGGGAGATCGCCCGCTTCCACGTGGCGATCACTTGACCACCAGCGACCAGAAACGGCAGGAAGACGCCGTTGCCGCCCGGAATGACCCGGGGGGCAAGCTCCGGGTTGAGGACGATGTCACGGTCAGTATAGCCGAGCAGGTATTCGTCGAATCCCGCCAGCAGCAGCGTGTCCGCCGCACCCTTCGGCGCGCGCACCGCATCGGCAGACCACCAGAAGGTCTTGCCGTCGATTTGTTCGGCGGTCAGCGCCGATCTGGCTTCTTCCAGCCCGGCGCGGGCTTCCGTCAGGGTCAGCCCCGACCACCAGGCAAAATCCTGGACGGTCGCCGGTCCATGACTGATGAAGTAGCGGCGCGCCAGCGTGTTGAGGGCTTCATCACGGGTCAGCCTGCGGGGAGCCTTCACCCATGCGTCGAGCAGCACGAAGGTCGGCTGCTTCCCCTCGTTCGGTCCCAGACAAATCAGCCCCTGATGGGCGCAGTGCCAGAACAGATGATATGCCCGCTGCTCGCCGACGGAGAACCCGCCGTCCTCGAGCCGCTGCTTCAGCGCCGGACGCGCCATCGGCATGCCGTCGCGAAGCGCCTGCTCGATGATCGCCTGCCCCTGCTTCAGCGCCGCCTCGTCCAACCCGACCTGCTGCCGGCGCAGCCGAGCGCCTGCTATCATCCGCTCGGCGGAAAGGCGCACCATCCAGCCGGCGTCTTCGGACGGCACAAAGTGGATCGTGCCGCGCTGTGACCAGGTGCGCAGCAGATCGCCGGAGGCAATCGACGCCTCGATGTCGCTCAGCGACGGCGTGCGCATCCGCGCGCCAAGCCCCCAAAGCGCCTGATGATAGTCCTGCGCCTGAAGCGCCCCCATCCAGCGCACCACCGCCCCGGCTGTCTCGAACGACGGCGCGGCGAGCCGCTGGCTGGGCAAGCGCAGTGCAGCGATGTCGGCTGTCCGCATGAAATCCTCTCCTCTGCCCTGATCGGCTGTGGGAGATCGGGCATCAGCCGAGAAGCATACACCCTCAGTGGATGGGTGGAAACGCAGAAAAACGCACAAGCGCGGTCGCACCGGCGGAGTACCCGACTTGCGCCGCGCCAGCTTGAGGAGGAGGGCGATCATGTCCTATACTGGTAGGCTGATCCACACGGCGAGGGACTGCCCACAGCATGGCTATCGACTACGTTATAGGCTACGACTGCCCGCCCAAACACGCGCTCAGCGCGGAAGGTATTCTGGACCGCCTGAAAGCCCGCGACCGCGCCCGGACGGTGATCGATCTGTACCGCGAGGGCGGCGATCACCGCCACCCCAGCCTGATGGAATTCGAGTTCACGCGCCTCAACGCCCAGGGCGAGGAAGAGATGCGCGTCATCAACGTGCAGGAGATGCTCGACCGGGGGGCGGAGCTCGACCCGCACGCCGAACGCTGCGCGGGATGCCCGGCGAACGCCACCGGGCATCCCTTCGGCTGCTACGGCGTGGTGCAGTACCCGATCAGCGGCAGGGGGGAACGCTGGCTGCTGGATCGTCTGCCGGGCATCGACGAGCCGCTGCTCTGGCTGCTGCTGCGCCAGGGCGTGCAGGAACTCGGCTATGACGGTGAGCTGATCGCCTCCTACCGGGCGAGTCACGATTACTTCGAGGAGAAGCGCCTGCCGGGGCGCGACCTCGTGGAATTCATCATCAACGGCAACCAGGTCTTCGAGATGCTGTTCATGGTCGGGGCGATTCAGCCGCCGCACGCCGGCATGCTGCTGCTGCTCTTCGGGGCGATCCCGCGCGCCGTCGAAGCCGATCAGATCGCCCGCATCCTGAACCGCCAGCTCAGCACCGAGGAGATCGCCCTCGACTACCCGTTCCAGCTTCACGCCCAGGACGACGACGACAGCAGCATCCACGACCTGAAGGGCTTTTTCCGCGCCCTGCACGCCGCCTGGATGCTGAACGTGCCGGTCGGGGTGGATGCGTAAGAGGCTGTCTGCAAACTGCTCACCTCACCCCGTTTCGCTGCGCTCAACCGCCCCTCTCCAATTGGAGAGGGGCAGGGGGTGAGGTTGGGGTGAGGTTGTGTGAAAACCGGCTTTGCAGACACGCTCTAAAACCCTCGCCCTTCGGCTCACCACAGGAGAAACTGACCCATGCCGATTCATCCCATCCTCGACGCCATGTACGGCGGCGAGACCCTGGTCTTTGGACACCGGGGCGCGCGCGCCTATGCGCCGATGAACACCCTGCCCTCGTTTGAACTCGCCGCCGCTCAGGGGGCGCACGGCATCGAGCTGGATGTCCACCGCTCAAAAGACGGCTTCCCGGTCATCGTCCACGATTTCACCGTCGATGCGACCTCAGACGGCACAGGACGTGTCTGTGATATGACGCTGGCGGAACTGAAGGCGCTGGACGCCGGAAGCTACTTCGCGCCGGACTTCGCCGGGACGCGCGTGCCGACCCTGGACGAGGTCTTCGAGGCGGTCGGGCGCAGGCTGTTCGTCAATGTGGAGATCAAGTCGGTCAGCCTGGAGACGGACGGGGTCGAGGCGGTGGTGGCGGACTGCATCCGGCGGCATGGCATGACCGAACGGGTGATCATCTCGTCGTTCAACCCCTTCAGCCTGCTGCGCTTCCGGGCGATCCTGCCCGAAGCGCCGATCGGCTTCCTGCGCGCGGCGAATTATCTGCCGGCGGAGGTGGACGCCATCATGGCGGCGCACCCCTATGATGCCTTCCATCCGTACCACGCCGACATCACCGCCGAGATGGTGGCGCAGCACCGCGCCGCCGGGAGGCTCCTCAACACCTGGACGGTGAACGAACCGGCGCGGGCGGTGGCGCTGCGCGACCTGGGGGTGAGGGGCATCATCACCGATAAACCGGACCTCATCGGGGCGGCGCTGCGGGGGTGAAGGCGCAAGACGTCTCGCAGAAGTCGTCATATTGCGTTATGTTCTACAGTTGACATTTTCTGTTCTGGTTCCGATACACCTCATGCAAGGAGCATACGCCATGCGTCGTCTACTGCTTTTCCTCGCGCTTCTGGCGGCACTGGTCTTCGGCGCGGGGGTCATGGCGCAGGACGCGCCCACCGTCGCGGTCGTCACGCCGTATCTCGCCCAGCCCGGCACACAGTTCATGGTCGAAGCCTTCCAGGCATCCGCCGAAGCCAGGGGCTGGTCGGTCAACGTCATCGACACCGCCGGCGATGTCGCCGCCGTCGTCTCACGCATTGAAGATGTCGTCAACCAGGGGGTGGACGCCATCGTCATCAATGTTGATCCGGCGCAGGTTGGCGCGGGCTTGCAGGCGGCTGCCGACGCTGGCATCCCGGTCTTCGGCATGGACGCCGGGACCGACCCGCTGCTCGTGACCAACGTCACCGGCAACGGCTATGCGATGGCGGCAGAGACCGCAACCTACGTCGTGGACCGTATCGGCGGCGCGGGCGGCGTGGTCATGTTCGTCTTCGACCCCTACCCGCCGGTGCAGAAGCGCGGCATCGTCGCCGACGCCATCTTCGCCAACCACCCGGACATCACCATCATCGACCGCATCACCCCGGACGTGAACGACGGCGGCATCGCCGATTCGCGCGCCAAGATGGAAGCGGTGCTGGCAGCGAACCCCGAACCGGGCAGCATCAGGGCGGTCTGGGCGGCGTGGGATCAGCCGGCGCTGGGCGCGCTCCAGGCGATTGAGGCGGCGGGACGCCAGGGCGAGGGTATCGTCATCGTCGGCATCGACGCCAACCCGCAGGCGCTCGACGCCATCGCCGCCGGCAGCAATTTCGAGGCTTCGATCTCGCAGGACCTCGACGGCATTGCCGCGACGGTCGCCGACACCATCGAACGCTACCTGGGCGGCGAGACCATCAGCCTGAGCACGATCTACGTGCCGACGGTGCTGGTCACCAGCGCCAACGTGGACGCCTTCCTGGGGAACTAAACGAAGACGCGTTTCTTTCAACGGGGCGTTGCGGTTCTGGTGGGGGTGCGGCATTCGCACCCCCACCCCCTTGCAGTTTACGACTGAGCATCTTCATCAGACACGGGGCGCTCCGCTGCTTCGCCCGCTTCCCCCACCGGTACGAAAAAAGTGAAGCGGCTGCCGTGTCCCAGTTCACTGCTGACGAGGATGTGCCCCCCGCATTGATCCAGAATTTCCTTGACCAGCGCCAGCCCCAAACCTGTGCCTGGGATATGGCTGGCGGTCGCCCATCCTCGATAGAAACGCTCAAAGAGATGCTGCTGATTTTCTGCTGGAATGCCGTAGCCGTCGTCTTCCACCTGACCGAGGACATAACTGCCCTGTGCCAGCCCCGCCGGCATATCGAACGACCATTCCAGAGAGTCTTCCGGCGCGCCCGCCGCGTCGATTGTCATCCTGCCGACGCGCACCGTGATGTGTCCATCTTCCGGCGTGTACTTGATGGCATTGCCGATCAGGTTGCGCCAGATCTGCCGCATGTCGGTGGCATCCTGCTGAACGATACAGGGATTCTCTGGGATGCACACCAGAGTCACCTCCTGGCGTTTTTCCTGCGATGGCATCTGAAGATCGGCGATGGTGCGGCGCACGACGGCGCACATATCCAGCGCGGGATAGCTGCGCTGCGCGCGCTGCAGGGCGAGCCGCCGCATGTCCAGCACCCCTTCGACCAGTTCGCTCATGATGTGCGTCTGTTCGACGATCTGCTGAATCTTGCCGATGCGTCGGTCATCTGAGAGGCGCTCGTAGTAGTTGGTCAGCGTTTCGGCGATCACTACAATGGCGCTCAGCGGCGTGCGTAACTCGTGATTGACCATCGAGACGAAACGATCTTTCAGACGCTCTGCCTCCTTGATCAGCGTGATGTCGTGAATATTGCACACGATATGTCCGTTGTGAATGACGATACCGAAAGCGCAGCTCACGTCGAAATCCGAGCCATCCTTGCGCCGGGCGCGCGCTTCCAGATACTCTGCCGATCCCCTGGTACGGGTTCGGCGCAGGGCGAACAAGAATTCCTGGATATGATCGGGCGAGATGCCTAAGCCCGCCGCCGCGCCGTGAATCTCGTCGCCCCGGTAGCCGAACATACGGCTGAAAGCGGGGTTGAAGAGGTCGATGCGATCCTGGGTGTCAATCAGCAGGATAGCGTCGCTCGCGCTGTCCAGGATCGCCGCGATGCGCTGGTTGGCAGATTGCAGCTGAGCGGTGCGCTCCTGAACGCGCGCCTCAAGCTCCTGATTCAGCCGGGCGAGGTCGCTTTCGATGCGCTTGCGGTCGGTGATGTCCTCTTTCACAGCGACAAAATGGGTGATGCGTCCCTCACCGTCCAAGACCGGCGAAATCGACGCCTGCTCCCAATAGAGTTCGCCGTTCTTCTTCCTGTTCAGGAATTCGCCGTGCCATTCGTTTCCAGAGGTGATCGTCCGCCACAGTTCGGCGTACTCTTCCGGGCTGGTATGCCCCGATTTGAGGAAACGAGGCGTCTGCCCTTTGATCTCCGCCAGTGTGTAGCCGGTCAGGTGAGTGAACTTCGGGTTCACATATTCGATGCTGCCTTCGGCGTTGGTGACAACAATCGATGAAGAACTTTGCTCAACCGCCTTGGCGAGCGCTAGTGTGGTTTCCCCGAAGGGAAGATCCTGGTGCAGACCGGGCTGCTGCCGGGATGACTCTGCTGTCATGGGGATCCTTGTATTTCAGCTAGTGTTGGAAATCAGGTGGTGAACCGGCGCTGCCCTCTGGGGCGAGCCGGAGCAGCGCTGGGACCAGAGCAGTCGTCAGGTCTCTCTGGACGATGCACTCAGAGGCTCCAGTCGACCGGGCTAGAGACCGATAGTCGTCAAGATCCTCGGTGAGAACAGCGATGATGCGAACTTCTGGGAATCGCGCGCGAAGCTGTCGGAGGATCGTCAGGTCTTCAACAGCCGGCATTCGCATGACCAGAAGGACGATAGGATCAGCGGACTCCACCAGAATGTTGACCGCCGCCAGATCATCCGCTGGCGGCTGTGCCATCAACCGGGTCGAGAATTCTTTGGACCGAGACAGCAGACGCTGTAAGGAGCACCCCAGAGCAGCATTATTCGTGAGGACGAGGATCAATGCGGCAGCCATGTCCACTCCAGTGGGCGCACAAGCGTGAGCTTAACCGTATACAGTCAGGATACGTTGAAGGGTCAGCGTGCGACATCCGCAGAACTACGGAAAAAAGTGCTGATCTCTACGGAGATTTTGCGATTGGTGAATGCCGCGATCTACGTGGGGAGATGGGGCGCAGATGACCGCCGGGGAGCGCCGCGCCGTATACCTATCTGAGGATTCCACGCTGATAGGCGAAATGGATGATTTCCGCCGGCGTGTGCAGATTCAGCTTTTCCATCAGGTTCGCCCGGTGCGTTTCGACCGTGCGGACGCCAATAGACAGCCGATCGGCAATGGCTTTGTTGCCATGTCCCTCGGCAAGCAGCTGGAATACTTCGCGCTCGCGCGCCGTCAGGCTCTCATACGGGTCAGCGGAGGGTTCGTGCAAGTTCAGGTAGCTTTCGATAGCGCGTTCGGAAAGCGGCGCGCTCAGATAACGCCGTCCTGCCATCACCTCACGGATGGCGCGAATCAGGCTGGTGCGGCTGTCTTCCTTTAGAACGTAGCCGCGCGCGCCGCTGCGCAGCGCTTCTAATACATAGGATTCATCGGCGTGCATCGACAGAATGATGACCTTCACCGGGTCAGTGCGCTGGACCCGTCGTGTCACTTCCAGACCATTGATCCCCGGCATCATCAGGTCGGCGATGAGGAGATCGGGTCTGAACTGTTCGACCAGCCGCACCGCCTCCAGTCCCTCTTTGGCAGTCGCCAGGATACTGAAATCCGGTTCATCCGCCAGCATGCGCGCCAGTCCGTCAAGTACCATCTGATGATCATCCGCCAGGATGATGCGGATCATGAGCCATCTCCTTCCGATACAGACGCACTGATCGGCGAGGCAGCGCGCCGATCAGACGCGAACGGCTCCAGCGGGAAGTCGGCGATGATCTGCGTCCCTTTGCCGACGGTCGAATCCAGCAGGAACTGACCGCCCAGGCGGTCGGTGCGTTCGCGCATCCCCATCAGCCCTGCCGTCATCGCCTCAGCGCGCTGTTTTTTCACGTCGAACCCCCTGCCGTGATCTTCGATCAGCGCGACGATCCGGCGTTGGTTCGCCCAAAGGTTGACGATGACCTCCTGAACGCCGGCATGGCGCGCGGCGTTGGTCAGCGCCTCCTGAATCACGCGATAGATGGCGGTCTCCAACCGGCGTTCAAAGCGCCGCTCGACGCCCGACGCCTGGAACTGAACGTGAAGCCCCGTGCGTTCCGTATAGCGTCGAAACAGCCAGCGCAGCGCCGGCAGCAGTCCCAGATCGTCGAGCATCGCCGGGCGCAGATCGAGCGATATCTCGCGCACCCGCCGCATCAAGCCCTGGACGATCTCCTGAATGACCGCTATCTCCTCGCTATCGTCCGCGAAGTGATCGCGGCGCAGCATCTCCAGCGACAGGCTCAAGCCGGTCAGCGTCTGCCCGATCTCGTCGTGCAGCTCGTGAGCGATCTCGCGCCGCTCCGCTTCCTGCAAATCTGCCATCTGTTCCGCCAGACGCTTCAGGTTCGCCTCGGTTTCACGCAGCGCGGTGATGTCTTCGGCGATCCCGGCGATACGGCGCAGCTGTCCATCCATGATGACCGGGAAAGCGCGCGACCGCACCCAGCGCATCTTTCCGTCCGGATGAATCAACCGATAGGTAATATCGATGGGACGCCCCTGGCGCTGTTCTTCGAAGCTGGCGAATACCGCCGGACGGTCTTCGGGGTGAATCGGTTCGACAAATGAACGGGGGTCCTGATACAGGCTCTCGCGACTTTGCCCCCATATCTGCTCATAGGCGGGGCTGATGTAAAGGATCTGCTGTTTCTGCGCATCGTTCAGGTAGAACACTTCATGGATGTTCTCTGCCAGCTGCCGGAAGCGTTCTTCGCTCTCGCGCAGTGCGGCTTCGGCGCGGATACGCTCGCCGATTTCCTTGACAATGCCCACGATGCCCACGTAAGCCCCGTTCGGATCGTAGAGCGGACCGGCGGAGAGGCTGATATAGATCGTCGAGCCGTCACGATGACCGCGTTCCGCCTCCAAGCCGGTGATGGTCTCGCCGGCTGCCAGCCGTTTCAACAGCATCTCAAACTGTCCGCGATCCTGGTCGCGCAGGATGGGCAGGAATCGACCGACGGCTTCCGCCTCCGTCCAACCGCTGATCCGTTCCATGGCGGAATTCCAGATCTGCACAATGCCGGCAGGGTTGGTGACGGTGATTCCCAGAGGAGAGGATTTGACCAGAGTTTGCAGAAACTGATTGCTGTGGTGCAGTTCATCGCGGATGCGCTTGTCTTCGGTGACATCGGTGGCGATGCTGATCACCACCCGCCGCCCGTCGCTCAGACGTCCCAGCGGGGTTGAGCTGAACGCCCAGATGCGCTGAGAACCGTCGGCGCAGACGATGGCGAATTCGCCCTCATCGACGCGGTGGTCGAGCGAAAAGAGATCGTTGATGACCGCCCGCACCTGCTGCCGGCGGTCGCCATATGCCAGCGTAAGCCACTGTTCCAGCGTGGTCAGCTGATCGGCGCGGTAGCCGGTGATCTCCAGCCAGGCGCGGCTGACGCTCAGAATTTCGCTATCGTCAGCGAAGATCAGGATCGGCAGCGGCGCTTCCTCCACCGCCCTGCGAAAGCGCGTTTCGCTCGCCTGAAGCCCCGCCTGGTACTCGCGGGATTTGCGAATCTCCGCCTGCAGGTCGGCTTCCTGGCGCATCTGCTGTTTGAATTCATGTCGCAGGTGGAAGTAAAGCAGCAGCGACGTGACGACGACGAATCCCAGACCTTTGAGGATGCTGAGCGCCGGGATATCCCGGAATGCGCCGCCAAACAGGGTGAGCAGGATAGAATCGGAGAAAACTATCCATGCCGACGCCGCAGTCGCGTAGAGCAGCGCCGTCCGAACATGGGGTTGAACACGTTTTCTTTCGACCATCAGGTTGGTCAATCCAGCAAACATAGTGCCTGTTTGCATCATAGCAGACAAATAACCCAGACAGGATTAGGGTTTTTTGTGCTGCGCCGCCGTTCCGGCGCGTAAGAATCCCCCAACTTTCCATGAGTCCCTGAATCCGTTAGAATCTCCGCAAGGTGTTTCTCAAGATTTCTGCGAGGCGGTGCGCAATGCGGCGGATTCCGATAGGCTACATGCTGTTGACGGTGATCGTCACCCTGGCGGTGACCTTCGGCGCGATGACCTACATCAATTCGCGTAATCCCCAGGAGGAGCCGGCGCAGATCGTCATCACCGTGCCGATCCTGGTGACGGCTACGCCCAACCCGGACGCCTCGCCGCAGGTGATCATCATCACCGCCACGCCGCTGCCCGGTACGCCCGCAATCGTCAGCCTGCCCACCGGCTTGATCGAGACCGCCGGGGCAGGGTTCACCACCCGCGCGCCCGCCGCCACCCTGGATCAAACGCTGGTCGCCAGCGGCGGCGCGGAACTTGCCAGCACGGCGGCGGCGCTGCCCCCCAACTGTGTGCTGTACACCCTTCAGGAGGGCGATACGCCGTTCGCCGTCGCCGAGGAATTCGGCGTCAGCGGCTTCGACCTGCTGGAAGTCAATGGCTTGACCGAAGAGACTTCGGTCTTCCTGCAAATCGGGCAGACGCTGATCATCCCGCTGGAGGGCTGCGAGCTGACCGCCGCCCAGCTGCAGGCGACCGAAGCCGGTGCGCTCACCCCATCGGCGACTCCTTCGCCTTCGGGCACGCCGCCGACCGCCACCTTCACGCCAAGCCAGTCGCCCACGCCCAGCAGCACGCCATCCGCGACCCTGCCGGCGACGGCGGTCAACGCCCAGGTGGAGATCGTCCGGGTGGTCAGCCCCGGCGCGCTCACCTCGGAGGGCATCGAAATCCGCAACAACGGCGCGGTCATCGACCTCAACGGCTGGACGCTGCGCGACGGGCAGGGCAGCACCTACACCTTCCCGGAGCAGCGCCTCTTCCAGGGCGGGCTGGTGACGGTCTTCACGCGCGTCGGCGACGACACCGCCATCGCCCTCTTCTGGGACCGCGACGCCGCCGTCCTGGAACCGGGCGACACCCTGACGCTGAGCGACCGCAACGGGCGGGTGCAGTCCACCTTCCGCGTGCCGTGAGGCGCAGCTGTGCCTGACGTGATCGACGACATCATGAAGCGCGCCATGCAGGAGGGCAAGTTCGACGACCTGCCGGGGGCGGGCAGACGTCTGAAACCGTCCGACGATGCTCACACGCCGGAAGCGCTGCGCATGGCGCACAAGCTTCTGAAAGACAACGACCTCGCCCCGGCGTGGATCGAAGAGGGAAAGGCGCTGGAAAAAGACTACGCGCGTCTGACTGCCCAGAAAGACGCCGGCGCGCTCACGCCGGCGCTGCGTACTGAGATCGAGCGCTACAACCGCGCCGTGCTGGCGCACAATCTGAAACTGCCGCCGGGCATTGCCCATCGTCGGATGATCCGGGTGAAGTGAGATGGTGGAGCTACAGCCTACGTGTTTTGAACGCCTGCTGGAGATGATCGGCGCGCTGCTGCTGCTGTTCAGCGGGGCGACCTCCGGTCCCATGCAGCAGCCGACTCCCGCCATGCAGATGACGCGCTACACGCTCCAACCGGTGGTCAGCGAGTACAGCGCCGCCGACCTGGAGGCGGCGGAGGAGGTGATCGGGGCGCGGCTGGGCGCGCTCGGCTACAGCGGCGCGCAGACGGAAGTCCTGGCGGAGGGCTTGGTGGTGCGCCTGCCCCCCGGCTACGAGCCGTCTGAAGTCTACCCGGTCCTGACGAGCCGCGGCGGGATCGAATTCGTCGATGCCGCCGGCGGCGAAGTCGTCGTCAGCAGCGCCGACATCCTCAGCGCCAAAGCGCAGTCGGATACCTTCGGCGGCTGGGCGGTGCTGATCACCCTGACGCCGGCGGGCGGCGAGGCGATGATGCGCTACACCCGCGATCACATCGGCGACGTGCTGGCGGTGCGGGTGGATGATCAGGTCATCACCGAGCCGGTCATCAACAGCGAGATCGGCGTGGAGGTGATGATCAGCGGGGACTTCGACGAGAGCCGGGCGCGGGAACTTGCCGCGCGCATCGGCTTCGGCGCGCTCCCGTTCGACTTCGTCGTCGTCTCGACAGAGGTGGAAGAGATCGCGGGTCAACGGTGATAGGAGGGCAGCACCCCGCCCCTATCACGGACGCACGAAACGTCATGCCTCTAGAGGGTGTTTGAAAATTGCCCTTGGTAGGGGCGCGGCGCGACGCGCCCGCCGTACCCGTGACGATCTTTCAGGCAGCGCGGGCGGCTCGCGAGCCGCCCCAACGAGAGCGTAGATTAATTATAAAAAAAGATAGACTGCAAAAAATTTAAACGGCCGAAAGTTGGTCCTGAAAAACAAATACCACCCAACGCTCAAGACAGA